>CAWAQU010000013.1:0-26100 GCA_963784355.1 uncultured bacterium | reverse complement strand
TTAATTTTTTCTATTGCCGGAAATGACCTTGAAAAAGTTTATTCCGTGTATAATAAAGTCTCTAAAGACTTGACCCAAATACCCGAGACAGCTAGTGTCGAGCCTTTGTAAATTTTAGAAAACAACTCGTAGTAACTCTAGATCTTCAAAAAATGAGAGAATCCGGAGTCAGTGTTGATCAAATCCAAAGTCAGTTAAGTCTTTTTGGTGAATCAATCCCAGCCGCAGCCAATGTAGCATTGGATAACAAAAATTACTCAATTGTAACCACAGTGAAAGGTGATAATGTGGAGGATGTTAAAAATATTGTATTTTTGCCTACACCTACTCAAGTTGCTGCAGCTCAAGGAACAAGACAAATAATTCCTGGACAAGGAACTCAAGTTGCACAAGCTCCTAAATTGGCCAAACTAAGTGATTTTGCCACTTTTACAACCAAGTATAGTTTTATAGGGGATCAGACAAATATCGGGCTTAAAAATGAAGATAAAAAAACAGTGTTACCTGCTGTGGTATTGACTATTAAAGCTGCAAAAGGATCAGACTTAAGTGCATATACAAAGAAAATCACTGATAAATTCAATAGCTATGAAGATGCAAAGTATTTAATTGGTAAAGAGGCTGACCATATAGAAGATGACAAAGTATTGATCATTGAAAATTTTTCTGTAAATGACCAAAATAAAGAACAGGTGAATGAAGTAATTAGTGGCTTAATTGGTGGTAAAATAAAAGGAGTAAATGGACCTGCAGCCAACATAGGTTGGTTACTTGGAGGAATCCAGCTTGTATTTTTAGTAATGCTTGCCTTTGTTTCTTGGAGAGCAGCTATCATTGCAGCAATCGCGATTCCACTTAGTTTAGTATTTTCAAATATTTATTTGTATTTTATAGGTGAAAGTTTAAACACTCTAGTGCTGTTTTCTCTAGTTTTGGTAATTGGTTTAGTAGTTGATCCAGCTTTAGTAATTTTGGAATCTATCCAGAGAAAATTGGATACAGGCTTAAAGGGAAATGATGCTGTACTTGCAGCTGTAAAAGATGTAGGTAACGGTTTATTTTTAGCTACTTTAACAAATATAATTGTATTTGTACCATTTGGTGTAATTTCGGGAATTATAGGTCAAATTTTTTCTTATATTCCTTTAACCATTATTCCTGCAATTATTGGTTCATACATTGTTCCGTTAGTATTTTTAGCATGGCTCGGAGGTCTAGTTTTAAAACCTAGCAAGAATAAAACAGAAGATGAAGAGAAGAATTTATGGGGAGTAGCTAAATGGTTGATTGCCTTAAATGAGAGACTTTTAAATGGTAGTAGATTATTGAGAGTATTTATTATTTTACTGGGTATTATTATTCCGTTTGCTTTGGCAGGTTTGCTTTTCAACTTGGGAAAGATAAAAACAGTTCAGTTTTCTAGTAATGATAATGGTGATACTATTATAATAAGTGGATCATTTTTACCGGAAGTTACAAAAAATAGTAGAGAAGAAGTTAGGTCAGATGTAATTAATATTATTAATCAGCAAAATGAAGTAAAAGAAGTATTTCCCTTCCCTTCTCAAAGTGGTGGTAACGGCTTAACTTATTTTATACAGCTTAAACCAACTTCGCAAAGAGAGATCAAATCAAATAAAATTGCTGAAACTATCAACCGTGAAATAAATAATAAATACGGTATAGACTCAACTAATCCTAAGTTTTTTGATATAAAAGCTGATATACAACAAACAGGGCCACCGCAAACTGACTATCAAGTATCAATTGCTATAAAAACAGATAATTTAAATACTCTTCAATCAGCATCTTTAGCTGTAGGTCAAACTCTTAAAAATACTTGTCTAACTAGTGATAAAAAAGTTGTAATTGACGAAAAATGTGACAACGGGCAAAAAATCGTGACTAAAGTAGATGATGGATACACAAACAAGCAAAATAAAACTATTGAGGTTTTAATCGACCGTGAAAAATTAGCTCAGTCGCAGCTTGTAGTCCCTAATGCTCCACTAAGCATTTTAGTAAATCAACAACTAAAGCAACTATTTGGTATTAATGACAATAAAAGTGTGATTACCTTAACTGACAATGGTGACAGTGTTGATGTAATCTTGGATAAAAACTTTGAAGACCCTAAAACTTTGGAAAGTATTAAAAACGTCACTATCTTTAATACCACCGGCCAAGCAATTAAGCTAGGTGATATTGCCCAAATTAATGAAAAAACTCCTAAAAATACAATACAGAGAGTTAAGGGCCAAACTATAAGTGTGGTTCAAGCTAGATTAGCAGGGGGTCATACAGACCAAGGCACTGCAGCTTTAGTAAGTAGCAGTCTAGTGAATTATTATAAAGAAGGGGACAGAGCTAAAGATATTGGATTAAACAAAGAAAACATAGAGGCTTATAGCGAAGGTAATACAGCTGCAAATGCAAAATCATTTACGGATTTACTAATTGCTTTACTTCTTGCAATTGTAGTTAGCTATATTGTACTTGCGGTTTTCTTCCAGTCATTTACGCAACCTTTGGTCATTTTATATACCATTCCTCTTACTTTCCTTGGAATGTTCCCTGCACTTGCCTATTTAGGTGCCGGACAAATCGGTTTCTTGGAAATCATCGGTATTATAATTTTAATTGGTATTGTGGAAAATGTAGCTATATTTTTGATTGACGCTGCAAAACAGAAAATTGCTGAAGGATGGGATGAAAAAAGAGCTATCAGCTTCGCTTCAGGTGTAAGATTGAGAGCTGTAATGATGACTAAATTTACCGCGATTGCCTCATTAGCTCCTCTAGCTTTCCTCAGTGTATTTTATCGCTCTATTGCTTTGGTAATTATGTTCGGTTTGCTGACTTCGGGGTTCTTGTCACTTGTAACCACACCAATCCTATTTGTTTTCTTTAGGTGGTTATCCAAGCAATTTGCCGCACTCAAATGGTATAGTAAGATTTTATTCTTCCCATTCTTTCCAATTTATATTATTGTGATGGCATTAAGAGATAGAAAACCTAAAACCATGGTCAATAATTAATTATAGAATTATAGCTATAAAAGCAAATATAACTAAGTTCAGCCCACCTATATTAGGTGGGTTTTTGCATGTATAAGCCACTTCCCAAATTTACTATCACTAAATTAAATTCTCAAATTACTTTGAGCCGGGTACGTGAAAAAAATTATCATCCGGGTTTAAATCGGGTGGGGGAGTTTTTCCTAAAATCAATTTAGGTCCTTTCACACTATTTGTTGCCGCTACTTGTGCTTTTGCTCTTTTAAGGGCAGCTAAATTACCATCACTGTATTGACCATTTTGAGGTAGACTTAAATTTGTGTTTGGCACTAAAGGTAACTTTGGTTGTACTTGATTTGTTTGATTATTAAGTTGAATGCTAGGCCGTGAATTTCTTAAATTTTTTAGTTTCTCAGTTCCACCTCCTGAGTTTCTATTAATTTTTATGTTTGAGGGGTTTGCTTGTGATTTTAAGTTTGAATTTACCTCAACCTTATTTTTCATCACTTTGTTGATTTCATCGACTACCTGATTTTTTGGGATACCATACTTTTGTCTAGATACACCTGCATTTACAATAAATCTCCCAGCTAATTTGTCAAAAATCGGAGCTAAAGTATTGGCTAAAAATGGCTTACTCTTGTTGTCTTTAATTGATAAGGATAGGGCAATTTGAGTTTTTTCTAGACTTAAAAAATCTTTTGGTTCAAAAATCGGAGCAAATTCTTTTGCCATAAAATCAGCATCTTCTGAACCCAGCCTAAACGAGATAATAGTCCCTACGTTACCAAAAATAGCACTTTTAATCTTATCATTGCCGCTTTCGGTCAGTTGAGAAATATATTGATGCGCTAGAATTAAATTTAGTTTGTATTTTCTAGCCTCACTCAAAATTGTAGTAAAACTATCAGTCGTGAAATTCTGAAACTCATCTACATATAAATAAAAATCCTTACGATCTTTCTCAGGTACATCTGCTCTACTCAAAGCTGCAAGTTGAAGTTTGGTAACTATTAGGCAGCCCAGCAAGTTAGAGTTGTCTTCACCTAATTTACCTTTAGATAGATTTACTACCAGAATTTTTTGGTTATCAATTATTTCTCTAAAATTTATAGTACTTTTCTTTTGACCCACAATATTTCTAGTAAGATCATTAGCTAAAAATTGACCTATTTTATTTAGAATCGGACTAATAGCTTCTTGCCTGTATCGATCGTTGAAATTGGAAAATTCTTTGGTCCAAAAGTTTTTAATTAACGGGTCTGTAATATTTTCTACCACTTTTTTTCTAAAATCTATATCAGTCAACATTTGTATAATGCTGAGAAGTGTACTATCAGGATTTTCCAGTAAAGCTAATAGTGTATTATTTAAAATATATTCCATTCTAGCTGACCACATGCCTTGCCACAATCTGTGGAAAACTGCGATTAGACCGGAAGCAATTAAAAATCTTTCTTCTCCGTGAGTTGCCTCAAACATGTTTAAACCGATGGGAAAATCTGTATCTGCAGGGTTAAAATACACTACATCATTTTGTCTGTGAGTTGGAATTCTATCTAAAATATACTCGGATGGGTCGCCATGGGGATCTACAAAACATACCCCAAAACCGTTATAAATATCTTGGAGTACCATATTTTGGAGTAGGGTAGTTTTACCCATGCCGGTTTTACCCAATATATACAGGTGTTTTCTACGATCTTCAGATAAAACTCCGAAGGTCTTACTAACCCCCTTATTATTGGTAGTCCCAAAATAACATATACTAGTTTTCAAATCCACAGCTAAATCGGCTAAAGGGTTATTGTCCATGTTTGATTATTCATCTATTCTACATATCAAGTATAGCTTAAAAAGTCAATATAGGCAATACATAAATGCCTTAGTTTGGCTAATAAATCTTTCAAACCAACTACTCTACGTTATATTCGAGCCTTTTTAGTCCTTGCCCAATTGATTTTTGCTTCAAAATCTTGAATTTACCTATCTCGTCAGTAGTTGAAACATGTGGTCCTCCACAAAATTCTCTAGAATAAACGATGTGATTGTCATCTTCTAGTGTATAAACAGTAACTCTTTCTCCATATTTTTCACCAAAAAGCCCAATAGCTCCAAGATCACGTGCCTCTTTTTCGGGCATCTCTTTTTTATCCATTTTTAAATGCATATCAATAATTTCTTGCACCCTTTTTTCAATTTCCCGGATTTTTTCTTCATCCATTTTCTCTTCTAAAACAAAATCAAAGCGGGCTTTTTCACTAGTAATTGCTGACCCCATTTGCCTGACTTCTGGTCCAAAAGTATCTTTCAAAACCTTATGTAAAATGTGAGTTGTAGTATGTAGTCTTGTGGTTTTCTCTGTATTTTCCCCAAGGCCGGATTTGAACTGTCCGCTTGAAGTAGTTTGAGATAGTTTTTGATGTGCTTCAATCAATTTGTTTAATTCATCTAAATCTAGTTTATAACCTTTTTCTTCTAATATAGTTTCGGAAACTTCAATAGGGACACCATGGGTTTGATATAAATCCCAGGTCTTTTGTGCTAAAAATTGAGGTGTTAATTCTTGTGTTGTCATAAATTTTTGTTAAAATTAAGTCTTATAAAAAACAATCAAAATAATTATTTTAAGATTTTGGCCCATTCTTTTTGGCCTACTACGATAGCTTTTTGATATTTTTGAGCTTCGGTAATCAAAGTTGAGATGATTGTATCTCGGTTTTCTTTGACCTCATCGTATACCCCGTCATATATAGCAATTGTAGCATCTACCAATTCCTCAAAGTATTTGTTACTACTGATGTCTATGTTCAATTTAAGACTGGCCGCTAGGCTTCTACGAATTAATCTTCTTAAAATGTAGCCACGCTGTTTACCACTTGGATGTACACCCTCAGCAATTATAAAACAAGCAGCTCTAATATGGTCGGCAATAATATAGGATGGGTTATACATATTTAGATTTTCTCTTCAATTTTAATAGAGTATTTGTGAATTATATTCCAGATTTCTTCAAGTGTTTGGTAATCTAGTCCTTCTTCTTTTGCTCTTTCTTCAAGTTTGGCAAGCACTTCTAGCCATCTAGTTTGATTTAATGCAGGTAGATTATGTTGTTTTTTGTACTGGCCTATTTTTTCCACTAACTCAAATCTTTCTTTTAAAACCTGAATTAATTTTGCATCGACTTGATCTATTCTACTTCTAAGGTGATTTAAATCATCTGATTGGCCAGAACTCATGGAGAAATTCAAACTGGAATATAGAAAAATGTCAATAAAATGTACGCGATAAAAAACGATCCCTTCTTAATAATTTTACATTGTTTTGGTAGGAATTGATTTTTCGTATACTTGCTTTAATAATTCCAAAACTTTAGCCTCGTCGTTGACTAAATTATGATAAACTTCAATTGCGTCCTGAACACCATTTTTATAAACTTGTGACTGTAATTTTTCAAATAAGGCCCTAATTTCTATGTCTGTGGTAGTATTTGTATTTTCAAGAAATTCTAATATCTGGGTGATTTTGTTATTAAATTTTTCTAAAATATAATGTTGAAATACTACCTCTCCTTCTCGATATTTTATGAAGCTGTTAATAAGTTCCTGCACTTGAGGCTGACTAACTTCTCTACCTTTAATAGTATTGAGTTTTGCTATAGCATTTTCATTAGCTAAATTTGCTTGTTTGATTAGCATTTCTAAAAATAATTGGTTACTATATAAAATTGCATCTGTTTTTATAATTTTTTGATACACCTCAACATTTTTTGAGTATTCCGGTATTTTGGCTGCAGAGAGACTGTTTAAACGTAAAACATTAAATCTTCTGTTACCTACCAAGGAAGCTCCACCTAAATCTGACAAAAATACAATTAGTTCTATAATTAACTTTTGCAATTTAGAATATTTTTCTGAGCTAAGATTTTTTATTTCTTTTGCTTCAATATATATCTTAGAACCATTGTAAATTTTAGTTTTTTCTTCAGTAGTTTTAGCTTCTGGTTTAATTTCAGCTGACTTAAAACTTGGCAGAGTTGAAAGAATAAATGCTTCCACCAAATCTGTATCTAAATTTGACTCCAATTTGTTATCCTTAATAAATTTTATTGCCAAGTCACTACTTTGCAATTCATTTAAACCTCTTTCACTGTGTTTCTGAATAACATCATGAAATGCAGCTGCCAAAATTATAGAATTTGCTTGTTTAGGGCTTAAAACTCCCACCGATACGAAAGCCTTAACTGATTTTGCTGCTCTGGCCATTACATCTTCTGTATGTCTAAATGGGTTCTCACCCATATGAAAAGGGTAATATTCAGGATTTTCAAAGCCGGCTTTTTCTTGAGCTATTTTACCCAAAACTTGCTTCAATTTTATAATTAGTTGGTTTGGTTGAAATTCTGTTTCGTTAGCTAAAATTTGTTTCACTGATGCAATTAAATCTGCTTTCTCAAAAATTTTGGTATTAAAGCTCTTTTATATTTCCATATTGTTATTAATTAAATCTAACTTCAACAATAGCATATTTTGTTGAGCTTGTAAATATGGGTGCTCTGTGTGAATTTTTATCATATTTGTTTTGCATGAAGTAATTGACATAATTCAAGATATATAAGAAAAATATATTATATGTTTAGCCCGGAAAAAATGCGTGAAATAGCTCAAACTGAAAATGTAATATTTTACAAACATGACTGTCCGTTTTGTATTGCAAGTGAAAAACTGATGACTGAACTAGTTGCAAGAAACATTCTGGATAGTTTCAGTATGTATTATCTAGATGAGGATTTTGATAACCAGCTTTTGACGGATTTGGTAAAAGAATTTGGTTGGCAGCCTGGCAGTCATCAGCAGTATTGTAGTAAACCTCAAATTTTTGTAAATGGAGAGTTTGTTGGCGGAAATAGGGAATTGCACAAATCAAAATGGAATCAGGGTACAGACAATTCAGGTAAACTGGAAGTAAAAGGTGAGATTAAAGAAACACCAGTGTTTAAAAACCCGATGCCTTTATAAATGCTTGTAAAATTTGAAGCTGAAGCTTTTGACAAAAGCAGGTTTTACGCTCTGTTTTAAAGACAATATGAAAATTGTTCAAATCAACGCTTGGCATTTTAAATTTCTAGATGAATTAGTAAACTTTTTGAGAGCTGAGAAACCTAACATTATTAATTTGCAGGAAGTATCTACAGGTAGATTTAATTATTGTAGTCCTAATATTGTTGAGCCATTTGAATATTTAAAAAAAGAACTTGATTATGAGGGTTATTTTGTTCCATATACAGGTTTAAAATCCAGTGATGACAAAATTTCTTATAGTGGAAATGGGTTTTTAACAGATCTGGAAATGGTGGACTATGGCTGTTTTTTTGAAAAGACTTTACCTGAATATACAGAATATAATGAAGAGCACCCTTTAATTCAAACAATTTTACATGATCAAAAAGAGGATTATTATACAGTTTTTGAAGAATCTAAAAATTTTGTTTGGGGAGTGTTGAAATATAAAGATAAATATATTCGTAATGTCACCAGCCATTTTACCGTTTCTTATTTATGTACTGAAACTATGCAAATGATCCAACAAACACGATCTTTATTGAGTTTTTTGAAAAATACTAAGTCGCTTCCGACTATTTTTACTGGGGATTTAAATATTCATCCTGATTCTGCCTCGATAAAAATGCTTACTGAAGAGCTAGTACTGGTTAATAAAAATAACTCAAATACTTTAAATCCAAATGTGCATGGAGTTTTTAAAAGATTGCCTGAAGGTTTGAACGTGGATTATATTTTTCAGAAGGGCTTTGAAGTATCAAAGTGGAGTGTGCCAAATATTAGTGTCTCTGACCATTTACCGATAATTGCTGAGCTGGAAATTGGGTAAAACTGGTGTATGTTGAACTTAATTTAGGGTCTAAATTGCACTGGATTTAATTTATCACTAGGTTCTAATTGTCTTTATATCTTGACAATAACAAGAATTTTACCATTTTTATAGTTAAGTAGAGTTGGCGGCGTAGCTCAGTTGGTTAGAGCGCGGGACTCATAAGCCCGAGGTCAGAGGTTCGATCCCACTCGCCGCTACCATCATAAAAATTACGAGCATCAAGCTCCCGAATGAGTAGATAATCACTGGAGAAAGTGGTGGTTCGCAAACCAAAATTTAAATCAAATAACAATCTACCTCCTAGCAGTAAGCTTAGGAGGTTTCTTTTTTGGGTATGTTCCGAGTTTATGTAGATAGCATTTATGTTAATATACCACCTGTTAATGAAGACTAGCAAAATACACCAAATTTTTATAATTAGCATGGCAATTGTTATATTAATGCAAAATATTGAATACACTAGCTAATTAATCTTTTTGGTAAGCTTTTCTTTTTCAATAAGATAATTAAAATATATTTTTATATCATTAAGCAGGTCAAGCGTTTTCATAAATTCTAACTTTGTGGTAGAAGTAATTAATTTATCAAATATTAAGGAATGGTGAATAATTTTAAGCGTATTGGTATATCTGGCAAGGCTATTACTAATTATGCTAAGCATTGCTGGATCAACTTCTATTAATCCATTTACTATATCAGAATAGTAATCTAAATTAATTTTAAGAACGTTTTTAGTATTTTCACTTAAAAGCAGTAGCTTTACTTCAACTAAATTTATATTTGCAATTATTGTTTTTTCTAAAGAGTGTATCAAATAATTGATTCGGTATAAAGTCTGTTTTTCTTTGTAGGCAGCTCTGCCCTCACGATTAATTAGATATAATTGTTTTTTGTTAGAATTGATTTTGTAAGATATAAGTTTCCGATTTTCAAGCATAGATTTTTTTATACACAAAAAGATTGAATTGTAAATAACACATTTCCTAGCAGTAAGTTTAGGAGGTTTTTTTGGCTAATCCATCCTATCAGTTTTTTTATTCCAAATAATTTCATTTATTTCTCTCTGAATCTCTTCCATTTCGACTTCAATTTGTTGTATTTCTAATTTAACTTCACTTGGGTCTCTGAGATTTAATTCTTCATATTTTTTAGCTAGTTTAGAATACTGATGATTAAGTTCATTAAGAGTTTTATTTTTTATATCAAACTTCTTATTGATAGAATTATCTAATTCTTGCTGAACTGATATCAAATCACACTGAAGACGGGCCAAACCTATTTGTATCGCTAATCGTTTTTGTATATTCTCTGTCTCTGAATTTTCAATATTATGATGCGAATTATTTTCTTCCATATTATCCTGCTAGCACAACTTATAGATTTATGCAAATTGATCATATTCTACTGACACGCTAATTTTTTAACCACCTAAAATAATAAAAATAATTGACAAAAATAGCAGAAATTTTAAAATAGAATCGTCGTTAATAAAATATAAATTAAATAGTATATGTTTAAAATAGGCGATGAAGTTAGAATTAAAAATGCTATTCCCGAAGAAAACATAGGTTCTAATAGTGTGGGAATAATTGTAGGTAAACATGCTGTAATTGGAGGAAATGAAAGTAATACTTATACAGTGCAGTTTTATATTGACGGGACAAATTTAGGTGAAGACGTGGTTGTAGATGAAGAAGACCTTGAGTTTATTGGTAATATCGGCTTGCCATGAGTATTAGAAAATTCAAAATTAGATTGAAAATTGACAAAATCTTCAGTATCATATGAGCTTCATCCAGTTTTTATGATCACGAAATTCATAAATTACTTACATAACCTCAAAAGTAATTTTGCAAACTTGCCTCTATACGTTAAAATATTTTTAATTTCCAGTCTTATTTTCGGTTCCTATGTTAGATTTGTAAATTTATTTAACCCCGGGTTTTTGTTTGATATGGTCACAACTCAATATACCTGGGGCAAGGCCGGTTTTGAAATGGGAGTGTTTGGCTTTTGGAGAAATTATACGGGATTTTTTGATTACTCATTTTTAAGTCTCATACTTGAAACCATTTATTACACGATATCACTTTTGTTTGGTGGCTCTGCCCAAGCTTTTGTAACTGTTGTTAAATTATCAAATTGGCTTGTAGATATAGCTTTTGTAGCTTATATTTATCACCTTGCTCTAAAGCTGAATCCACAGAATTTATTCAAAGCTTTTGGTTTAGCTGCTGTCGGTTATATTTTACCTTCTCTGTGGTTTGTGTCTGGAGTTTGGGGGCAAAATGATACTTTAATAGCATTGATATGTGCTGTAGCTCTAGAATTGATGTATAACCAGGAAGACCATAACTATAGCTTTTACAAGAGCAATTTTTTCCTGTCAGGTGTACTTTTAGGTCTAGCTTTCTGGACGAAACAACAGGCTATTTTAGTAATTCCTGTAATTTTGCTATACCATGCGTATGGTAAAAAATGGTCAGATTTAATAGTACCTAAAGTATTAGGTGTAACTACTTTGGTTGCAATTTATGCAGGAATTAAATTTTATGAGTTAGGGGGATATACAAATGCTTTAGTTTTAGGTGTAGTGGTTTTGGCTGTAGGATTTTTATCACAGTTTATTTTTTTGTATAAAACTGGGGTTTGGCGTGACTTAAGAATGCAATTGTTTGGTTTTAGTCTGACAAGCTTACTAATCGTTGTGCCTTGTATCATACTAAATTATGAAAGATTAGGCTCTACACTTTTTGCAGTGGTGGGGAGAAGTAATGTAATCAGTAACGGTGGGGCGACTTTTTGGAGCTTGATTGAAATGACCGGGATGGCAAGTGACCCAATATTTAAGCCAAATATACTTTCTGTAAGCACAGCAGCTATCCTAATTTACTTTATACTAATAATTATGATGACTTGGTCGTGGCAAAACTTAAACATATCAAAACTTAGAAGCTTAAATCTGAAAAAAATTTTTAATAAAAAGTTGAGCTTGCAATCTATGTTAATTTTTATGACTATAAGCTCTGTTGTTTATTTTCTGTTTTTAACTAAAATGCACTCACGTTACCTACATTTTGGAGTAATATTTGCATTACTAACTTTAACAAGCCTGAAAGTTGATGGGAACTTTTGGAAATGGTTATGGGCTAGTGTAGTTTTGCATCTAAGCTATACTTTGAATCAAATGGCTGTGTTTACCGTTGTCATCTTTGGCCTTGTAAATAAAGAACCGGCTTGGGTAGATAATTTTTTACTGACTCAAAATTTTAACTATTGGAAATTTAGCTCACTAGCATCCTTTACCGCATTTATAATTCTATACATCTTATCACGGCAGATATTAAGTATTGAAAAGCCTTTAAGCAAAGAAGCGCTTGACAAAATATAAAATATTCTCGTTTATTAGGGGGATATACCCATGACTAATTACCTGACCAAGCAAGGCCTAGCTGAATTAGAGGCTGAATTGAAGGAGATTCTTGAAATTAAAGTGCCCAATGCCTTAGAAGCTATAAACAGGTCTTTGGCTGAGGGAGATGTTAAGGAAAATTCAGGTCTTGATGCAGCTAAAAATGAAAGAGATAAGCTAGTTACAAGACAGCAGGAAATTGAAGATGTATTATCAAATTATGAGATTATTGATGAAAAATCAGTAATGAATTCTAAGGTAATCCAGATTGGAAGTAGTGTAAAAATTCAATATTCAATAGATAATACTGAGTTTGAGATAAAGATTGTTGGTAATAGTGAAGCAGATGTAATTAGTAATAAAATCAGTAACGAATCCCCTTTAGCGCAGGCATTAATTGGAAAAAAGCCGGGGCAAGAAGTCAGTTTTAAAAATAGAAATAAGCAAGTAAAAGTAAAAATTTTAGAAATATTATAGTGAAATTTCAAATATGTCTATTGTAGTACAATCAGGTTCAAAACAATATGTAGTTAATTACGGACAAAAATTTATCGTTGATAGATTGGAAGCTGAAGAAGGTTCTGTAATTGATGTTAATGTTGTACATGCTTTTGGCCAAGATAAAGAGTTAAAATCTTTAAAAGCTAAGGTAATAAAACACCAAAAAGGTGCAAAAATTCGTGTAGTAAAATATAAAGCTAAGTCAAATTATCATAGACAATACGGTTTTAGACCATTTCAAACAATTTTAGAGTTAGTAAAATAATCAGTAATTTATGCGTCACTTGAGAAAAACTAAAAAATTTAAAAGAACAGAAGAAGAAAGAAAAAGACTTTGGGTTGATTTATCCAGAGGGCTTATTCAAAACGGAAAAATAGTTACTTTTACTGCTAGAGCTAAATGGTTTAGACCAAAATTCGAAAGAATGATAACTTGGTGTAAAAATACTGGGGGTGATACTCAACTTGCCTATAGAAGATTAAGGCCCTATTTATCTGAAAAAGATAGCAGGAAAATGATTGAGGAAATTGTACCAAAATTTTTAGATCGTCAGGGTGGCTATACTGCTCAGTTAAAACTAGCACAAGATTTCAGTACATTAGATAAAAGTGTAGTAATGTTATCCGAATAATTAAATTAATTCTATAAAATGTCTCAAACAATTGTAAATTCAACTAAAACTACCAGAGGTATCAAAAGAGGGCTACAACGTGAGTGGTATCTTTTTGACGCATCAAAAAAACCAATTGGAAGATTAGCTACTGAAGCAGCAAGAATGCTTATTGGTAAAAACAAAGCTGATTATTCTTCTGATGTTGACTTAGGTGGAATTGTAGTAGTAATAAATGCTTCACAGGCTGTACTTACTGGTCAAAAACCTAAAAAGAAAAATTATTTTACTCACTCGGGTAGGGTAGGTGGCTTAAAAGTTATTTCTTTTGAAGACTTAGTTAAAAAAGATCCTTCAGTTCCTATCTACAGAGCTATTAGCGGCATGCTTCCAAAAAATAGACACAGAGATTTAAGACTTAACAATCGCTTACATATTTTTTCTGGTGATCATAATTTTCCTAACAAAATGACAGAAATAATTTAATATTATGCCAACTATAAATCAATTAATTAGAAAATCAAGAACTAAAATCTTGAAAAAAACAAAATCTCCTGCTTTATCTAGAAACTGGAATGGATTAGAAAATAAGCCTTTACCTTCAAATAATCCTTTCAAAAGAGGTGTTTGTACCAAAGTATATACAACAACTCCTAAAAAGCCAAACTCAGCTGTTCGTAAAATAGCAAAAGTTAAGCTTTCAAATAAAATGGAAGTATTGGCTTATATCCCTGGTATAGCGCATAATTTACAAGAGCACAGTGTTGTTTTGATTAGAGGTGGTCGTGTAAAAGATTTACCAGGTGTAAAGTATCATATTGTTAGAGGTAAGCTTGATGCTGCAGGTACAGCTAAGAGAATGAGAAGTAGAAGTAAGTACGGTACTAAGAGACCTAAATAATCAATATATCAGCCTCCTCACGGAGGTTTTTAATTTGCAGAAATAAGTTTTAGTATTTTAATTGTTAGTTTGTTTACATATGGATAATAAAAATAATATTGGTTTAATTGGGCTTGCTGTAATGGGTGCAAACTTAGCACGAAATTTTGCTGATAAGGGATATAAAATTGCTGTTTTTAATAGAACCTTTGCTAAAACAGAAGAATTTCTGAATCAGAATTACAATAACATTATAGGTTATGAGAAAATAAATGAATTCATTAACAGTCTAGAGAGACCTAGAAAAGTTATATTGATGGTAAAAAGTGGCACTGCTGTAGATGATTTTATTGCAGTCATTAAAGAACATCTTGAAGAAGGCGATATCATTATTGATTGTGGTAACTCTCACTGGAAAGATACTCAAAGAAGGCAATTGGAGCTAGCAAGTGATCATATAGATTTTGTTGGTTGTGGAGTTAGTGGTGGTGAAGAGGGAGCGTTGCATGGCCCTAGTATTATGCCTGGCGGAAGAGTTGAAAGCATTAAAACTTTACTACCAATGCTCAATGCAATTGCAGCAAAAGATTTTGAAGGTAACGCTTGTGTCACCAATGTAGGCCTTTCAGGTAGTGGGCATTTTGTGAAAATGGTTCATAACGGAATAGAGTACGCAATTATGCAAGGGATAGCAGAAGTGTATGATATTTTGAGAAATGTATATAAGAATGGAGAAAACTATGACCACGTAATAGTAAATCAAATTTTTGAAGGTTTAAATACTGGTGATGTTCAGAGTTTTTTAATGGATGTTAGTATAAATGTATTAAAATCAGTTGATGAAAAAACAGGTAAACATCTAGTAGACTTGGTGGTAGATAAAGCAGGCAGTAAGGGTACCGGTAAATGGACTGTAGAGTCCGCACTAGATCTAGGAATTGCAGTACCAACCATATCCGCAAGTCTTTTTGCAAGAATACTCTCAAGCAGGAATACAAATGTGATGGTCAAAAAAAATATTGAAGGTCAGCTTCATAAACTCCAGATTAATAAAGAAGATTTACAAAGTCTTTTGTATACTACACTGGAATCAGTTTACCTAGCGGCTTATTTACAAGGGCTTGATTTAATAATTGCTGCAAATACTGAATTTGACTGGCAGATTGATCTAGGTGAGGTAATTAGAATTTGGCAAGGTGGCTGTATTATACGAAGTCAAATGTTGAGTAAATTAACTTCATACTTAAGAGAAGAGATTGATTTTGAAAATAGAATAATTAATTTATCACAAGTATCAAAACTGCTAGATTTACCGCTTCCTGTTATTAATTCCACATTGGATTATATAAGAACTTTAAGTGCCTCAAAATTACCAACAAATCTGATTCAGGGCCAAAGAGATTACTTTGGAGCACATACTTATGAAAGAGTAGACATGGAAGGAGTCTTTTCCGGTGGCTGGAATATTAACTAGATTTTTAGTATGATTTATTGGTTGATTTTGATATCAGCAATTTATTTGCTGCCAATTGTGTCTTTACTAGTACTAAAGCAGTTGCCAGAGTTCAAGCTTCTGTTCTTAAGTTCTAGAGAAATAATAAAAAATAGCCAGTTGCTTATATTATGTCCTGTAATAGTGTTGGCTTTTCTATTTGTTTTACCTCAATTAATTTATAATGAAAATTTAGGCAACTTCTTACTACATTTTTTAGGTGGCGGAGTTGTTACTAGTATAATTTTTGAATATATCAAACTCAATCTAAAAATTAAAATATCAATTATTACTCAATTAGCTTTATTATTTTTTCTTATTTCGGGATTAGGGTGTCTAAATGAAATGATGGAGTTTTTGCTTGATACACTAACAAATAAACAATACAGCTACAGTCGACTTGACACATGGAAAGATATTTTAGCTAATACTTTAGGAGTATATATTGGTTTTTTAGCCCTATCGGCAATAAAATATTTAAAAAGTAGACTTACAACTATAATGCAGTAATTAAGCTGATTTCCTGCAATAGGACACATTAAACAAATCAGACTGGATTGACATTTAAATCCGAATGTGTTATAATTTAGCCACACCTTTTTAAGGAACAATAAATAAAATACTATGTCTGATATCAAAAAACTATTGGACGAAATCAGAAGTAAGACTAATTCTAACAGTCAGAGCAAAGGTTCAAACAATAAAAACAGTGGGGGATCAAGTTCAGAAGCTGATGGGAATCAATAGTATAAACAACAAATTATAAATAATAATAAACTAGGGCTCGCTGTTTAAGCGGGTCTTTTGCATGGCTATTTTCTCAACACTAGCTTTAAATTTAAGGTCTTAGTTTCTAGTGGATTTATCAAAATAGGGTTGGTATTGATAGCATTTGTCTCTCTGCTAAAAGGTTCTATGCAGACAAAATCATAATCAGAGTAATTTGTATTTTGTGACCATAATACTAAGTATTTTACATCAACCTCAGATTTTCTTGTGTCCAGTAATATTGTCTGCTGATTTGAAAATTTAATTTCGGCTTTTCCATCAAAGTTATAAAAATCACCACTTAGTTCCTTATCCCAAGGAAAATGATATGCATTAAAATCCTGTATTTCAGCTATATTAATTTGTTTCTTATTCTCGTGATTTACACTAAAATATGGATGTAATCCTGGAGATATTGGCAAAGGTTCATTTCCTGAATTATAAATTTTTAAACTATAGTCCAAACAGTTGGCTTCGCTTATAGTTACTATTGATTCTAAGTTGAACTCATATGGGTAGGCTAGCTGCATTTCCTTTGAAATCATACCTTGATTCAATTCAAATGTGATTTGAGTATTAGTTTTGTCTACCATTTTCCACTCACTATCTCTTGCAAAGCCATGTTGAGGTATTTGTAATTTAGATTTCACAAAAATATTATTTTCTAGAGGATTTGCAAATGGAAATAAAATGGGCATGCCTGAACGTTTATAACTGCTGCCCTCATAAAAAATATTTTGATCATTTACTCTCCATGATAAAATTTGCGCGCCAGTACTAGAAATTTGAATTTCCTGATGATTATCTTTAAGTAAAAACTTTTCCATATAAATTACATGTAAAGTTTGCCAAATTTGTCTATTGCTTCTATAATACCTGACAGTGCCTGACCTTTTTCAGTAAGAGTATATTCAACCTTTACAGGTACTTCTGCAAAAACCCGTCTGTTAATGACATTTTCTGCTTCCAAAAGTTTCAATCTTTCGCTAAGAGTTTTTGAGCTAATAATTGAATTAGATTCAGGTTGAACCAAGCTATCTTGTAATTGGCAGAATCTTTTTGAGCCATCCAGCAAGTTTTTAATAATCAGTAAATTCCACATATCACCTACCAAACTAATGGCTTTACTCAGTGTACAAGTTTTTTCTTTAGTCATATAGATCTATGTGTAAATATTTGACAACTTTTGAAACTTTGTAAAGTAACTTTATTTAGGAAAGTATTAAAACTTTTTATATTTATATGGTAAAATTATACGGTTCAGCATGGTCTACATCTTCAAGATGTCTTTGGGCTCTAAACGAAATTGGTTTGGAATTTGAAAATATCGAAATCAGTTTAAAAGATAGGGAAAATAAATCTGAGGATTATTTAAAGCTTAATCCAAATGGAAAAGTTCCGACACTAGTAGATGGCGAGTTTGTGCTCTGGGAATCTTCAGCTATAAATCAATACTTGGCAGAAAAATATAAACCGGAATTGCTCGGCAAAAACTTGGAAGACAAATCATTAATAAATCAATGGAGTGTGTGGGCTTTAATTCACTTAAGTTCTCAGTTTAGCGAGCTTTTTTACGGCCAAAGAAATAATTTACCTGAAGAGGCTTTAGATAAATTTAGGCTGGCAGCAGCGCTTTACCTCCAGATTTTAGATGATTACTTAGTAGACAAAGATTATATTTTGCCTTCAGGATTTAGTATCGCTGATATAAATGTTGGCTCAATTATTATATTTGGACAACTGGTCAAAGTAAATTTGATGCCTTATCAAAATATCGCTAGATGGGTAGGCCAATTGACACAAAGACCAGCTTTTATAAAATCGAATCCAAGCTAAATCTATCAATTTTTTCACAAGTAACTTCTTTGCCCTGCAACCAGCAGGGTATTTTATTGCCTGGACTAACTAAGCTTCTAAATAGCTATATTTTTGCTCATTTTTAGATTCACAGCTGGTGTCGCAATATGCTTTGCCATCTTTACTTAAACAATTTGTGCAGCAAATAAAATGTTTATGGCAATCATTGTAAGTACAGTTTACAAAATTTTCGGAGGGTTTCCCGCATTTAGCACATTTACCTACAATAATATGTTTATCACTATCTGTATTAAAGCCCATAATTACTCTTTGATCAAAAACATATAGTTTGCCTAAGAAGTGCTCGTTAGGGTATTTTTCCATGTAGGTGACAATTCCACCGTAAAGCTGGTAAACGTCCTCAAAACCATTGTTAACTAAGAAACCTGAGGCTTTCTCGCATCTTATACCACCAGTACAAACAGTCACTATTGTTTTATGTTTCAAATGGTCGAGCTTTTTAAGTATTTTTGGTAGATCTCTAAAGTGTCCAAAGTCTGAGAAAATAGAGTTTTCAAAGTATCCTACAGTCTGCTCGTAGTCATTTCGCATGTCCACAATATAAAATTCTTTTTTATCTAAAAACCATTGGTGAAGTTGCTCGGCAGTCAGGTACTTACCTGTTATTTGAATTGGATTTATATCTCTAGGACCTAAATGTGTACTAACTATTTCATCCCTTAATTTAATAGATAATTTAGGAAACGATTGTCCGTTACCGTCGCTAAATTTAAAATGAATATTTTCAAATGGAGTATATTTACTAATAATTTTAGTATATTTTCTAATATTCTTTTTGCTGCCTTCTAAAGTTGCATTAACTCCTTCTTTTGATATTAAAACTCTTCCTGTAAGATCCATTTTTTCGCAAAGTTCTTTTTGCCACAAGAGTACGGCTTCTGGATCGGGTAGGGTAACGTACTTATAATAGAGTACAATAGAATGATCTTGTGATGACATCAGAATAATGTTATTATTAAAATATATTTTAGGGCTAAATTTCAGAAAATGTCAAAACCCCCTTTCGGGGGCTCAATATTTATCATTTAGTATAAATTACTCAGTCTATTGTACTGTTAATAACTTAGAAGGGTTTCCAGAATTTAATACTTCTAGTATACTTGTTCCAGTTGCTAATTGTGTGTCTTTTACTGAAACTAGCACTCCTCCGCTCTGTAAAGTAGATTCTACTTCATGAGCATCAGCTTCGGAAATACCTGCTTTCACAAGATGTCCAACTAATCCTGCTAATCCTCCAATTGCACCTCCTGCACCTGCGGCAGATACTGTTGTAGCAGCGATTCCACCTAAACCTAGTGAAGTTGCTATTGGTCCTGCAATTAAAAGTGGTCCTAGACCTGGGATTGACAAGGCAGCTACACCTGCAAGTAAGCCTAAAACTCCACCTAAAGTGGCTCCTCCTACTGCACCTGACATAGTTTCACCTGCTGCTCCTGAAACAGCTCCACTGATAGAACTGTCATGTCCTGCTGCTGTTTTGGTAGTAGTTGTATTATTTTCTAAAGTTGCAATACTTATTTCATCTCTAGAGATACCGTTAGTGATTAAGTGATCAACTACTGCATTTGCTTCGTTCATGTTTTTGTATGTTGCTATAATTGTAGACATATGTGTTTTGTATTATTTTATTGAAAATCCTAATTTCAGGATCTATTTAGATGCTTCAAGATTTTTAGCAAAACTGTCAACACTTTTTTAATTAGAAAAATACTTTTATTCTAGAAACTTTACAATTTCGCCAGTCTGTTGGCCGTTTATTCTAATTCTAGGTAATTCAAATAATTTGTTTAAATCTAACATTTTTTTGTCTTGGGGCTCTACGGTAAACCCAATTTCGTATCCTAATTCTTTGGCTATAGAGATTACTTGCTCATTATATTTACCAAACGGATACACAAGACTTTTGATTTTAATACTCAATTTATTTTCTAAATCTTGCTTACTTTTAAGTAACTCACCTCTAATCTGCCCTGTATTTAATTGATTGCCTGAAGTAAAGTTTGGGCATATTTGATTTGGACTATCGTTAACTGGAGATTTTGCAAAAGGACCTTTTGTTGCAGTTTTTGGATCTACATTTACTGCTAAATAACAGTGATTAAAAGTGTGCGAGCTTATACCCATTCCAATGTTTTTTAAATCATTTAATTGTTGCCAATTCATATATTCCGGTTTACCCACTGTGCTTGTAACAATAGCAAAATCTCCTACCAAATTATACTTTTTGAGCAAAGGTAGTGCGTAGGTATAGTTATCCTCGGCGCTTGCCGCAATGCGCACCAGTTCCATCAGCACGATCATGATGGCGAGCGAGGCGGTGATGACCGAATTCGGCGAGATATGCGACAGCGGCCGGATCACCTTATCGCCGACGATGGCGGCCGTCAGCAGCGTGTAGAGGATGGATGCCGCCGCACCGACGGCGAGCGCCGCAGGATAGATCAACCACAGCCGGTCATAGCCGAAGGACGTGAAATAGACGAAGACCTGGCCGGCAAAAGCGAAGAGCGCGCCGGGCGTGAAATCCGCCCGCTTGGTCAGCGCGAAGCTCAGCGAATAGCCGAAGGCCAGCATGGCATAGAGTGCCGCGATGCGGCGCGGCATTCAGCATTTGCTGGAGGAAATAGGCGATCTGGGCTGTCACTGAGCATGGCAAAATTATAACTGGCAAAATCCTTTTTACCAGTTATAATTCCGAGTCATGACATTTCAATGGACACCACATCGCTTTACCGGCGGCGCTCTCGCGCTCGATGTCGCCAACAGCGTGATCCTGCGCTTCGACGCGAAGCGCCGGACCGATCGTTTCGCGGTGCCGGAACAGCTTCGGCGCCTTTGCCGAGGCTGCGCGTGAACTGTCGGCGGAGCGGACGGATTTTCCCGCGCTTGCACCCGTCGCGGAGGAACGCAAGGCGGACTTCCTGGCGCTCCGGGAAGCCATCGACGCGCATTTCAGGCATCGCGCGCTTCATGGCATGGACGACAACCGGTTGGTCGCGAGCCTGCTTGGTCGGCTTTCCCTGATATTCGCAGCCCATCCCGGCAATCCCGAGCCCTGCCCTGTCGATCTCGCCACCGCACGTTCGGCGCTGAAGCTGATCGCTTCTCCCGATAAGGAACGGCTGAAGATCTGCCCGAATTGCGAATGGCTGTTTATCGACCGCAGCAAGAACCGCAGCCGGACCTGGTGCGACATGTCGGTCTGCGGCAACCGCGCCAAGGCGCGGCTTCACTACCAGAAGAAGCGCAAGAGGGGTCGCCATGAAGACGCTCGTGATCATCCCCGTTCTTCTGGCCGGCTGCTGGTCGCGGGTTGCCAGCGCGAAGCCGAAGATATATTACCATCAAGGGCAAGGTCTTCATCTTCAATATCCGGGTGGCGAGCGCCTTCTACATGCTGACGCTGAACCGGCTGCCGACGACCCCCGATAATGCCGTTGTCGTGGCCGAGTTCGAAGACCCCGCCGGCGGGCC
Source organism: uncultured bacterium (assembly GCA_963784355.1). GTDB lineage: Bacteria > Patescibacteriota > JACMRA01 > JACMRA01 > JACMRA01 > JBCDGH01. The sequence continues at coordinate 4,175 of CAWAQU010000013.1, read as the reverse complement.
GCCGCTCGTCAAGGAACAGAAGGTGTTTCCGAAGATGACGCGGATCGATCTCCAGAGCCCGGATGTCAATTGCGTGGTCACCGGCAAGCCCTACAAGATCAAGATCACGCTCAAGAGCGCCGAGGGCAAGGCGCTGCAGACCATCGACACGACGCTGAATTCGACGCTCGACGAGACCATGCTGCCGGAAAAGGCGCTCGTGGAGGGTGCGAAATACGACCGGAATCCGGGGCCTTCAATCCCGACGGCTCGATCAAGTTCCGAAAGAAGTGCGGCAGTATTATTAGACCCATCACCGGGGTTGAAATAAATCCTCGGCCTTATAGGTTCGCCATAGAGAAGCCTTAGTGAATCCGGGGTAGGCTTCGCGCTTTTGCAAAGGCGAACATCCTTGATTTCGAGACGTGCATTTCTCCTGGGATCGACCCTGCCGCTGTTCGTAGGACTGCGGCCGGTTTTCGCGCAGGAGGCCTGCGCGTCGCAGGCGCATATCGTGCTTGCTCGCCGACTATGTGATCGCCAACCGCTCCAGCTTCCGAAGCTGCAGAACCGTCGCCATGGCGCGATCTCGGCCTACCTCAAGATTTGTACCAGGGCTGGGCGCCGAGCAGGTCGCGGCGCTGGTGGAGCCCCTGGCCAATGCCAAGGTCGATCGCGCCCGTGAGCTGCTTCTTGACGTGGCAGATCAGCACCAATGAGACTCGAGGATACGCTGAAGAATGGCTCCAGCCGGAGCCGAGGCGGACTTCCTGGCGCCGTTGGCGGCCCTCGCCGCTTAGGGCCGCGATCCGCTCCGGCGAGGTTGCCTTCTTCTTCGACAAGCTCGCCGCGCTGCCCGAAGAGGACACATAGCAGATCTTGAAATGGGCATCGCCCTGTCGGTGATCGATGTCGATGACGAGTCCAAGAAGGTACTCGGCGAAGAGGCGCTGGCCCGGAAGCTCTATGTGCTGGCCGGCAGCCTTGCCGCCACCCAGGACGACCCAGACGCCTGGCCTGTATTCCTCGCGGCATTGCAGACGATAACCGCGCCGACGCTGACCGGCATGCTTTACTGGTTGCCGGCGCTGAAGGGCAAACCGCCGCTGCCTCGTCCCGCCCGCCCGATCGCAGGGACAACTGATCCGCACCCTGATCCACGAAACGACGATCGCCGCAGCGCGGATACCCGAGCGGATTATCTTGTGACCTATCTCAACCAGATCGGCGATTTTCGCGCGGCCGGCCGGGCAGCAGCGGCGATCAACGATCTGACGCGCGACGGCGCCAAGATCGACATGGAGACGGCCTGGCTGGTGATCTAGATCGCCGGTGAATCCTCGGCAACCGCGCCGGCGACGGACGAGGAGCTCAAGAGCATCCCCGTGAGGGCGTGCGCTTCGGTGGCGACAATGTCGCGAGTGCTCGATCGAGATGCTGGCGAGTCGAGGCGTTGAAGGTGCACGCTGCCAATGGCGGCGCTTCCGGCCGCCGGAACTCCAGGGTGCCTCGGCGGATTTCGAGCCCCAGTATAAGGCATGGCAGGAACTCAGCCGCCGTGATCGCCGCCGGCGGCGACCTCGCGGCCTCCGTTCCAGCGGCCACAAGCTGTTGATCGCCGCAAACCTGTCTGTTTGCTTCCGGGCGTTATGACGAACTGGCGAAATTCCTGACCAGCACCGTGCCGAATTCCGACAGTATCCGGCTGGCCGAAGCGTTTGCCGAAGCGCTCGACCGCCAATGCAACGGCTTCTCGCCTTTTCCGCCGAGCGGTTTTGATGCCCGCCGCGCCGATGTTCAGGTTCGAGCCGCAGGCATGAAGCCAAGCCTGATCTGTTCGCTCTTCGATCTCGACGAATTCCTGTTCTCTACGCCCGCGCATCGCCGGCGGGAAGCATTGCGCACATACCAGGAGATCACCGATCTTCCGGGCTGGTGCTGGCGACCTGGCAAGCCCTTCACCGACGCTCGCCAAACGACTTATGGCGCGGATGCCGCATATCTCACGCTGCATTATGGAAACGGCACCGAGGCTGGAGGCCGACGGCCTCCTCAAGGCTTTGATCGCGCAGGACGTTGTGGCCGGGCGGAGTTTTGTGCAGGCCTATCTGATTTCTCGCTACGGATATGACGGCGCCGCGCAAATGTTGCGGTCTATGGGCCAGACCGTGGGAGCGGATCGCTTGACATTACGGTGATCCGGCAATTGGCGAAGGCCAAGCGGTTCGATGTCGCCATCGACGCCCTCGTCAATAGGACCACAGCCCCCGACACCAATGCTGCCACTTGGCGATGCGCTGGCGGTGATGGATTTTCCCGATGCCGACAAGCGCCCGCTTTGCACAGGCTGCCGAAGCAGCCGGGCTCTATGCGATGGCGGGCGGCATCTACGCCTCGATGGGCGACCGGAGCGACTGGGCAAGTTATGTGAAGCGGAACTTCAAGAAGCCGGGATTTCCCGCCTGCGCTCACGTTCCTGGCATTTTCAGCCTATCACCCGAACTGCCACCCTGCCCGACCCGCGCAACTATCGCAATTCGCTAATGATTCGGAAATATTTCGCGGACGGTCTATGCCGCGAGCTTTCGCCTGCCACTGACGTCGCTGGCGCTGGACTATGGATCGACGATCCATTTTGAGCCTCTCTTCCCCGCCAAGGCGAGTGACGCACTGATCAAGCTTCTCGACCAAGGCGCGATCAAAGCGACGGACAACATGGACGAAAGCTGGCTTATCGCCTTTCGCGAGATTGCAGCCCGCAGAAAAGATGTGCGCGGAACAATGGAAAATATGGCGCGCAGCGGCTTCTACGGCAGGCGGCACCTGACGACCAATGCGGCGAGATCCTGAACTGGATGCTGGCCGTTGAAGGCAATCCTGCCATGGCTGAAAAGTCCAGACGGCGCATTTCCCGATATGCCGCCTGAGGCCGGCGAGAGCCTGCGGGTGAACTGGCCGACATGGCGCGCAACGGCGAACGCGGTAAAGACGGGCGACTTGTCCGTGATTCGACGAGCGGAACGAGAAGGCGGTCGCGATCGCTGCGGAATTGTCTTTCGCGACGCGGCGATTATCGGGCGTTGAGCGAACTGATCGCCGTTCCGTCCCGTCGACTTGGCTGAAGCTGCGTCTTGCCGAAGACTTCTCCACGCGGCTGGACCGCCTGTGCGACAGCAGGCTTTATTTTCCGGGCGAAGGCGTGATGGGTTCAGCGGCGCTGTACTACGATTTCGATCAGGTGCACGAAATAGAAAAACCCGGAATGCTGGGCATCCCGGTTTCTCCCGATCTATCAATATGTTGAGGCTTATGCCTCAGGCCCTAAATCAGCCGACGATTTCGGTGTCGGAGAACCAGTAGGCGATCTCTTCCGCAGCGGTTTCCGGCGCGTCCGAGCCGTGCACCGAGTTCTCGCCGATCGACAGGGCGTGCACCTTGCGGATCGTGCCTTCGGCGGCGTTGGCCGGGTTGGTCGCGCCCATCACTTCGCGGTTCTTGGCGATGGCGTTCTCGCCTTCCAGAACCTGCACGATGGTCGGGCCGGACGACATGAACTCGACCAGTTCGCCGAAGAACGGGCGGTCCTTGTGGACGGCGTAGAAGCCTTCGGCCTCGCGGCGGCTCATCCAGACGCGCTTGGAGGCGACGACGCGCAGGCCGGCGTCTTCCAGCATCTTGGTGATCGCGCCGGTCAGGTTGCGCCGGGTTGCGTCCGGCTTGATCATCGAAAAGGTGCGTTCGATCGCCATCTTTGTGTCCTTTGTCTTGGTTTCCTTGGGGTGGGCGGCTCTTAGCCGCCTTCGGCCACGAAAACAAGGGGGCGCGATCGCCTGCGGCCAGCGCCTGCGACGAATTTCATGCGATTGTCGCAATGTCGGCCTATGCGGCGGCGGCTGTCTGCCTTGCACGTGCGCCATGAAGATCCAGGCAACGATTGAACCAGTCGCTGACCGGGTCATCATCGGCCATATCTTTTCGAGACGCCACCCTCGCCCATTGCAGCGCGCCGAACAGGATATAATCGGCAAACAGCGGCGATTGCCCGCCGATGAAGGGCTGGTAGGTGAGCAGATGCCGCATGGGCTGGAGCTTGGGCCCGAAGACGGCGAGTTCGGAAGCGTGTCGAGCCTCGATGCTTCGAGCGTCAGTCCCAGCCGTTCTTAGCAATACGTAATCGTCTAACCAAGGGCTACAGT
>CAWAQU010000012.1:0-199759 GCA_963784355.1 uncultured bacterium | reverse complement strand
AGGATAAAGTTAAAAAGGCGGAGTTACAGGCTAAAAAAGATTTTTTGAGTAAGCAGATAGGAGAACTGCAAAATATCCAAAGCAAATTGAATCAAGGCCAACTAGTGAGTCAGGAAAAGCTGGTAGAAGCGGTGGCTGCAGTACAAAATAAAGGTAATTCCGGGGACATTTTACGCTTAGAAGGAGGTAAATCTACAATTAAGTTAGAAACCCCGATTACTTTTGATAAAAAATATTCCGGTTTTAATAACGATACTTTTACAATTTCAGATGACGGAAAAACTTTGAGTATTTATCCTGATTTGAATTATTTAAACAGTTCTGATAGAGAATTTCCGATTTTTATTGATCCTCGGTTTGATAACGGCTATCAATTGACTGGTGCTGATACAGTAATCCATTTAAATAATCCCGGGACCAGACGTGGCGGTGCTTGGTGGCTTGGCGTAGGTGGAAATGTTTGTGTAACCGTTTCTTCAGGAAATTGTCCTAGCGATTACATAATTGGAGATGCCAGAGCTTTAATGAGTTTTGGTTACCCTGCCAATTTTGCTGGTTATTCTAGAGTAGAGCAGGCCTATATTAGAGTCAAACAATATGCTCACAACGGAGGTGATTTTAGTGCTAAAGTGCTTAGACTAAATGGGGGTTTTCCCGAAAATGATACAGCCTGGAATGCAAATTATCCTGAAGCTAACGCCGGCGATCCCAATCAAGGCTCAATTTATTTTCCGATTCGTAATTTTGGATACACTAATCCCGGTCAAGAGTGGACCACCAGTAGTAATATCGCTAACTTAGTTGAAAACTCTAAAAACAGTGGCGGGATTCATTTAGAATTTAGAGATCCTGATGAATATCAAAATAGAGGGGCAATTTTTTGCTCCAGAAATGGTGGTGCAGCGGCAGGACATCCCTGTCAGAGCGGAGGTGAAGGACCATATTTACAAGTAATTTTTACTAACGGTGATCCAAAAAAACCGAACCCTATAAATCCTGATAATTGGGACGTAATGGGTAATTGTAATTTATCAGAAAGCCCACAAACCGGAAATTGTAATAGAAATCTAAACGTAAATTATAGGGTGGAAAATGTAGATGATGGTAATGGAAATTGTAGTAATACTACCATGTTGCTTTGGCAAAAAGATAATTTGACTGACCCTCTAAATACCAGATGGTATGAAAAAGGTCAATTTGGAGGCTGTGGTCCTGATTATAACAATATTTCCAACTCCAACGGTATTGTAGATTTCAAAGCCTACAGTAGAGACAATGCCGGAAACAGAGTTTCAACAGAATCCGATACACGCAGATTTACAGTTGACTCGTCAGCTCCACTCAGAACCGGGGCCATGCCAAGCAAAGAGTTTTCCGGTAAAAACCAATTGGAACTTGTTGCTCCCGATACAGGTGATAATTTGTTAAATAAATATGCCATTGATTACTTTGGTGCCGGAAGACTTTTTAATACAGTCTATTTAAAACCTGGTAGCGATAATAATTTAAGTTTGACTGTAAATTCCGCAGCAACTTCGGTCAACCCTACCCTACAATCAGTGCAAAATATAAATCAGTCAAAGTGGTATATTGATAATTTCCTTATACGCTCCGAACTAGATAGAAATTTTTGTTTGGATATCTTTACTAAAGACATTGGAGGTGGCATTTTTAAGCGAACAGATGGTTCAGAAGTAAATCTTTATCCATGTGCTGGAGGAGATAATCAAAAATGGACAGTCACAGGGCAAAACCAACTGAAATCTTTTTATAAAGACGAAGTGAGCGGTAATGAACTTTGTTTGGCTATTGCTAATGGTGATATTTATACTGGAGGCAAGGCTATTGTAAAAGTCTGTGATTCTAAAGATTCGAGTCAAACATGGAAAATGGATTCTCTAAATCCGATAAATAAAAGCTTGGATATAAATGCCAACACCGGATACTATACTAATGGCACTAAAATGGAATTGTGGGACACTAACAACGGTATAAATCAGCAACTCTGGCTAGAGAGCAATTTGGCTGACGGTAGATTTCGAATTAGAACCACAGGAGGCAGGTGTGTAGATTCTTCTGGAGGATTTGCAAATGATGTACAAATTCATTTATGGGAATGTCATGAAGGTGATAATCAAAAGTGGGCCTACGACTACAACACAAAGGAATTAAAGTTGAATAACGATTCAAACTGGTGCTTGAATGTACCTTTTGGAGATACTAGTAACGGCCGTTTGATTTGGCTTGGTAGATGTAACGGGTCTTTGAGTCAAAAGTGGGAAATCCGAAAAATGAATGAGCCTTTTAGAATAACTTTAAAGGGTAAAACCAAGTCTTTTGATGCTCAAGGCAAAGCTCCCGGTAACGATGTTGTTTTGTGGGATTCCCACCAAGGCGATAACCAGCAATGGCTATATAATAGCAAAACTCAGCAAATCAGTTTGTTTACTCTAGGCAACTCTTGTTTGGACGGTACTGAAGGTCGAGATAGCAGCAATGTGGTAATGAATTATTGTGACCAAAATAAATCTACTCAAAAATGGATATTTGACGCTCAAGGTAGGCTAAATCTGAAAAATACAACTTTATGTGCTGACGCTTGGACTGCTAACGATGCTAATGGTACAGATATAAGACTTGGAAACTGCAACAACAACTGGAATCAACAATTTAGTATTCAAAATCCTTATAGCCTATACGGAAATGGTTTGAATTTAATGTATAATTTTCAAGTTTCCAAAGATGCCAATTTTACTGGTCAAAATAGCCTTGATCTTGGCTGGCAAACCAGTCCTGTATTGCAATATCCCAACAATCCTGATTTTAGCAAAATTTGGTATGGTGAAATTAAAGTAACTAAAACCACTGAAAATAATCAGCCCGGAATGAATTTGGAGCAGCCTTGCATGGATGTAAATTGCAATACAACCATCTTTGGAGCACATGGAGCACCTCAACAACGCTGGATTTACACTAAAAATATGGAACTACGCCCTGCTATTAGTGATCAGTATTGTTTAGATGCTAGATATTCTAATACGGGAGATAAGGTATATATTCACCCGTGTCATGGTGGAGACAATCAAAAGTGGGAATTTGTAAATGGGGCCATTAAGTTAAAATCCAGAGGGCCTAATAATGCAGAGATGTGCCTTGATATCCCGGGTGGCAATTTTCAGTTTGGTGCTCAAGTACAAGTTTGGCCTTGTAACGGTGGTGACGCTCAGAGATTTAGTGACATGCGTTATACTACCTACAATCAAAATCAATTTTGGCTTCAGGACGGACAAAAGTACTACGTCAGGGTCAGAACTAAGGATAGGATGAACGGTGGGCAGGCTAATATCTCCAACTGGCAAAATTATGATGGTACTACCATGGATAGTATTGCACCGAAAGTTGATAATTTTAGTATCAAAGACCAAAGTGGCAATGATTCTCAAGTATTTATACCAGCCGGCAGACAAAATAGCACCCAAATTGCTGCCAACGTAGCCAAAGAAGCAAGAATTAGCTTTGAAGTAACTGATAAAAATTTTGATACGGCCAAAGTCTATATCTTAGGACAAAATACTTTGAAAAATTATGTTGACGGAGATGAGGCTACAAGAATCTTAGATAAAGACGGAAATTATATTACTCAAATTAAATTTAAAAATAGACTTTTCCAAGCCAAAAATCAAAATGGGACTCCGATAATCAGAAACTCCGGTGATGGTATTGTCTGGTCTAATTGGGTAGCCACTACAGGTAGTATTACGGGTAATGTACAAATGGCTGTTTTAAATGACAATTTATACCAAGCTGCCAGAGAAAAAGATACAAATAGAAACGTATTTAGAAGTTCAACCGACGGTATCACCTGGCCAACCACTTGGAGTTCGATAAACGGAGGAGATTCAACTACTAGTGAACCGTCTTTAGTAACTTTCCAAAACAAGCTATTTTACGCTACTAGAGGTAATGTTACTGATTCAATTGCTATGACTGTAGGTACTTACAACAATACCACAGGTCAAATTGAATGGGGAGGCTGGTTTGAAAGAGGAGGTAATATACTTAATAAAGTTCAAACAAATATACTAAACGGCAAGCTATATCAAGTAGTCAGAGGTACAGATAGTTTGATTTACACTAGGTATTCCAGCGACGGATCTACCTGGACCGGTTGGAAACATACTGGAGGCTCCACTTGGGATGAAGTTGCAGGTGTTGTATTTAAAGGAAAATGGTTTCAAACTATCACTGGAGCTCATAATGAAAAATACGTGTTTACCAGGGAGGGTGACGGAGAAAATTTCGGAGGTTGGCATACTGATTTCATGTCTTCAGATAAAGTACCTGTATTTCAAATTTCCGATGGCAATTTATACCAAAGTTTTATTGAGCGAGGTACTAACAAATTGAAGCAAAGATCAACTAGTGATGGTATAAGCTGGACCGGATGGACTGATGTGAATAAAGATGATACAAATAAGCAACCGACTTTAAGTGATAAAACTGTGCTCAGCTTAGCTAGATGTGTAAAACTACCGGACACAACTACTACATATCCATGTAACAGTCAAGCATTTACCAAAGACAACAGTGATAAATATACTTTAACAGCAATCTGGAACGGTAAAAATGAACAAGGACAAGATATGGAAGACGGTTTTTACACCATTGATGTAAGAGCTTATGATAAAGCAGGCAACGAAAGCTACACTCTAGCCGGAAACAATTTTGTAGCCATAGACACCAAAGCCAACGATATAAATATATCCTACCCCAAAGTAGACGGATGGGTCAATAAATCTACAATTAATTTATCTGGAGGAATCATTACTAAAACAGGAGGCAACAACAATTTTGACTCACTTAAAGTAAAAAAGGATGTTGTAAGTACCACACCAAACTCCACCGGCTATGCTTATAAATCAGTTCCGGTAAACCTAAATACCAATCCCAATTTTTCTTTAAATAACGAGATTTTAGATAAAGGTTTAAATACCTTCACTTTTGAAGCCAAAGATAAGTTGCAAAATACAAGTGTTTCTAGTTTCAATTTTAACTATGAAGATACTAAACCTAGTATAGTTGCAATCAATCAACAGACTCAATACAATACTAAAGATTTTAGCTTAGGATTTAAAATACAAGACAATAAGGTCGGTGCAGATGATAAACAGACCTCAGGACTTACAATAGGTACCTATCCTACCGGCTATGATGTTTCTTTACTACAAACTCTCGATAATTGGACTACTTCTAAAGAATTACCTTTGTTTAGAGATGGCCAACCAGTTACCGATCCAAGCAGCAAAAAAAGACTAGCCGAAAATTTGAGTTGTAACTTTACAATTCCGGCTACCGCTCCCAACCTCAACAAAAAAAGCGATGAAGTCACCTGTAAATTTGATATCAAAGAGCTCAGCAGTGAGGCTAGCTATAAGCTATTTGTCAGAGCTACCGATATTGCTGGTAATCAGATTTGTTCGAAAGACTTGGCCAATATAAATACCGAGATAAAGTGTGGAGCTGACACCACAGCTTACCAAAATTTTGACCAGGCCTTTACAGTTAAAACCAACACTTATTTACAATGGAGTGAGCCAAAAGAAGACATTACCATCAACAATTTTACCATAGTCAAGGGCACAGTTGAAAAATCCAGCCAGTTGAAAATATATAATAGCACTCTAGGTAGATTTATCAGAATAGCTGTAGATCCTAGTAAAAATAACATTTTACCTGAAGAGTTGAATTTGTCTTCACAGACTATGTCCGCTGAGGGCGTAGAAGCTGGCAGAACTCTAACTTATGTAGGCAGTCCAATAAAATTCACCTGTAATAAATTTGTTGATCATGATAATAATCCGCAAACTCCTGATAAAGAGGTATGTGATTATGAATTAAAGATTAGTTTAGTAGATAACTCTGCGGACCTGACCACTCCAAAGCTCAATCAACTAAAAATTGATGCCGTAAATCTAGGTAACATGGCCACTTTAAACCGTAATATTCGAGTGGATGTGGGTGCTGTAAATATAGTTTCCAGTCCTGAAAGAAACACAATATCTCCAAACAATGACGGCAAATTTGATACAGTCAATTTCAGTAATAAAGTTTATAGTACTTTAAACGGAGCAGAGACACCCGTACAAGCTGACTACAGAGCAGAAATAAGAGATGCAGGTGGCAGATTGATGTGGCAGTACCCTGACCCACTTGTCGTCGGTAGCACTGTATTTGGAAACAATATAGTCAGTGTTCCAAACAATTTCTACTGGGACGGTAAAGTAAATGTAGCCTCCACTACAGCAAACAATCATGGTTTGAGCCTAGGTGCTAGAGTTCCTGACGCAAACTATAGCTACGTATTTAAAATTAAATTGGCTAATGAAAAAACCTATGCAACTACATCTACAGTAATTCGCTCCATAACTTCCCTGCCCGTCAACAGTAAGCCCATAATTCAGACTCCACAAAATGGCTATACCACCACAAAAGGCGTAGTAACTGTCCAGGGTGCAGCTACCCCAAGTGATACAGCAACTACTGTAATGCCTCGTATTTGGACCGCCAACATTTGTCTGGATGAAAAGACAACTACCTACCCTAACGGGGATGGGGTATGTGAAGTTAAGGCCAATACACAAGTCACAACCACAGGTTTCTTTTCAGGTATTCTAACTACTGCAGTGGATACTATAACTAGAAACTACGTGCTTACAGTAAAAGCTAGTGACAACTTAGGACATACTACTGAAAATTCCGATCCTGTAACTCTCACAGCCGAATCTACACAAAACCTAAGTGCGACGGCGACCTCCAATTTAGCAGGATTGAATTCCAAAGATGAACTGGATGCATTTATCAATCAAACACCACTTAATAACAAATATTTAAAACTGCAAGACCTGAAATATATTACTTTCAAAGTCAATGTGGACAAAAATACCGAGGCAGCAGATATTGATTTAATTGGAAATGTAAATGGTTTAAATACTGCCCAAACCGATGCCAATTATAACCCAGTACCAATCAAACGTATCAGCTCTATCAACAATCTGGCTGAAGACAATGGCAGTCTAAATCCTACGCTTGATACAATTATAAAGAAAAACCAAAAAGATACCTTAAAAAAAGTTGATGTAGCAGGTAAAACCTATTATTTATCAGCTAAAGAACTAGGCTACGCCAATAAATGTAATCAGGATAGTGGCTGTACTTGGACTTTCAACTACCTTTTAGGACAGGACAGTGATGTGCTTGGGGGTAGTTATCAGGCTAGAATTAGATCATACAAAGGTGAAAGCATTTTGGATAAATATGTTGCTTTTGAAGTTAGTGGAGTCAAGCCCTACACTCCTACTCTACTTAAAATGGAAAAAAGAAGTTTGAAGGAAGATCGTAATTGTTTTGTAGCTGAAATGGCAAATTCAGATGTATGTTATGAAATGAGACCGGTATACAAACTTACCAATCCGGTTAATAACACTACTACTCTTTATACCAACTCTAATATTATCAAACTATATGGCGCTACTGACCCTCAAGCAGACATCAATCTAACTATTAAAGACGGTGCGACAATAGTCTATCAAACTACAGGTGGTGAAGCTACTAAAGCCAACAACATCGGTATTTTTAGTAATTCTTTGACCTTGCCTGAAATACCCGAAGGCACCGAAAAGACTTACACCGTCTCTCTATCTGCTTCAGTCGGACCCGCGGTTGCCAACACTATATACAACTATAAGATAAAATACGATCGCAAAACTCCCGAACTCAACTGGGTACAAACTCAATCAAATTCCCTAAACAACGAATTTTCAACTAATCCTTGGATACATAGTGGGGATCAAGTAAAATTCACGTTTAAAACTGATGAAGAAACCACAGAATCTTCCATATTTAATGAAGTGGGCTTTGAATGTAATACCAAAAAAGAAGGCGGTACTGTGATGGCAATGAGCATTAACGATCCATGCGACCCCGAAAATGTCAATAATAAAGCTGAGTCAGGTTTAGGCGACTTTGTAAATCCGATCACAGGACAAGCTGTAGCCTGTTCTACTTACAGTGCTTATGACTTGAAAAATAATATCAATGTACCTTATTCATGCCATTATAAATATCTGGCCGATACCATCCATAGTGCCAACCTGACTATCAATAGACCAAATGGTGAAGGTGTCTATTACCCAAGCGTATATTTACAGGACTTAGCCGGTAATCAAATTCTATTTACAAACAACCAAACCAAACAGGATGATCTTTTGGGTATCTTAAAAAGCATGAGACCAAACAGTACAAAAGGTTACATGGGTACGCAAATTCACAGTAAAAATGTAGGTACTAAAAAACTGCTTGATACTGATTTCCTCCTTACTACCGACGTTCAGACCAATACCACCACCCAAGCCAATCTAACTCAAACGCAAAAAGATATATTCTTTGGGGTACCCCTGGCTCAAGCAGGCCCAACAAGACTAGGCTCAGATACTGCAGCAATTCCAAAGAGCTACCCATATAATCAACAAGCTAGAAGCAAGAGTCTGGATTTCAGTTTATTCATTGATAACACAAATACTGTAAAAGGTGATTTTGAACTGACAGGCTGGGGAGATAGTTTAGACGGATTATGTGCCAATGGTCTAACTCCGGAAACTGATAGAAACCTAACTGATCAAAGATACTTTAATTCCTTTGACAATGGTCCCAGTGGTTCAACTACTTCGGCAACTTCTGCTACACCAAATGTGAGATTAAGTAGGGCTTGTACTGAGAAGGCCTTTGATAACCTCAAAACCAGGTTTAATGAATCCGGCCAGCAAACTAATCAAGATACGGACAAATACACCCCTGTATATACATTAAAGGCCAACCAAATCACTTTAAATACCTCTGTAGAGAAAAATCAAAGAGTAGTGATGGGTTACAAGTATACTGGAGCTAATAGTAGTGGTAATGGAAACGGTAGTATCAGCCCTGATACAGAGCAGTATAGACTATTGGACGCTTCTGCTACAAACCCTGCTGTAAGTTGCACCACTACAGGTAGTACTGATGTAAGTAGTGATAAATATGGTACATTTGTTGATAACAACACTAGCCAACCCCTACCCGGTTCTAATCTAATTGTTACTAAGTTTAAAGATAAGTGTTTGGTTAAATTTACTTTTGTTTTCCCTGATGATGGTAAGGCAGCTGATGTCAGTAATAATCCAATCAACAACTATCAACTTTCTTTCTATACAGTAGATTTAGCAGGCAATCTTTCTTTCCACTCAGCTTTGCAGGATAGGAATAACCCAGGTACAGTAGTTAACTCAGCAACTACAACAGGTATCACCCCTACTGACAAAGATAGCTTTATCAATCAAACTAGAAGTAGAACTCTTACTGTTTATCATGATACTAAAGCTCCAATAAGTGTAGGTATTTCTGATTTTGCTTCTAATAGTTATGGAAGTAGTACTGTAAATGGAACAACTTCAACCTCAAGTACCGGAACTGTAACCACAACCACAACTATCAACCCCGGTACTATTGTAGATCAAGGTATTGAAAACAGCTTTATCAATCAAGGAATTAGTCCAACTAACCTTACTTTTGGTCAGACTCCTATTACTAAAGATGTTAGAGTAGTAGCTACTCATGCTTCTGATGAGAGAAGTGATATTCAGTATCAATATGGTAATCTAACTAGTGGTAGAGAAAATAGTAGTAATGTAACTACTGGAGCAGGTTTAGTTGGTAGTAGAGTATTTATGAATGGGTTTGATCTTAGTGGAATAAATGGAGGAAGTGGTACAACTCCTAGTACTACGTATAATACCAAGATGACAAGGGTTGATGGGGTTGCAGGAAGTGGAGGCACTGGAGCAGTAGTTTGGGATAGTACAAGAGGTAAGTATACAGTTAATCTAGGAAATGGAAGTACTGATGAGAGTAGAGGAGCTAGTTGTATTCAAGAGGTGGAGAGTACAAATACTGGTACAACGGGCGCTACTAACCCTACTAATATTCCGATTAAGAATAGAAGACTTGGAAAGTGTAGTGATGGATTGTATTTGATTAGGGTGAGAAGTTCGGATAGTGCGGGGAATGTGATGGGAAGTGGGAGTGGTGGAGTTAGTACGAGTGGTTGGGCTGAGAAGATGGTTGAGAGGGATAGTGTGAGTCCTGCTTCCCCTACCCTAACTGCCACTAAAACCCCTGTTACTTATGATCTATATGAAAAATTAGGATTGAAAATCCAAGGAGAAGCTAAAACCAGAGCTGATATTCAAATTACATCAACTTCAGCTAATTTAAATACCTCTAGAACCATAACCATACCGGATACGGGTATGTACCAAACCAGTGATATTTTGGGCACAAATCTAGCTTGTGGAGGAGCTACTTACACAATTGCAGTCAAGCTTACTGATAGAGCAGGAAATGTTTCAACTACAGCTCAAACAAGCATCACTACCAAAGCTTGTCCTTCATGCAGTGGTTCTGTCTCTAGTACAGGTTGGGCAAATCCGATTCAAAGTGCTCAAGCAGTTGTGTCTTCAGGATTCCAAACTAGTTCAAGACCAGGACATAATGGTATTGATGTGGCAGTAAGTGGAGATCCATACACTCAACCTGTTTTAGCCGTAAAAGGTGGTACAGTGATCAAGGTAGTAAATAGCTTCACCAACAACTACGGTAAGACTGATGCAGCTAGTGCCAAAGGTGCTTACGGAGGATTTGCAAATGTTGTAAAAATTGACCATGGCGGAGGTTTAGTATCTCTCTATGCTCATCTTTCACCTGAAGTAAAAGTAATAGAAGGCCAAACTGTAGCTGCAGGTCAACAAATCGGTATCATGGGGGCGACTGGAGATTCAACCGCACCTCATTTACACTTTGCTTTATTGCAAAACGGAGTGTATGTAAATCCAGGTAATTATCTATACCAAGGTAGTGGTAACGTAACTACTACGGACCAGAAAAACTATTTCTGTAATACCAATGCTACCGACGCTGATGAGGTTGTAGACAGCGGTACAGGTGGTGGAACTGGAGGTACTGGAAGTGGTGACATTGATCTTGAAGATTTACCACCGGAAGATACTAGAAGTAAAGTAGGAAATACCGCACTGTTTGAATCAGATAATAGATCACTTAATGATATCGTAAGCTTGTTGTCTAATCAAGTAGACAGTGACTTAAATCAAACTATAGTTCCTATTCTACAAACTCTTACAAATTCTGATCCTTGCTTGCGTAAGTTAATTCCAAATAATGTAAATGATATATTTAATTGGTTAAAAGGCCAAGTAGAGTGTCAGGCATCAAAGTATCAGGATTTACTTACTAAAATACAAAATACTGTTTATTTATTATGGGGTATTATCCAAGGCTCAGCTCAGACTGTAGCAGATACTATTAAGGGTATAGCAGAAATACCTAAAACTTTCGGTGAGCTTAGTAAGTTTGCAATGAGCAAGATTACTGACATGAACTTCTGGACTAACCTGTTGAACTATCTAAAAGCAAAATTACAGGATTTATCATCTATGCAGATTGCTTTGCTTAGTTTTGCTGCATTTAATGGTAATTTACCTAGTACTTTAACGGGCACAATCCTAAATTCGGAGATAGTAAATAATTGGGATGCTATTACTCAGATCACTCAAAGCTACTTAGCTAAGTTTTATGATGATTACAAAACTAAGAGTATTCAAGAAAGGCTGGAGATATTTGGTAAGATGTTTGGGGCAACTGTAGTTAATGTGGGTTCATTATTTATTGGAGTTGGAGAAATTGTAGCAGCGACAAAAACTATTTCAGTTTTAGCAAAAGATTTGAAGGTATTTCAAACTGCAGTGAACTTTACAAAAGTTGAACTTCTATTTACTAAAGTAATATCGGCAAGTAATTTGTTAGTAAACAAGTTTGCCAGATATATTGACGAGACTATTGATTTGTTCGGGAAATCTGTAACCATACGCTGGTTATCTGCTGATGCAGTTGGAGTATCTGCCTCTGATGCACTTCAGTTTGTGGATAATGCTGATGATACAAACTTTTTTAAATTCAGTAAAATTATAAAAAATGGTAATGACTATATCATTATTAATCAGGCTAGAAGGATAGTAAAATCAATTATTGAGTTTAAAAAGAGTATTGAAATAAGGTTTAGCCAAGCATTTGTTGATATTGCAGATTATAACATTATATATAACAGTATGGTAAAAAATGGTTGGATTGGTGACCCAATTGACATTGTAAAAATGTCTGACGGTGTATTTACGTCAATAGATAATACAAGATTAATTGCCGCAAAAAATGCAGGAATTGATGCAAAGGTAATAATCCACAACGCTACAGATCCCTTGCCTGACTATATGGTAAATCGATTTAAAAACGAGACAAATGGTACATTTGCTAAAACCTGGGGCGAGGCTATCACTAATAGAACTACTCGAGCTATAAACAAGCCAGTTTTAAATGACAGTATAAATGGTACATTTAATAATCCAAGTATAAAGTAATTTTAATTATGAAAACAGAACAAATAAGCAACTTAAAAGCTTTTTTAGAAAAACAGCCTTTGTATAATGAATTCAGGTTAAATAATTCCCACTCCTTAGCTGTGAATCCCCATTCATTTGAACAAGATTTAATTGATCAATTTAATAACACTTTTCATAATTATTTTAATCGGGAATTAGTACCAATTGTTGATCTTGGTTACAGTGATAAAGTTTTATTTGTGTGGAATGAAAAATATGTAGTACTAAACACATGGAGATTACCTCCAGATGTATCCTATCAAATTTATGATACAGCAGAAGAAGTTTGGGATAATGTAATTAAAAAATTGATTCATGAATGAAATATTCAAACCAACCAAATTAGCAACAGAATTAAATGGATATCTACATCAACAAGACTTGTATAGCAAATACATCAATATCGCTAAAGACTGGCAACTAATGTTTGATAATAAAGATTATGACCAGACTTCTAAAACTATTAATGATATGTATAAATCAAGCTTATAATGGTAAACTAATTCCACTTATGAGGGATTTTGGTTCAGATGATTATATTTGTGAGTACGAAAATAAATACCTATTAATTCACACTTACGCATCTGTTGGATGGCAGGAAACAGGCAGATTTAATACTCCTCAAGAAGTATGGGAGATGGTAATTAAGCCAAGTGTTGAAAATTATATTTAGTGTGAGAAGTAAATATAACTATAAAAATAATTGATCGTGACAGGTATGGTATACACTTGATTTATATGATTCACTAATTGTAAGTTCTTATAATACTGAATTATGAAGATCCTACAGTTTTAGACCAAATCAAAAACAAATTGGACCATATTATCAAAAAAATCAAGGAAAATAAAATTGATAAAATTAAAGAATTAGTAAACGGAATAGATCGTAAACGCTGGGTTTTAATGTGGGATAATGGAGAAATATCGTATGTTGATCTTAACTTAAATGAAATGATTGTTTATGGTATACAAGATTTTGGTGAGCAATCAGGTGATCCAAATTATTCTAAAGCTACAATGCCTTTTGATGAATTTGTAGAAATCCCCACAGGATAGGAAGTAGAGGTAATATGCTATCTAGAATAAATAATATTAATCCCCTCTATTCGGCAAAAAACACAAGTAATCTTAAAAAATAAAAAAAGTGTAAATTCATTTATTTAAGTATAACAATTTATTAGCCTGCAAGCAATATGGCCCTAAAATATTCTTACAAAATCGGCAAAATGTACAACGTGGAAAATTATAATGATTTTTTATGATTAATAAATTAATAGAAAAAATTAGGTTGTATAAATGGCGATATTCTGGAAAAATTAAATATTTTTATAAGTCAAAAAACTTATATATTCTAAACCATGTATTTATTTTATTGTTTTTCTTAATTGCTACTATTATCGCTCTATTGTATATACCAAATACAGGTTTTTTGAATGCAAAGATCAACGTAGATCCAGATTTAGTAATTCAATTTTCTAGTTTAGCTGTCGGACTTTTAGGTGGAATTATATCTATTGTTTTTACAGTATTTATTTTTATAACCGAAAGATCACAAAATTTTGTTGGATTTTTAGGTATTAAATATCTTATTAGAAAGTCACCCTTAAACTTTTTAATTCAGTTATATTTGTTTAATATTTTAATATTTATTTTTTCAATTTTACTCTCAAGAATAGGTTATTTTGAATTTAAATTCGTCAGATTTTTCTTACTAGGTATAGTTACTTTAGTTATTTCGCTATTAATATTAATACCAAAAATTTATAAAACAACATTATCACTAAATGATCCAAATATAATTTCCGATTTTCTATATAATTCAGATGAGCTTGAAATTAGAGAGTTTTTAAGAAATTTGGTAGTTAATGATAACGTCAAGTTTTTAACAGTATATTTTGATAAAAAATTAGAATTTTTAATTGATAGAATAAAATATTACGAAGGAATAGTAAAAATTAAGGATGAAAAAAATATTCAAATTGAAAATATTGATTTTAACCTAGCTCAGTCCTGTGACTATTTTATGAATTGGATCCGTTTTGTAGGGTTTGAAGCAATTGAGCAAAATAGACGGAACATATATAATTTATGTTTGAATTTTAGTTTGCGGATACCTTATCATCTTCATAAGCATAATATGCAAGTAAGTTTGAAAAGGGGCTATAGATATAGATATTCTGAAAAAATTGAAAAACTTTTTGTAGCTGGTATCAAGAAAGAGGGTTTCCATGATCTTATTGCTGATAAATTTATTCATAATCTATATGAAAGTTTTCGTGAAAAATATAATAATGGCTATGTGATGGTGAGAACTGGCATGGCAACACAAACTATAGAAATGTTACATAGTTTAAACGAAAAAGAAGATTCAGAAATAATCGAAGAGAGTTTTTCAGAGTACCAATATTTCAAACATGATGTTGAAAATGAAATGAATTTTTTTCCAAATTTAGTTTTTAATATAGGAAAAGAAGTATTTAGAACAAAAAATGTTTATTTAATCAATGAAGTTTTAGGATATTATAATTATTCAATGAACGAAATAATTCATGACTTCTATAATGAAGGAACAATTAAGGTTAAGGAGAATATCAAAAACTATTATGTTTCTATTTGTACAAAAAATATAAATAATTTGTTTGATATTCTATATAAAAGTGAGTGGTTCTGGCTAAGAGCTCCAGATTATATTGCTTATCCATTTTCAGAAGATAAAGATTTACATGTAAAAAAACCTTATGCTGTAGAACATATAAAATCTTATTTTAGAAATACTTTGCTTATAGTTAATAACACTAATAATGAATTTTTACGCACACCATTTTCAAATAGTTTAAGTTTTAAACACTTATTGAGTGACCTAATGGATAGGTCTCAGGATGCTGTGTTTTTTGAGGAACTGGCACTATTTGGTTTGGGATATTTGGAAGAAATAATTAACATTTTAAAAGAAAAAAAGTTTAATGGTGAAATACACAATTTTTTTCCAACTAAATTTAGAGATGTAAAAAGAACTTCAAAAGTAACTAAGAAATACAATCAAATTAAAAAAGCACTTCCAAATAAATTCTTCTAGGACAAAACTACACATTTCAAATATTTTTTATATCAACTTTTACCTCAACATAAATTTGACACACTAAAGTAAATTAGCCTTATATACATCTATAAAATTTTATATGAAATTATCTGAAGCTTTAATTATTCGAGCAGACTTACAAAAAAATATTGCTCAACTTGAGTATCGGCTACAAGCAAATGCTCAAATTCAAGAAAATGGTATTTTGGCAGAAAAACCAGAGGAATTATTTAGTAAATTGCGAAAAATATTGACTGAATATCAAGATTTAGTGCAGAAGATTAATTTTGCCAATACAATTAGTAAAGATGAGAGTGGTAAATCACTTTCTGAGCTTATTGTAGAAAGAGATGTTGCAGACGCGGAAATAAAAATTCTTAGGCAGTTTTTAGAAAAAGCATCAAACTTAGTCCAGCCTTACACTAAAACAGAAATACGCATTTTCCCAAGTGTTGATGTACCTGAGTATAGAAAATCGCTAGATAATTTAAGTAAAAAAAGACGAGAACTGGAAGCTAAAATTCAATCGTTAAATTGGACTACTGACCTTATTTAGTCAGTTAAATGTAGTTTATAGGGCGAGTATCAACCCGAGCTGAAGGGAAAAACAGCACACCACTATGAATGGATCAAGTGTGGAGTAGCTTGTAAAATAATGCTCAGTAAATTTTACATAAGTAATTAGAGTTTGTAATTTTTTTACCAGATACTGACTGTAAACTACATTTAGCTAATTAACTACTTTTAATTGTAATGGAAAACTCACCTTTTATTCTAACAAATTTTATTTATCCATTAGATAAAAGCTTAACACTTTCAGAAGACTTAGACTACGTTTTAGATAACCCTAGGACTGACGATGAGATAGACTATATCGTAACATTATTATTGAACGATTGCGATGCGTACTTGCTTAAAATTTCTGATAAAATTCAATCACAGTCATATATAAAGCAATTAGAACAAAGTTTTTATCTATGGAACAAGTTTTATTATAAACAGAATTTAAATTTTAAAAATGAGACTGGTGATTTGAAGACTACTTTAGCTAAAATAGGGAAGTTGTGGGTTATTTTAAGGATTAACGTCAAGAAACATGAACAATATGATCAAAAAAGTGAACTAGAAAATACAATAGATACAACTAGTTATACTCACCGTACTTTGGTACCAGCAATAGCTAAAGCTCAAGAATATTTTGAATTTACAGCTTTATTATGCCTTTATTTTAATTTGAAAACACACACTAAACCACATTATGAGCTATTTAGAACAAACTCAAGAATGTTTTTCAAGAATATATCTGCTAATTTAGTTGGTACTAGGAATGAGATTAGTCTAGACACCTTATTCCTCTGGATGGAAGGTTCGAATATAATAGAAGGTGACACAGTGCCAATACACCTTGATTTTGAATTATTTATAAAAAATTTAAACTCATTTAAACCAAAACTTAAACAAATTTTACAGACAAAAGACAGGGAATTAATTTTATATATTTGTGAATTACTACATAATATCAGGAACACTGACTATAAAATACAATTTATAAGTATGGTTAGTGTTATTGAGATGCTACTAACCCACAACCCTGATTATAATAGATTTAATGTTGAAGAATCAATTTCAAAACAATTTAAATTAAAATTATCTATATTAATTCATGATTACTCAAAAGACACTGATTTAAAAAAATTAAATGAAGATTTAAAAGAAATTTATAATATTAGGTGTGATATTGCTCATGGCAATTTTTCAAAGCTTAAGAGAAATGATAAATTGATACGTGAATATTTAGAAAATTTATATTACTACATCTTTATTGTTATAAATAGATTTTTGGATGAGCCAGAATATATTACTTATCTCAAAGAGAACTAAGTTTCCCCACCAAAGTTGACACACTTTGATTACTCTGCAACTATTTGTTTATATCCATTCTAAATTAGACCAACAAGTTTAATACGGAAAGAGGTTAATAAATAACAACCAAGACATTCTATTTTATGTATACATTAATGCCACTACCTTACGATTACACAGCTCTAGAACCCTATATTGGAGCTGATACTCTTAAATTTCACCATGACAAGCATCACCAGACTTATGTCACCAAGCTAAACGAGATTTTGACTGAATATGATGACCTTTTAGCTCTAAACATTGAAGATTTACTAAAAAGTGTTGATGTACTGCCTGAAAAAATTAAATCAGCTGTAATTAACAATGGAGGTCAAGTTTACAATCACAACGTTTACTGGGAAAGCATGGGACCTAATGCAGGTGGAGAGCCCACAGGAGAATTAGCTGAAAAAATCAATTCAACCTTTGGAAGTTTTGAGAATTTTAAACAAGAATTTAACAATCTTGGAGCTACACAATTTGGAAGCGGCTGGGCTTGGCTTAGCGTAGATAAAGACGGTAATTTAGTAGCAGAAAAAACTGCAAATGCTGACTCTCCAATAATGCACGGCAAAACCCCTATCCTAACTATGGATGTTTGGGAGCACGCTTATTATTTGAATTACCAAAACAGACGCCCTGACTATATGAATGCATTTTGGAACGTGATCAATTGGGATATGGTTAGCAAAAAATACAATGAAGCTATAGCTAAGTAATAAACTAATCAAAGCAAGCTTTGAATCTGAATTTTAGTAATTCAAGTCACATTAAAAACTACCTGCCGTAAAAAGCAGGTTTTGTCTTAGATTTGAGTAAAACTTAAAAGTTTACAAGAAAATGCTGTTTGAAAAACTAGCCTCTATAATCAAAAAATTCATCCAAATACGTATTTATATCCTGTGTTACCTCGTTCACAGGCTTAGCTGCATCTAGAGTCAAAACTATTGCTTTTGCATTAAGCTGATAAATACTAATTATTTTAGCAAAGTGATCCGTATATAAGCTTTTAAATCTTGCTCTAATAGTCTCAACATCTAAATCATCTTTTCTTTGATAAGGCTCCTCACCTTCTTTAGCCTCTGCTTTGGCCTCTACATATGATGCAAAAGGTTTTTTACTACTAGGAATATAAAACCTATGAACAGCCCTAGCAACTACCGCTTCGACATCTAGATGTAAATGGAAAATAGCAATTGAAACGTTATGTTTTGCAAAAAATTCTGACAGCCAAATTGCTTCCTCCACCAATCTCCCGGGTCCTTCTACAAGCATACTTTTACCTGCAGAAATATTTTCTATAAAAGCTTTTTCAACTACAAATTTCAAGTCTTCAGTTCTAGCAGGTCCTTTTGGTAAATCCTCTTTCATTCTTCTGGCTACTTCCAAACTCTCAGGGTCAGCCCCCTCTTTTACTATTTCTTTATCGCTATTATAGTCACCCAAATAATCAGATACAAATTTTCTAAGTTCCGTACCAAAATCAAGATGATAATAGTCTTCCGGAAGCATTTCTTTTAATCTCAGGGCTTGAGTACCTTTTCCAGCAGCAGGTGGACCGTATAAAATGATAACTTGAGGCAGATTGGACATTAATTAGAGTTAAGCTAAAATATCTTGAAATTGTCAAACTTTGTGAAGAGACTTATTGCGATATCAATTTATATACAAAGCAGCATTTAGACCTTTCCTGTAGCCAGCAATACTTGATAAATCACATAAAGAATGTAACTAAGCATTAAAACCACGCTTACAACCCTACCTAAATTAAACTTTTTGGCAATCATGACCAAAACCAGAGAGATTGTGGCAGCTAGCAATAAAACAATGGAAGAATTTAAATTATTTGTATCAACAGGTAGATTTTTTCCTTTACTGATTATAATGCCTATTGACCAAGTAAGCCCTAAATTAGCTAAAATATCAAAAATGTTACTCCCTACTGCATTAGCAATAGCAGTGTCCCCAAAACCTTCTCTTGCCGTTTTTACACTTGCCAGTAAGTCAGGAACTGAAGTACCAGCTGCCAATATGGTTAAACTAATAATAACGGGTGAAATCCCCAAAAGTCTCGCAAAACTCTCTGCATTATTTACCATCAAGGTACTAAAAAAGATAACAAAAGCTACGGAAAGTATAATATTCCAGCTGATTTTGACCAAACTCTTTTTATTCTGACTTGAGTATAAATCAAAAAACAAATAGCTCAATATTTTTTTAAGGAAGTTTTTGGTAGTAAAAGGCTGTTCTCTAATAGATAATTTTTGCTCTTCTTCAGTTGCAAGTTCTTTATTCAATTCCTTGGCAATTTCAGCTTCTTCATTTATTACTGTTGAATCAATATGATCATCTATCCAGCGAAGTATTTTTTTCCATTGTGATACAAGATATGAATAAAATGCAAAAATACCCAATAAAATAAAGGGTTCCCAAGGTTGAATCTGAGAATCATATACTACTAAATATACCACACCTACCGAGATCACGTAATACACCATATCTCTGATTACCGAAGGCCAAGATAATTTTTTGGTATTAAACCAGGCAGAAGCTCCTACAATAAATAATATGGAAAATAGTGCCGATCCAATTACTGTACCCGGACCTATTGAAGCTTGATTTGCATCCCCACTACTTGCCGCTAAAAATAAAGCTACAGCTGAAACAGACAGCTCAGGAGCAGAAGAAACAAAAGATATGATAGTACCTGTTTGATCATCAGTCCAATTAAAAATATCCTTAAACCTGTAAACAGCCGGGACTAAAAAGTTATCTACAATAATGGCTAAACCAATAAGAGTGATTAAAATTACTATTAATTGAATCATAATTGTTAGTTACGTTCAAAATGTTTGTTTTAGTCAATAAATTTTCACATTAAGGTTTTCTTAGCTACATGCTTTGAAACTGCTACATTTATAACTTACTTATTAAAAATCCCACTGAAAATAAATCAATGGGATGAATTTGATAATCTCAACTTATTATATAAAAAATAAGGAGAATATTAAAATGATTATGATAATACAAATGTAAAGAGCAGCATAAAGCAGATTTTTTACAGTTTCAAAAACCGTAGTCTCATCTTGGTCTGTGTCATGATTTAACATTTTGTACTTCCTCAATCACTCTTTTTACAATAGCATAAATATTAAATAAGTGCAATAAATTTATTCGAGTTAAGAATCCATGTTGAAATTAGAGCAAGTTGTACATAACAGACTTGCATATTAAGAAACGAGGTACCGGTAATATAAACAAAAATTCCACTTTTAGGGTGGAAATAATGGAAAAAAGATGGAAGGAGCAATAAATAGTTTATCAACAATACATTTTTCTAAATCATAACCCCTAAACTAAAAAGAAAAATGACCCTCGAATATAAATCCAAAGGTCATAAAGTTAGAAAAGAGAATTTTAATCTGAGTCAATCAAAATTCCTTGTTTTTGTGCCCAAATTACGCTTTCAACGGAGATCTCAGGAAAATATCTCCATTCGTTTCCATTGTCTATAAAGATTGCAGCTCCAGAAAAAAGCGATGCTTGAACTTGAACTTTAACCCCTTTATCAAACACAAACTTAACAATTTCGTAGTTTTTAGGATTACCAAGAGAAAATGGAAGCATAATCTGATGAATTGAAAATAGATCTTTGAATTCATCTGTGTGCCAGAATATAGTAGCAAATACATTTGTGCTCTTAAAAAAAGGGTAAAACCGATCTTTAAGACTGATGACAGTTTGTCCCTCTTGGAAGTTATATTGAAGTGTAACATTAGGGGTTATCGTTATGATAGCTCCATCTTTGATGACAATAATTGGTATTCCCATTATTTCTCTCCTTTCTAACTGTTAAATGGTTAAGAGAGTTTGAAACTCAATCCCAACATATTATCTTATAACTACTTTGTTTTAATAGTTCTTCATTATTATTTTGCGGACTATTTACTAACCTGCTAACTTCATAAATATCTAGTTTCTCGTCACTGGGCTTAAGGAGGCTATAAGCAGTTTCAACATCTGCTTCTAAATATTTCTCTTCATTTTTAGGGTTTATAATTACAGGCATTCTATCGTGTAAGCTTTGCATGTCTTTATTTGCTTCAGCGGTTATAATACTAAAAGTAGTCAGAGTTTGATTTGTTACTGGCTCAGTCCAGTAGTCATAGATTCCAGCAAGAGATAATATTGATTCGTCTTTAAGATGTATAAAGTAAGGTATTTTATGTTTTTCATCTAATCTCTTCCACTCGTAAAATCCTGAGATAGGTACCAGGCATCTTTTGCTTTTAAAAGGATGCTTAAAAGAAGCTTTCTCTAGCAATGTCTCACTTCTAGCATTTATCATTTTATATTCTATCTTGTCATCTTTGCTCCAGTGTGGAACTAAACCCCATCTCATTATATCTAAGTTATTTTCTCTTTCAATTCGTACAACTAAAGGCAAGTTTTGACCAGGCGCAGCGTTGTAATTTGGTATTAACTCAATTAATTCTCCTTCTAGTTTATATCTAGCTTTCATGTTGTCAGGGATAATAGCAAAGCGACAACACATAAATCTTATTTAGTGATCAGTATCTTTGATAATGGTTAACTTTCAGTCAATATTTTTTATAATCGTCTATCTTATTAGCTTTGACAAGCGCTCAAAATTAGGCTATCTATACTGAAATAAAGCACCAATGGCGAAAAGCTGAAGGTGACTTTTAGACAAAGAATTTAGCTTTAATTTTATTTACCTTTTTAAGTGAACAATATAATATAAATCATCATTATGGAGCAAATTACAAGAAACGAGATAGTAAGAAAATACATCCCAGCCGCTACCGAAAATGGCATAGAAATAAATGAAATTGGGAAAGATATAGTGGCACCAATAGTTGAGAAGTATATTTACAAAACTATGTCAGAGCACCTTGCCGGTCAAAAATTTCTCGGAACTGTAGATAAAGAAGAATTGCTCAGATATGTTAAAAAATTAGGCTGGACTGAATTACCACACTTCTTAGTAAACACAGCTATTACAGCAATTAAAGCTTACTTTAAAGACTGGGGGGTCGATATCGATTTGTATGATTTACACACCTACCAATATTTCAAAATGCCTCCTAAAAAAACCGACAATGGGGAATTAAACATTTCTGGACAAACAGCAATTGATGGCAAAATCCAAAACAATATTATTGTAATTGTAAGCTCATGTTTGGAAGTGTCCACCAGTCAAAGAAACTATGAAGAAGCATATATTGACCTTAGTGCACTTATACATGAAATTTTGCACCACTTATTTAACCTAGAGCAAAATATGGATTTGGATGGTAAAAACTTATCTAGAACGTTAATTCCAGAAAATCTTCGTGAGGGTAGCGTGCAATACATTACAGAAAAGATTTATTGCAATTTAGATGAGTCTACGACCTTAAAACTAAACCAATTACCTCCACAATTTTACAGCACCGTATGCATTAATAATGGTATTTATAATATGGAAACAAAAATGCTTCGTAACTATCTGCATTCTTTAAGTAAATCTTTATCAAAAAAGTTAAATCTTACTTTTGAACAAGCCTATAATCATGTAATAAAATCTTTCCTCTCATTTTTTATTCAGTCAGATAAAAGTTTTTTAGACATTCCAAAAAAGTATCAATTAACTAATGAGAACAACGAACCTATTAAAGACTTTATTGATTTGAATATAACATTGGTAAAGTTATACTTGTAACTAGAGAAAGCTTTAGAGGTGAGAATATTGTGAAGTTTTAAAAAAGCTAACGTACTAGTTAAAATTTGTTTTTAACATGAACTTATCAGAAATTCCGACAAGTTGGGATCCAAGTTAATTCTTATTTATTTACTTTGATTTATGTTATAAATTTTTGAACGGATACAACTCTGGTCTGATCCAGAAGATCCTGTCAGAACATTTGTTTGGAGTCCGGAATTCCGAATTTTCGTTCCATAACTAATAGGTTGCAGGCGTTAATGCATTTAACATAATCTAAGATTATGTTTTGCTCCGCCTGCTTTTTTATTAGAGTGTATTCAATCCAAACCTTACTTAACAACCAATTTTAATATCTCCTCATACAACTCCTCAACTGAGTTAACGGACACGTTGTCTGAGCTATCTGTATCATCAGCTGAACCAACTTCTTCATCTCCTTCTTCTAAACTATCTTCTTCTGAATCTAAATACCACATAGTAAAAATTTTATCCTTTACTTCATCATCCTCAGGTACACCCATTACATTTAGAAAAGTATCAATCATTTCGGGAACAAAACTCCACTCAGTAAATATAGTTATTTCCTCAAGACCTTTTTCAATAGCATCGTATTCTTTGGTAGCTTCCCAAAACTTTTTAAATTGTTCAAAGCTAACCGGATTTGTGTTTTCTGTCATAGTTGTAGATGTGTTATATTAATAATAACATGATTATTTACTATCATTTGATTCCAGTCAATTAATTGATTTTAGTTCAAAATAATAGCACACTTTTGCACCTATTGACACAAGCCGAATTGATGGTCTAAGTCTACGTATCAAAGACAAAAGCTTTTTAAATAATTAAATATATCAATATGAGAAAAATAATTGTTTTATCAATGATCACGCTAGACGGGATAATGCAAGCACCCGGTGGTCCAAAAGAAGATACATCAGGAGATTTCAAATACGGTGGCTGGGTAGAACCTTACCTTGATGAAGATGGTGGTAAAATTGTGGAAATGGAAATGAAGCCTACTGACTATCTGCTGGGCAGAAAAACATTTGAGATTTGGGCTGACTACTGGCCTAAACATGCAGATTATTGGCCCGGTATCAATAGCGGCACAAAATACGTGATGTCCAAAACCATTAGAAAGTCAGATTGGAAAAACTCAGTATTTCTGGAAAGTTTGGCAGATATTCAAAAGCTTAAAAATTCAGAAGGACCTGATATTCAAGTTTGGGGTAGCCATGAACTCATACAGCTATTGCTCAAAAATGATTTAGTAGATGAACTCCGGCTCAAAATTTATCCGGTGACTCTTGGTGAGGGAAAAAAGTTATTTGATGGTGGTGCAATTCCGGCAGCATTTTCATTAATAGATAGCACCGTTACATCCACCGGAGTGATTATTGCAGCTTACAAACGGGCCGGAAAAGTGGAAACAGGCACTATTGCAGTTTAAAACTAGCAAATTTGATTGTTACAAACGCTAGGTATTGCCTTTTTTTAAATTAATACACTGGGTTATAGCTTTGATAATTTTGCTGCCCATTGATTTCATTCATGGTAATTGGTATAGCTTGACCTCTAGCCACGTCATGGGTCAACAAATAATCGGCCAAATAGTTTTCCAGTTTATCCTTAATTGTCCTGTTCATTTCTCTAGCACCGTATTCAGCACTGTAGCCTAGCTGGGATAAGTAAGCTACCACTTGGTTATCTATCATTAACTGTATACCCCTCTGCTCTGCAAATTCTTTTTCTAAACCATAAATCATTTTACCTGCAACCATAAATGCACTTTTAGCATCAAGTGGATAAAATACCAAAATATCATTAAATCTATTTAAAAATTCAGGCGAATACAGACCAGATTCTACAAGCTCTTTTAATAGCATTTTTTTCAAAACGGTTTTATCTGTAATCCCTTCATTAATAATCTTGTCACCTATAAAAGTAGCCCCGGCATTGGAAGTTGCTATAATGATTGTATTTCTAAAATCAGTTTTAATTCCGCGGTTATCAGTCATCATACCTTCATCTAAAATCTGCAGAAAAGTATTTAGTACAGTTTTATGTGCTTTTTCGATCTCATCAAGTAAAATTAAAGAAAATGGATTATCTTGCACTTTTTTAGTCAAAAAACCTTCTTCGGATTCCGAACCGATAATACTATAAACCGAGTTTGGTGAACTGTACTCGTTCATATCCAACCTAATCATCTTATCTTCACCACCGAAATAGTTCTTAGCCAGAGATTTGGCAGTTTCAGTCTTACCCACACCGGTAGTACCCAAAAACAGAAAAGTACCAAGCGGACCATGCCCCTGTCCTAAATCCAATTTAGCTCTTTTTAAAGCGCCTACAATAGATTCGAGTGCGTGATCCTGCCCGATTACATCTTGCCTCAGATGATTAAATAATTCTAAAAGTTTAGTTTTTTCTCCACCTCCTACAGCAGATACATTTATATGGGCCACTTTTTCAATCGCAGCGCGTACATGGGTTTCCAAAACATATTGGCTACCTTCATTTCTAGCCACATCAAAAGCTTCGTTAATTATGTTAATTGCTTTTCCGGGGAAGCCTTGATTTCCTATATATCTACCCGAAAGGTCAATGGCAGACTGCAAAGCTTTAAAAGTAAAACGTATGCTACTATGTTTTTCCATGTCTTGAGTTTCCTTCACCAAAATAGCAAAAGTATCTTCTTTTGAAGCATCGTCCAGGGTAAAATTGTCAAAAAATTCGTTGAAGGCAGGATTATTTTTGATTAGACCATGATAATTCTCGTTACTTTCTATACCAATTACATTGATACGAGGAGAATTTAAAAATCTTGATATAACCATGTTTAGATTACCATTTTGAGCAGTCAACAAGGTAGAAATAGATTCAATATAAATAATAATATCCCCGGACCTCTCAGCTACAGACAAGGCCTTGAGTAAATAATTTTCCGCATCTTTATTTCCAAACAACAAATCAGTAGTTTTCAATTTTAAAATTCTAGAATATCTAAGATTATGCTCTTTTTCGTACTTTCTCATCAAATAAGCCAAATTATAAACCAAAGTGGTTTTCCCTACCCCGTTTTTGCCCAATATTAAAGCATTTTTATGCCTCACTCCTGAAATAGACTGTGCAACAGAATTTAACACATCTTTATGAGCAATTACTTCACCTTCTTTTTGGCGTAATATATTTTCACTAATGTCTTCGGTCACCATATCCAAAGCTAAAGTATACCCAAGTGCCCAGTTTCTACCAAAAGAGTCAAAATTTCGCTTGAGACCTTCTGTAATCTGAAAATGATTCCACTCTTCTTTAGCAACCTCCATCTCATTCCACTGAATTAGCTTCCAAAACTCCTCTAGTGACAAATTTTGTTTATTAAGTATATCAGCAAAAATACCTCCACGAGTAAATAAATAATAAAAAATCAACCCTGCATCCAATTTTTTTACGGTTCCATCCTGTAAAATCCTAAGTAGATCATTTGTAATTTGGTCTTGAGTATGACTTTGCTGTTGATTTTGAGTATAAAAAGTTTGCACTTGTTCTAAAATCTGTTTTTTATCCAGCCCCAATCTATTTAGAATTCTAACTCCTGACTTTGTCTCAATGGCACTTTGAAACAGTGTATAGATACTTAAATTTCCATGTTTAACTAAATTATAGCCAAGTTCAAATTCAATCAAATCCGCCAAGTTATTATTGAAAATTGGCTTTTTATCGGCCCATCTGAGGCGCTCACTGACAAAACTCCTAAGCAAAAATAGAAAATACAAAAAGGTTGATACAATTAAAATAGCCCAGGACAAAAGCTTAAACGAAAGCACGACATAAAACAAACCAGAAAAAACTAAAGTATACAATAAAATAGATAAAGGATTAAAAAACAATCCATTTAAAACCCTTGCAACATAAGCTCTAGAGAGAAATCTATTGTAGTATCGATCCATAACCTAAAGTGTAAATTAAACCGAAAAATAACAAAACAGGGAAAGTATACCAGAGTACTACATAAATTAAAGCAAAAATTAAAATCATTAGCTCTATCATGATGCCAGTAAAAATGGTAAAAATACGCACTACAGCACCAACTGATCTAGCAATCATGTTGTCAAAAAGAATTTGCATCACCAGCTGTGGATTAAAGCCTTTTTGAGGGTAATCTCTGATCATGTTTTTCCAGGGTACAAACAAAGTTTTTAGTAAAAAGGAAAATGAAAAAATATCAGCTGTGGCCCTCATATAAGCCAAAGAATTTTTGATTATTGAAATGGGCTTTTCAAACAAGAACCAGACTATAAAAGCCTGAATTACTTGCGGGTGAAATAAAGTGAGAAACATTTTTTATTTTTGTTTTGAGTATTTAGTTGGGAAATACCTACCCTAATAACTTAATTTTACTCCATTTCCTATATGTTGTCAAAGTGGAAAACACCAACTACTTATATTTAAATACCACTTTTCAACCGTTTTAAAGCTTCATAATTTCTATTATAGTGATTCAAAGAAGGACTGATGAGCTTTTCAATATTTTCAGCCATTTCATTATAGTTGGTATTAGTAGACTTGCCATCATTTGAGGCAGAATTTTTCAAACTCCAAATATACAATAAAGGGATGACTACACTGCTTATATTATCAGCCTTTTCCAGTTCGTTTGGATGCTGAAAATTTAAAACTATTGCATTAACATTTTTCAATAAATTTGGTGTAGAATTCATTAACTCCAGAATTGAAGCTATTTGCTTTTCTACAATTGATCGGCGATTTATTTTTTTACCCTCACTTGAATTACCGGCTAATGGTTCATTTTCAACCGGCATATGGTTTATATTAAAAGCTAAAAATGGTGATAAAATATAAATGCTCATCCGACTCAGCTTTTCCTCAATAATTTTGGACATTGCCATACTTGATTGCCAATACAAAGGGCTAGGAACTGTTAAGGTTCGTTTTACCTCAATCCTAAAATTACCATTTTCCTTAATCACCTGCAACTCAAGACCAATCTTTTGACTGATTTTAGAGCGCAAAAGTTCCGCTTTGCTGGTATTGTCAATTTGTTTTTGGATTGCTGCTGGAAATTTAATATGTCCTTGTGGATTAATTTCATAATTTTTCATGGCTATCTCTTCCCAAGATAATTTTGTTTCTTTTTGGGGTGTTTTTAATTGAAATTCATTCATAATCTTTTATTTACATTTACAAAATATAAAACCGCACTTAATAAAAATGCGGCTAAGGTATAGAAACTTTCGTGAGTTTTGTAAAGCTAAATGGAGGAATAGTTAGTTATTTTGATCAGATTATACTATTTTAAATTTCACACATCACTTAAAAAATTCTATGGTCAGGGTTTAACAAGTCAATTACTCTCTGCTTTATCTTATCACTACTAAGATTCATAGCAACAAAATAATGTTTAGTACCAGTTTCTTCTACAGTTCTACTTACAAACAATGGTATGGCAGTATCTAAATCAGCAAAGTTTTTACCTTTTCTAGCTTGTGTATGCAATTTTGATATAGCATATTTCACTTCCATTTCACTTTGCAGTTTTAATCCTCCTAAATTGACTACTCCTTCTGAGTTTAGCACTATATTATTACCTAGTTTTTCTAGCTCATTTTTTAAATAAGCTTTCCTTTCCGGCTTGATTTGTGGAAAAAAATCTTTATCAATTTTAATAGCTGGCAGCTCTTTTTCCTTTGGAGGAAGAAATTTGTTAAAAACCTTAGTAAATGGAAATGATTCAGGCATAGATAAAATATATACAAAAAATTAATGGCCGGATAGTTTCAAAAAAATGTTTTGCTACCGAATTAAAGCTAATTATGCTTAATTTCTACAGATTGTCAAACATTTGCATCACTGTATTTGCATCAATATCAAGGTTTTCATCGACAAATTGCTTCAAATTTAAAGCATCATCAAGCTTGCAGTCTCCGATTTTAGTACGCTTTAGTTCCAATGTATAGCCGTTGGTATTGAATTGTTTTGCTATATCTCTAGCTAAAGCCCTAACATATGTACCTTTGGAGCAGTTAATTTTGACATTAAAATAGACCAAATTTACTACCGGCAAAGATTCTCTATCAATTATAATAAGATTTTCCTGTCTTTTTAATAAACTAGCATTGTACGGTAGCTCAAAGGGTTTGATAAATTCAAAATCTATTACTTCAAAATTATAAATCTCAATTTCTTTAGGACTTATTTCAAACTCTTTACTTTCCCTAGCAAGTTTGTATGCTCTTTTACCGTTGATTCTAACTGCTGAAAATTCGGGTGGAGTTTGTAATATTTTACCAATAAAATTTTCTTTGATCACGTTTTCAACTGCCTCACGAGTAATTTTTGATACGTCTACAAAATCTGTTGGGAAAAACTCCGTATCTAAAGAAGGTGTTGTAGCTCCCAAGCAAAATTTTGCTATATATTCTTTTTGCTCAGCCTGGATAAGCGGTATTTGCTTAGTTTTATCACCGGTAGCTACGATCAAAAGACCTGAAGCTAGTGGATCTAAAGTTCCTGCATGGCCAATTTTTTTAAATTTAGCGATCTTTTTTAATCTTCTTATCACATCAAAAGAGGACCACCCCAATGGTTTATCTACAAGTAAAATCTGATTATCAAGATCTTTTTTTAGCACCTCGCTAAGTATTATTTTTTAAAAAATCACTAAGTTTTTGCAAAGCGATACCTCTGTGAGATATTTTATTTTTTTCTTCTTTATCCATTTCAGCATAAGTTCTATCCAAGCCCAAAGGTTGGAATATTTTATCAAAACCGAAACCTTGTAACCCTTCCTGTCTAGGTAAAACTATCTCTCCATCCACAACACCTTCAAAGTGGAAAACCTTATCATTACTTTCAACGTAGCTTATAATACACTTAGCAGAGGCCTTGTAGTTGTCATATTTTGATGCTAGCTCATATATCCCTTCCGGCTTAATAGTATAGTTAAACCATTTAATAAATGGCCCAGGGAGGCCTGGAATACAGTCCAGGTAAAATGATACTTCATCTATCACAAAATCACCAGGCAAATACTTCAGCGCAGCCTCAATTTTAGATTTTTGGACTTTGTACTCATCAAGTTCTTGAATTTCAGGCAAATCTAGCTCCATTGGACTAATCCCAGGAAAAAATGTTTGATATTCAGCTAATTTCCCCTTGTTTCCTGTAATAATATACATAAATTACTCAATTACAACTGCCGTGCCACTACAAGTTACCATAAGCATTGATTTATCAGTACCTCCAATTGATTCGTAATCAATATCAATTCCTACAATAGCATTTGCACCCATTGCCTGGGCTTTTTGATTCATCTCATGCATGGCAATTTCCCTAGCTTCATTCAACGATTGCTCATAAGCACCGGAACGGCCACCTATAAAATCTGTAATTCCCGCCAATAAATCTCTGAAAAAATTAGCACCTAAAATCGCCTCGCCGGTCACTACGCCGACATAATTGACAATTTTCTTTCCTTCTAAATTTGGTGTAGTTGATAAAATCATATAGCCCTCACTTAGTGAGAGAAAAATAACCAAAGCTACCAAATATGTCAATTTAAAACAAAGTTACACTTGTTTAACAAAATCTTTTCTAGCCAGGTAGATAAATGTTGCTGCAAACAAAGCATGTACTATTGCCGCAGGATTAAAATTTTTAGTTTGAGCTATAAAAATCAGCCAAATTAGAGTAATCGAAGTATGAAAAGCGGCTAAAGCAACAGTTCCGGCTCTGGTATGTTCAGGGTTTTCCCGGTTTATCATGGCCAGGCTTAAAGTTCCTAAACCAATAGCATTTCCGGTAATTATTGGAGCAGAGCTAATGTTGTCACCCGCAGCGGCTGCAAATGTACCAATAGCCACAGCAAATTCAAACAAAGTGTTGGCTATAAAAGCAATTTTTTTAAAAGTCATGTGAGCAATCTAAACTGGAGATAAATTACTGTCAATATTCATTTTTAGTACAATTATTACCTTAAATATGCAAATTAAAACTAACTTTATTCAGGCTTAAATAAGATTATTTCACTTTCAAAATATTTTTCTTGAAATTCAGTTAAAGCTTTAATCTGTAATTCTGTGTAATTTTTATTTTTGGGTACAATAATTAATTTATCTTCAACATCATTTAATCTATGCACAATCGCTATACAGTTACCTTTAAAGTTTTTGACCGGCTCGAAAACCCCTAAAATATACGCATTAATGTCCGTCAGGGGCTATAATGCCTTCTATAAATCCGTAGTTTACAGGATAGATTAAATTTTCAAATTTTGGATGTTTGCTACCAAGTGGCCGATCTACAGTAACGGCAAACTCCTGACCTAGATAATCACTGTAAATCATATTCCTGTTTAGCTAAATAACAATAGGTAGGCTCACAAAAGTATGAATAATCTCCCAAGCCTGCTTAGCTGATGTTTCGCTATACATTTCTCTATCATGATTAAAGAATGCATGGCCGGTGTCAAAATAGCGATCAATATAATTTATTTGGGCCTCATCTAGTTTTTTTAGAGTTAAGTCGCTATCCTCTTTAGGTATCATATGATCCTGAGTACCAAAAAAACCAATCACTTTTAAGTCTTTACTACTCTCCCTAGCCTCACACAAATTATCAATTGCTGATTTACCCTTGTAAAATGGCTTATTGGAACCCGCTCCGTAAAATGAAATAATTTTATTGACTTTAGGATTAACCCCACTCAAAAAAGCTAATCTGCCACCAAAACAAAATCCACAAACTATCAGCTCTTGAATATTAGGATATTCCTCAAAAATTAAATCTACTGATTTATTAAAAATATTTATAAAATCTTCTCCGCCCATCTGGTTCATGAGACCCATAGCTTTTTCTATATCTCCTTTATAGTCGAGCTTGTTAGGTTTCATGTTGAGCTGGTAAAAAAAGTCTAAACCAAAACTAAGTGCTTCAAACTTATCTGCAAATTTATCAACAGTATTTTCAATGAAGTCTGTCACTCCGTAAATTTCAGGTAGTACAATTACTGCTCTTTTCGAATCTTCAAACTTGTTATTTATATATAAGAATTCTTGTTTTATCATAACTTTTTGTTTTAATTTAAATTCTTTTAATTTTACTTGGTGCCGCGGGAGGGACTTGAACCCTCACGGTATTGCTACCACTGGATTTTGAGTCCAGCGTGTCTACCATTCCACCACCACGGCATAGTTTTTAATTGGTGCGGTCGAGAGGATTTGAACCTCCACGAGAAAACTCTCACTACCACCTCAAGGTAGCGTGTCTACCATTTCACCACAACCGCATTTATTAACTTGGAG
This sequence comes from uncultured bacterium, assembly GCA_963784355.1. Classification (GTDB taxonomy): domain Bacteria; phylum Patescibacteriota; class JACMRA01; order JACMRA01; family JACMRA01; genus JBCDGH01. The sequence goes on along the minus strand of CAWAQU010000012.1, from coordinate 167,185 downwards.
CGGATAGGGGGAATCGGACCCCCACATCAACCTTGGGAAGGTCGTATTCTACCACTAAATCATATCCGCAGAAAAAATATTAAACTGTAAAACTTGGTGCCCAAGGAGGGACTCGAACCCTCACACCGTTAAGGCACAAGGTCCTAAACCTTGCGTGTCTACCATTTCACCACCTGGGCAATATAATAACTACAGTACAAATATAAATAGGTCTTGTCAAGGGTTAAGGCTGGGGCATTTCAATCACTTTGGAGTTATCTTCCAGGATTGTTGAGTTTATACTTGAGGTATTATAATTAATGATCAATTTAACATTTTCGTTAGCTGCTTTTGCCGTAGCTATGTTTGCATCGTTTCCTGTATTAAAAATACCTTGCACTGACAAAAATACAGCTATTGTTAAACCAAATATAGCCAAAACTTGAAATAAAAAACTATTTTCCAGTAAGCTAGAGTTGCCAAATGTTTTATAGTTATTTCTACGTCTACTATTTTTTTGATTAGCAAATGCAAAATTAAATCCTAAAACCCCTGCTCTTTCTCTTACTTTATTTTCGTTCTTATTTAAATTATGTTTAAATGTGTAGACTTTCATTATAAAAAATTAACTCAAAAAATCAGACACCACAAGACTAAAAGGAAAACTGCGGGTTTGTCAAGCAAAACTTGCTAAAAACTAAAAAGCTAGCTACAATAGAAACATATTATTATATCTACTGTAATGACATTTGACTCTGTACATGCGAAAGTAAAGAAATATGCTAGGGCTTTAAACAAACTAGTCTGTTTTGCAATGCTAGGACTTTTGTTTTTGAGTGTAGCAATTCCCAAGCCTATTTACGCCCAAAACACCGGAGCTAGTGGTGTCGGCGGTTTTACAGGCTGTGATTACAGTAGCATACAAGACAATCCAAAGGGAGGTACTGAAATCTTTGGGAAGTGTATCAAGCAAGTCATGACATTTGCCTTTGTTGTAGCCTTATTTTTAATTGTATTTAGAGTCGCTTTTGCTGCATTTAACAGTTTAAATCCTAATAGTGACGGAGATGCCATAAAAAATTCCGTAACTGCAATCAGAGATATAAGCATAGGTGTAGTACTTTTAATCTCTCCAGCTATAATTTTATCAGTTGTAAATCCCACAACTCTCAGTCTGCAAATATTCAATTTAGGTAATCTAGGGGGGGGTAACACGACGACAAGCCCAACCACACCACCAAGTGGAGGTACTACCACTGGTACTACTCCTCCAGGGGGAGGCACTGACACAACTACACCAACCACTCCTACAACTCCGACTGATATAACCAAAACAACTAAAGAGGAATATCTAAACCCTACTGCACCACCAGCTAATGTTGACACACCAACTGAATTATTTACTTTAGCCAATTATGTGGCGAATCATTCCACCAATAGTCCTATCGACACCAATGCTAAAAAACAACTTGAAGATATAAGAAAGCTAGAACAACCTTGTCAGCAGATAATTATACCCGAGTTAGATGAAGCTAATTGTAAAAAATTTAAAAATAGTGAATATAGTCCGGTTTTCGTTTATATAAATAAAAAATTGGGAGGACTTCCCCCACTCACAAATAAAAATTTTACAGAAGTAGTAAAGTTTAGTGCTGATGTCACAGTCACTAAATTATTAGCAGTTTCTAGTGATACAAACACAGTTGTAGTTAAATATCAGCCTACCAGTACAACTGGTGTAACTTCACAAACTTCTACAACAGCTATATTCACAGTGGCTAATTGTAAAATAAATAGCGATATCAAAAAAGATGCTAAACTAGAAGCTTGGACAAATATTACAAATGATAAAACTTGTAGAATAGCTATATTATGAACCTAGCAAAAAATAAAACCGTATTTTTTATAGTAGCCTTTCTAGTAATGGCAGTGCTAATCGGCTTTTTTATTTGGCTAAATCTCCGCCAATCAAATAATAGTACTCCAAATATCAAAAACACTACTAGCCAAAACAAGTCTACAGACTCTACCACTGACCAGCCTAAACAAGCGGCATTTGATGAATCTAGATCTTTAGAAAAATTTGATAATGAGCCTATTGGGTTGCCCAGTAGTATTTTCTTTATTCCAGGTGGTAAGGTAGGTTTTTTAGATTCAAATTTTAAACTCCGAATTGATAAGCAGGAAGTGACGGATAGCCCCGAATTTCTTCCTCAATCTATATACAATTCTAATGACGGCATTATATTAAATGATGTTGATAAAAGCCAAATATATTTAAAAACTGGTAAGTTTAAAAATTTTCCTACAGAAGTTTCACAAGTTAACCCTTTCTTAATCTCAGATGATTTTAATTTAGACTTTACATCTGGTTATGTATTTGTTCAACGAACATCAGAAGCAAGTAAATTCAATATAATACAAAGTCCTACAGTTGATTTAAAAAGTAATCAGACAATATTAACCGAATTTAAATTACCGAATACATTAAATAATTTTGAGCTAAAAGTCTTAAACAAAAATATCTATTTACTTTTTTACGAAAATTCTAACCGAACTGGTCAAGTTAAGATTCAGCTACTAAAAGACAAAAAATTACAAGAAATAATTAATTTGCCTAAAGTAGAAAGCTTAAATTTCAGTGAGAATAGGATAATGTACACTACATTACTTGAAAAACCAACTGAAACCACAAATTATCAAAGTAGTATAATTGATTTTACCAATAAACCAAGCGGAGAAACAAAACTATTAGATGTTAACAACGCACTTGCTGCTAAAAAAGTAATGGGCAGCTTACTAGCAGATAGATGCAGCTTCGGCACCAAAAACAACCTATTTTGCTTAGTGAAAGAAAATCCAGTAAATATTGATTTAAATCAAGAAAGAGATTTTATAGTAGAAATTAATTTGACAAACAATCAAATAGCTCTAGTTTCAAATGATATATTATTTTCAGCTTACAACATTTATGTAGGTAGCAATGGTAGTATATACATTTTAAATCAACAAAATAATTTACTTTATCAACTAAAAACTTAGTTATGTTGTCTAAATTATCCAATAATATAATTTTGAAGCGAGTACTGATGCTATTTTTAAGTAGTATAATTATTTTAACCACAGCTCAATCTTGCAGTATTCCCGGATTTAGAAACAACCAGACTCCTGCCACACTAGGTCTTTTAAAAAAAGGCGACCCTAGAAGTAAATCAGATAAATATATCAAAATTAATGCAGTAAAACAGCTAGACGGCAATATAAGCGTAGATGGATTAAGTGGTATTTCAGGTATAAAGCTTGTAAATTACAATAAAGATACGCTATATTTTTTAACAAGTGGTAAAGGGTTATTTAAAACTACCGATGGAGGATATACCTGGCAAAGAAAATACATTTTTAAAGTCCAAAGTAATAAAACAGATCAAAAACAAAGGGATACGGAGATTAATAATTTAATCAACTTAAATAACTCAGTAGTCTTTACGGATTTAGCAATCGACCCATCTAATGAAAACATTATTTATCTGGCAGGAAAATATAGCAATTTTGGTAAAATCTATCAATCTATAGATGGTGGTGAAACTTTCAATGAAATCTATACTGAAATAAATCAAAATATTGCTGTAAATTTACTAGCTATAAATCCACAACGTCCATTAAGAGTATTTGCTGTTTTGAGTGGTGGTAGTCTGATTAGAAGTAATGACGGTGGTGTAACTTGGCAAAAAATACAAAGCTTCGAGGAAACTCCGATTCAAATTAATTTTATTCCTGAGTTTGATAACAAGTTTTTTATACTTTTTCCTAAAAATGGTATCGCCTTTTCAGATAACGATGGAGATAAGTGGAATTTACAAAAGCTTTCTAAACGAGCTAGTATTATAGGTGAAGAACAAAGCAAGGATAGCTTCGATTTCGGGTTTGGTCCAAAGGAGCTAGTGGGAATTTATGAAAAAATTATTCCCGTTACTGCGGATAAAAATAAAAATAGTTGGATACTGATTGCCGACAGCCAGTTATGGTATTCAAGAGATATCAATGCTAATTTTGCAAAATTAGTCTTACCACTGGAAAACGAAAAGCAAAACTTGTATGATGCTCAGCCCGATCCGACATTGGGCCTGGAAAAAATTTTGATAAGTTTAAATGATAGACTATTTGAAACCAGAAATCAAGGCAGAAGCTGGAATGTAATCGACAACATTACCATGAAAATCGGTAATATCAGACAAATTTTAATCGTCAGACAAGAGGGTGAATCAAGTAATGCTGTATATTTACTGCTCTCCTTAGTAAAGTAGGATTTATTGGGAATGATATTTTATTTGGAAAATGAAGCAACTATCTAGATAAGTCAGGTAATATTCGTAATAATCTTAATTTTTAGGCAAAAAAACAAACCTCCCGAAAATTTGGAGGTCATCATAGAGTATTAAGCTTTTATCTAAGTTTCTGTGTGAAGCGCAATAGTTTTTACGATAATAAATAACTGTTACTGGGGGATTTTGATACAGCAAATGTATGTGGTGCACGATGAGGGATTTGAACCCCCGACATCTTCCACGTCAAGGAAGCGCTCTACCCCTGAGCTAATCGTGCCTACTTACAACTAATTAGTAAAACTGTTATGAGTTATAATCTAATTATATGTAATGAGTTTAGATGATTGTCAAGATAATTAATCCTTACAAATTCTTTGACTTACTACCAATAAAGTATACAGACAGTAGTCCGATAGCCAAGATAACTCCTGTTTTTGCAACTTCGTAACCTCCAGTACGAACTGTGGTAGCAAGTGAAACAGCAGCTGCAGGGTTTATTGCAGTATTGTTACTTGTTTTGTTTGCTGACGGTGTTTGTTGAGTAGTTTGGGAACTAGTTTGAGTTTGAGTACCACTTTGAGTTGGGATTGTATTGGTGTTTGTATTAGAAGTCGTTGAATTTGTAGTTGGATTAGGTTTAGGTTGGTTGCTTACACCTGGAGTAATTACTCTTGTTTCTCCAAGCCCAGGCTGTAGATTTTCAGGCCTCTGATTAACAACCGTGCTATCGCTAGTATTTTGCTGGGTTTGTGTAGCTTTAACTTGATTATTAGTCGTAGTTTGAGCAGTTACCGGCTGAGCAGTAGTGTTTACTTGAGCTGATTGTGGATTGACAGGTTTACTTGTAGGTTGGCTAGCCTGCTGAGTTTGTTGGCTAGAGTTTGTAATTGTACTTGTTTGTTGTGAAGTTTGCTGGTTATTTCCGTTCACGTTACTAGTTTGAGTAGTTTGTTGTGTGTTGTTTGTGTTATCTACTGTAGTAGTTGTAGTATTAGTATTTGTGTTAGTTGTATTTGCTGGTGGTGTATTAACCGTGGTTGTAGGATTTTGAACTGGAGTTTCAGCTGGTTTCACTTCTTCAACTGGCTTTGGAGCTTCCACAGGCGTTGGTTGCTCTACTGGTTTTACCTCTTCTACAGGCTTTGGCTCTTCCACGGGTTTAGGTTGCTCGACTGGACTAGGCGTCTCTGTAGGTTTGGCAGGCTCCTCTGCAGGTTTTTCTACAGGCTTTGGCTCTTCAACTGGCTTTGGAGCTTCCACGGGTTTAGGTGCGATTGGCAACAATACATTTCCTCCACCTGGATTACCTGGATCTTCTACGGCAAATGCATTATTAAAAAAGTTTAACTGAGTAAATGATAGCACAGCTAAGAGACCTAAAACAGGGACTAGATTTAGGATTATATTCTTTTTAGTGATTCTAGATTTCATAAAATTCGTTTTATATTTAATATACTATTAGCACACTTTTTCGTTATTGACAACTTAAAAAAAGCTAGCTTAAGTCAAAATGTTATTCGGGGATCGTCTAATGGTAGGACTTTGGTTTCTGGTACCAACTATCGGAGTTCGAATCTCTGTCCCCGAACCATAAAAGTTTTATCAAGCAACTCGTCCCAAAGACGGGTATTTTGTTTACTTTAGTTTTTTGGAATAGGATAGATAGCACAGCATATGGCTAAAACGGATGATTTTGATTTTTATTGTGAAGTAGCTTTAAAACGTGGAACAAAGATTGACATTGTTTTTGAAAATGAGTTTGTACTTGCATTTCATCATACAAAACCAGCATATGAAAAACACGTAGTAATTATTCCGAAACACCACATTCATGACTTTCGCAGCCTACAGTCACCAGACTTAATTGCACACTTAACTAGTACAGCACAATTGGTCTTAAACAACTGGGGTGATGAATATATCTCAAATTATGGAGCAAGAGTAATTTCAAATTTAGGAGCTTTTCAAGATACACCACATCTACATTTTCATATTATTGGTGGTAAAAAACTTTGATTTAATATGCTTTAACCTACTTATTTTGGTCCATCCAGTATTTTTCGTAAATTTAAATGATGATTTTGATTTATTTTTTAAGAATAAGTGAATAATTTGATATCTTTTTCAGTAAGTCTTTAGTAAGTTTTGTGTACTTAATTTTTTCTTCTTCACTTAGAGTGTTGATAGCCGAGTGAATCCCAATTAATTTCTCCAATACCACTGCAGTAAATATATATTCATCAACACCAATTGTCTCAATTCCTTTATTTATTTTATCAATAGCTGATTTTAACTTTAGCCTAAGTTTACTTGTTTCTGTTTCAGGTTCTAAGTACGAGTCTGTTAAATACTCATTTCTCAAAACAGACAATTTGCGTAAACCTTCAGGAAATAATGCTTCATTATCAATATATTTTAGAAGTGATTGACGTACAGATTCAAGTTGCTCTGGATCAATAGTGTCAGGAGAAATTTTTTCAAACGGAAGCACTTCCGATAAAATACGACTTTTAAATAGTGGCTGATAAGATTTGTAAACATTAATTACTTTTTCAAGATAAGCACTAAATGTTAGATCTCTAGTTATTATAGGTTCAATATCTGACTTAAAGCGATTATATAAATCTGAGTGGATAAGTTCAATGGTAGAATTGTTTAAACCAGCACAAAGTACATTGTACATAGCCTCAAAATTAAACGGTGCTTGATAAGCAGGAAATGATTCATCATAATGTCCCCAAATCGTAGAGGCTTCTCTGTAAAAAGCAAAATTTAAATCTGCCCAGTTTTTCCCATCTTTTTTTATAGCCTGCAAAAATCCACGCAATGAATAAGTCAAGTTACTTGAAAGCACTTCAATTATGTGACCTTTTGCGGCAAGCTGCGTAAGTGCTTCTGTTGAAGGATTTTCTTCAATTGCTACTTGTTTTAAAGAATTTTGGAAATTTTGTTGGACTGATGTAGGTATTTCAGCAATTTCACCTCCACAGAACATTCCACTTTTGAGTATTTCAACCCACATTTTAAATCGCTTTTTGTCACCTTGTTTAAGAGATTTAATTATTTGTGAAAAAATACCTTCACACGAGTTTAAGTAATCAATCAGCTCTCCCGGTTTTTTATACCCTTTATAAGTAATTAGTTTGTTATAAAGAGTGGAATAGTAAAAAGTTTTATCTTCAGATTCTGTTAAAGTTGTCACTTGTTGAGTAAATAAATCTACAAAATTTAAGTAAGCACTTTTAGTAGTGGTTGTATCGTAACCAGTATAATGTTTACCGGTAATTTTTTCATAAAGCTCAGGCAAAACTCTCGTCCCAGGTTCTTTAAACTCAGGTTTTAAATATAAATCAGTAGCATTTTTTTGAATGGACTCAATAGTCGACCCAATAGAATCATCGATTGTACTCAATATATCTTCTTTGGTAGTGTTACCAGCCACTTCATACACATGGCGTCTGTCCTGACCAATCTTTTTCCAGGTCTCATGATCAGATTTACTATGTAGTACATTTGAGGCAGTCCAAGCAACTTCAGGCCTGAGAAATGGCGCTATTCGTGATACATAATCAAGCTTATCATCTGGAATAAAACCTTTCATAAGAGTATTCCAGTAAGTTTTTTGAGATTCGGTAAATGTTTCGTAATTGATACCATTTTCTACAGAAAATTGATAATTTGGAATAAACTCTTCAGAACCTCGAACAAACTCAAATATTCGATATTTTGCAATATGCTAAGGATAAAGACCAAGAAATGCTAGATCAGAATAGTCAAAAAACGGAAATATTGAATTAGGATTGTCAGAAACATTTTGTACATGACAGCTACCCCCGCTAAATAAAACTCCGAAATTGATTATAGATTCACGGGACCGTTGCGCAAAATTTGTAACTACTTCTGAGTTCGAAGTTTTGAGGAGATTATTTTGAAATACCTCACCTGAATAACCATGGTATAAATCGCCTACCCGAGAAGATGAAGGAGCTGAGATTACGATTGAAGCAAAACGATTATCTTTAGTGTATGTATCTCGAAGTTGGGTCCAGAGTAAAACTTTTAAATCTTCCTCATTACTATGTGAAAATAAGCTTAATGACTTGATACGCATTATATTTTCTGTCGCCATTTCCTGAATTTCAACATCTGAAAGACTTTCAAATTTTATATCCTCACCTAATTCCGTAAGTTGGGTAATTATTTTATCTCGGATACGAAGGAAGTCTTGCTTTTTTTTCTCGTTTTGAATGTGAAATTCCGTAATACCAACTGGGAAAGGCAGGTGTTTTTTAAAAACTTCTTCAAGAGTACTTATACCATATTTTTCTGTATAATATTTAAATATCACAGCTAGGTTACAATACTCATACAAACACCAACGAATAGTATTATTACCCCATGTTCTTAAATGTGAACTTCCTGGCTGATCATAAAAGACTGCCTCATGCACATCTCCTGTGGAAAAACCTGGGGATTCCGGATCTCTATAAGATTCTTTTATTGAAGCTGATCCAATACCCTTAACATATATGTCCAATGGAAGGCGATATGGAGGTAGTGCATCAATGTGATGAGAATATCCTCTACCTTGGGTATTCTGCTTTTCTTTTTCAGTTGGCACGCGAGTATAAGTCATTCGACCAAGATTAATAAGCCTTTTACTCACGCTTTTAAGTTCTTTCTTAAGTGTAGGATTTATTTTAAGTACATTCCAGACTTCATCCTCAACCTCCACCACATGTTCAGCTTTAGATTGGGATTCTAATTTATTACTTTTTGAAACTCTGTCTATAGGTAGGAAAAGGCGTGGATTATTTCTATTGCCTGAAGATGGCTGGTCCATATTTATTGACTTTGTAGATTAATTATATCATATTTACTACGTTCATGCAATTCCTGTTGTTGCACTAATCTCAGTTTTATATCCGGTATTCTATTGAATTTACTTATAACAGTGTTAGTTTTTCAAATTATTTTCAATAATACTCCTTTAATACATTTTTAACTTGTTAAACCTATGAAAATACAAAAGCACACTTCATTGATAATCGGTGGCATTACCTTAATAGTAATTATTATAATCGGCATATTAATTTCAAATTACAAAAAAATTGAAACTATCACGGTTATAAATAGTGAATCATGTGCACCTAGGATTGCTTGCTATACAGACGATATTTTCAAAAATCAAAAACTACAATTCCCAGAATCATATGGTAAGCTAGTTCTAAATAATAACGACAAATTGCGTGAAAGTGTCAGCCAATATTTAGAAGTGATTTTCAGTAAAAATTCTTCATTAGACGCAAGTTATTATTGTGATAGTTATATTGTTGGTTATGATGATAAATTTATTTATTCCAGAGCACTATGTGAAAGCCTAAATCCAGATAAAACATCAGGTCACGGATTCAGTACACCTATAAGATTTGAATATAGCAGCACTGATTACAAAATTATAAATCACAAAGAAACGCTGGACGGCAGTTTTAACCTTAAATCAATACAGCTTATGTTTCCCAAACCGGTTTATGATAGATATCAGGAATTAGATAAAGCCGGAGAATTTAAAAAGCTTAAAACAAAGAATGGTGAAGCTAGTTAGTTTTCTAAAATTCTATACCGCATCATCTGGATTTGGCAAAACAGGCCCAAAAACTTTATTGAACTGATCTACAGCCTGTTGAGTGGTTAAAGGTCTTTCTGCTAAGGCTTTATCAAGAGCTACAACAATTTCTTTTGCGCTAACACTACGATTATTTTTATTGTTACATAAAACCATTATAGTGTTATAAACTATCGGATCTAGAGACTCTTCTTTTCTTTTTACTATATCTGAAAATACTTTAGCATGCCATGATTTACCTTCTGGTTGCTTTTTATCTTTTAAATTTTGAGGAATTTTTTCCATAGAAGAATTATATTAAGTTTATAATTATATTCCTTATATAATAGCACAAAAATTATTTATTTACAATATTTGAAACTAGTAAAGCTGTAAACTACTTAGCCCAAAGCGAGTTAGGAAAATAAATCAAAAAGAATAAATTACTTTTGGTCATTTTATACAAAAATTAAAGTAGTTCTTTAAGAATAAACCAACTTTAACTCCCTTTATAATAGACTTGCTTGGAATAAACACTATGTTTACACAATTTAAAAGTGTAACCTAAAAGTTGTACAACAAAAAACTTTTAAAATTGTAGGTTAAATTCTAATTATTTTAATTAAAGAAATCTTTAATCATTTTGACCCATTGAGGGGTATATTTATTTTCATCTTGCTCTTTACTCAAAATTTCTACATATTTGTCAGCAAAAGTATTTTTAATTTCTTCAGAAGAAAAGTAGTTGTCTATATCCCAACTTCTTAAATTTTCTTTACTAGTATTTCCATCAATGTTTTGAATATTCAACTCGTTAATTAAAAAAATTTCGTTTACGTTTAGACTATCTAGTGTTTTCTTAAAAATCAAAGGATTTAGTGATTTTTCTATATCAACAGGGAGTTTTCCGTTAGGTGAGTCAAATTTTATTAAGGATACTATATTGTTTTTTTCCGCATAAAATCTCTGAATAGTAAGTATTTTTTTTAATTCTTCAGAAGTTTTACATTCTGTACCATGATCATTATCTGTGTCAGTTAAACAAAATACCTTCCCTCTTTTTAAATCATTTACATTTTCCGATATTGGAAGCTCTAAATATTTATAAAATTTCTTTACTTGCTCTACGCCCCCAACAGCAATTATTCTTAAGTTTTTATTAGCTATTTCGTTATGTAAAAATTTATTAAGATAGATTTTGTCACTTGCCCCCTCGCAAATAAGCCAATTATAAGGTTTAACAGCTTTTAGAGAATGGAAAATTGATTGTATGAGATCATTTGTGCTTTTTAGTGAAAAATCCTCAGGGATATTTTTAGTTTTATATTCATCTGAATATAAATCCATTTTATTAAAAAAAGAAATAGCTTGATTTTCGGATTTTAAAAAGTGTACAAATCCTTTATCAATTACAGGTAAAAATCCATACCAGTGAGTTGTTATAAGAATTTGATTATTTTTAGATATTTCTTTAAGCTTTTCAAATTGATCATAGCAAAGTGAGGTGTGAAGTGAGTTTTCTGGCTCATCTATTCCTATTATTAAAGATTTTTCTCTTTCAGCATCCTTTTTTAAAAATGCATAAACCACATCAATTAATGCTTGCCTTTTTTCACCTGCGCTTAATTCACTTATTTTTTTTGAGCTTTTATCACTTGAAGTAATACCTTTATTAAGAACTCTTATTTGAAAGTAAGTTTCTAAAATTTTTTCTACAAGATCTCTTGAAGTAAGCGCTTTTTTTCCTTTATTGCCTGTGTCATAAAAATATTGATAATCTAGTATTTTTTCGATTTCATCAGTAAATTCATCTAGTTTATTATTTATTTCATTAATATTTCCAACTTTTATCATTTTACCAATCTCATCTTTAATTTTCTTATCAAAAATTTTTTGCATTTCATTCCGTTCAATCTTTGTAAAGTTTTCCACATCTATCTCAACAGGTATGTAGACATATGAATACATTTCCTTCAATTCTCTGAAAAAGGTTTTATATTCTTTTTGTATTAGAGCATCAAAACTAGACTCATATTTATCAATATCATCTTTATCTGCTTCTTTATTTAATACTATACCCATAGTCTGTTTTGTATCCAATAATTCCATTAATTTAATATCTCTATGAAAACTACCAAAATACGGCTGTTTTATATGTAGAATTTTCTCGCCTAGCAGCAACAGATAGTAGCTATCTCGTTTATGTGGAATTTCTGATCTTAAATCAAAAAACTCTTTTACTGCGCCTGCTGTACCTGATGTTATATCGGATTTAGTTACATTCCAAAAGTAATTACTTAAACTTTCAAAAGTTTGTTTGTGAGTCGAATTAGTAGGTATTTTGTCTTTTTGAATTAAGAATATAGTAGTAAAATATGGAAAATTCTGAGAATTACCCTCATTTAAGGAACTTTTATTTATTGGATAGTCTGTATCGTTAAAAAATGCATTTAAACCTTGCAAAATAGAACTCTTACCTACCCCGTTTTCTCCAATATAAGACGCAAAGTTATATTTTTCACCTATTGGAACATATTTTATACCTTTGTAAGCTTTAATATGTCTTAAAAAAATACCAATAATCATAAATTTATTTCAATTTGCTACTTTTTAATACTGAGGTACATTAACTTAAGAACCCTATATCTAGTATATAGGTATATTTTATAACTGCCCTATTTATATAATGATTAGTTCCTCTCATTTAGTGCAAAATCTCTCGGACTATTATTGCAGCAATTTAGCCTTTTTAATTATGGCTTGTCAAATTTCAAGTGATTACCAGATAGAAGTTTGAATAGCTAAAAAAGGTTTAACCAAAAATACCCGCATTTTAGATGTTTTAACTAAAAAATCCAAAGTTTGTCTGATTTCCTCAATTTGCCCCTGTTTTTGTTGTAGTAATTTTTGATTAATAGAGTATCCTTTTACCAAGTATTCTTTCAGAATGGAGTTTGACCATTGCCTAAATTTTGTAGCTTGTTTTGAATTAGTTCGATACCCCACTGAAATAATCATATCCAGATTATAAAATTGGATAATTCTAGCTATTTCTCTTTTACCCTCTTTTTGAACTTGTGTAAATTTTGCACTAGTTGCATTTTCTTCTAGCTCACCTTCCTCATAAATATTCTTAATGTGCCGTGTAATAACGGTTCTATCTTTTTCAAATAACAAAGCAATCTGATCCTGAGTAAGCCACACAGTCTGATTTTCCTGATCTGCATGTATCTCTAAAGCACCATTATCTGTTTGGTAAATTTGAATTGGTTGATCTGATAACATATAATAAATAAAACTAAATTGTATCAACAGTTTTGCTTCTATCTATAAACTCACTAGCCGCCTAGCCTAATATTGCAGCAATTTAGCCTTTTTAATTATGGCTTGTCAAATTTCAAGTGATTGCCAGATAGAAGTTTAAATACAACCTTACTTCGTAAAAATAATTAACACATCCTGATTTTATATATTTTTCTCAACCACAAACCATTTGACTTTTTTTTATATATTTACTTTATTTAAGAAAGTATTAAAAACTAATTAATTAAGTATATGTTAAAAGTTAAAGTAATTGTAGGAAGTACAAGACAAGGACGTTATAGCGACAAACCTGCAAATTGGGTAATGCAAGAACTACAAAAACATGATAATGTAGAAGCTGAATTGTTGGATTTACGAGATTTTCCTATGCCTTTTTTCGAGGATGCAATCCCTCCTTTAATGGCTAAACAAAATTACACAAACGAGGTAGTTAAAAAATGGGCTGATAAAATTGCTGAGGCCGAGGCTTTCATAATTGTATCTCCTGAATACAACCATGCCTACCCTGCAGTACTTAAAAATGCTTTAGACTATGTCTATTATGAATGGAATAAAAAGCCAGTTGGTTTTGTGAGTTATGGTAGTGCGGCCGGAACCAGAGTAGTTGAGCAACTGAAGTTGGTGGTTAGTGAATTACAGATGTACTCTATCAAAAATGCAATTCATATTCCCTGGAATACATATTTAGCTACTGTACAAGAACAAGTGCCTTTGAGCGAAGAGGCAATTGAAAAATTGAGACAAGGAAGCGGACGTTATCAAGGATTTTTTGATGAACTAATTGAGCTCGGTAATCAATTGAAAAAGTAAAACTTACTTTATTGTAATTGTTTTATAGGCCACCTCAGGGTGGTTTTTATTCTAGCTGTTTGTAGCATATTAATAGCACTTTATTAAGCTATCGGTAGCCAGCCCCGACTTTAGAAAGCCTGTTATTTAAAGCTTCAGCTAGGCTTGAATTGCCCCAATCTTCCATAATTAGGTAAGCTTTTGTAAAATTACCCTGATCAATAGATTGTAGGGAGTGATAGAGGTTGTGGGCATAATCAGTTAAATCCAGACCAACAACTACCATCACCACATTTGATATCTCGTTGATTGATGCCTTAATTGAGTCTACAGCTTGTGTGGAGCCTAAAATGATTACTTTTTCATTGGCCTGGATCAAAGTATCGAAATTACTAATAAAAGCCTCTAAACTAATTTTAACTACAGGTGTTTTGGGAGAGTAGTGGGGGTATTTATTCCCGGGAATATCTTTTTTAAGATCATCTTGATATGGCACTATTGTCACTTTTAAATTATGTTTTTCAAAAACTTTTTTCAATTCTTTTTCCCCAATAGCTCCAGGCCTGAGTATACGGCATTCATTATCTTTTTTACATTCCAAAATAGTTGATTCTAGCCCGATTTGACTTTCCCCACCATCCAAAACAGCAGCAATTTTACTATCCAATTCATAAACCACCATATTCGGATTGGTATGACTAGGTCTGCCTGACAGATTGGAACTTGGACCTGCAAGCGGTAAATTTATTTTTTTAATCAATTCTAAAGTCTGACTCTGAGCTGGAATACGAAAAATTTGATCAGCCATACGGCCAGGCACCCTAAGTATCGAGTCTTCCGGGATATTTAAAATATAACTAACAGGGCCAGGTGAAAAAGCTTCTATCAGATAAGGTACATAAGTTGGAACATTTTCGACATACTCCAGAATTTGTTGAAAAGAGTGAAAATGACAGATTAGAGGATTACTTTGTGGCCTGTTTTTTACCTCATAAATCTTCTGAACAGCCACTTTATCTGTAGCTACAGCACCAAGTCCATACACAGTTTCAGTAGGAAAAGCGACCAACTCCGAGTTTAAAAGCAGATTGGCACATAAATCAATATCTTTAGTCACAACTGTTTGCATACTCAAAATAGAGATTTAATAACTAAATATAGTCAAACCTTTGTTACATCCAAATTACAATTAAATTACCTCGCTTAACTCAGCTTTTTTCTCATCTTTATGCACTGTAAAGACGTGCTTTGGTAAAGTAAATGAGAGTAAGAAAGTTATAATTGCAAAAGATAAAGTAACTAAAACTGAATTTCTACCTGCATTTATATTTGCATAGTTCAAACTCTCTTGGATTTGGGACTTTGTATTTGCCGGTAACTGAGGATTGTTTGCAAAAGAATTTAATGCATATTGATTACCTGAATCATCCAGTACTTTTGACATTGTTTCTTTTAGAGGTCCTGGAATTTGAGGTTTGTTTTTCAAAACGTCGCTAAAGTTTGACGCAAACGCACTTATAAATATTGCACCAATGATAGCAGCTCCAAAAGATCGTCCAACTTCTCGGATAGTTCCGTTTAGTCCTGAGGCCTGACCCGCTTGATCTTGTGATACTGCAGAAAGTACCAAATTTGTAAGCTGAGACACTAGTAAACCGAAACCAAACCCAAAGATAAATAAGGCAGGAGACAATGACAATCTAGTTGCACCTTCAACCAAGAAAAGATAAATCAAATAGCAACCCAATATACTGATCAAGAGACCGGTTTGAACTGTACGGCCTACACTAAATCTTTCTGAAACTCTAGCTGACAAAGGAGCAGCAATGAAGGTACCTAAAGACAAAGCTAATAGTCCTACACCGGAATCAAATGCTGACAAATTCAAAACATTTTGGTAATATAGTACCACTCCAAAAGTAATAATACCTGTAAAGCCTGAGAATAAAATAGCAATCATGCTAATCGCTGAAGAAAACTGTCTATTTTTAAATATATCTACATCAATCAATGGCTCCATTCCTTCAGTTCTCTTAACTCTTTTTTCCCATAAATAAAACGCTACTAGCAATACAAGCCCGATTAAAATAGTATAAACAGTTATGGAAATTCCTGCTAAATCCATACTTCTTCCAAAAGCTTCCCAAGGTTTCTTTGCCTCAAGCCAACCATAAGTGGAAGATTCGATAAATCCGTAAGTTACAGAAGCCAAACCAATACCTGATAATATAACTCCTACAAAATCCAATTTTTTCAAACTATCTCCAATTACTTTATAGCCCTTGATATATAAAGATCCTGCCACTAAAATCAAAACTACAAACAAATTTATACCAAATGCCCATCTCCAGCTAAAGTTGGTAGTCAAATAACCACCCAAAATTGGCCCTATTGCGGAAGCCACACCGGCGGTAGCACCATACATGGCAAAGGCCCTACCCCTAGCTTTACCTTCAAAATTATTTACAAGTAGAGCAGAACTTGCCGGAATCATTAAAGCAGCTCCAATACCTTCTACAACTGACCATCCAAAAATCAAACCATTCAAATCTTGACTTAGTGCTGTAATTAAAGACCCTAGACCAAAAATGATTGCCCCTACTACAAATGTAATCTTGCGACCAAAAATATCGCCCAATCTACTTCCAAATATTGTTAGTGAGGCAATAATTAGTGAATAGAGAGTAATAGCCCACTGGATATCCTGCAAACTAATCTTTAGATCGGAGGTAATATCACGAATAGACACGTTTAGTACTGTTCCGTCAATAACAACTATTGCCACTGCAAGTGCTAATACAAACAGAGTGATTCCAGAAGATTTATTTTGTTTTTCAGTTGTATTTACCGCGTTAATTTCGTTATTTTCTGATGACATATATTAAATTACAATAAATCAAAACAATTACAACTTGTCAAAAAATATTGGAAATTGACATAAAACTTGACCTGAGGAATATTACAGTACATATGATCCAACCTAATCAGTTTTACTATCATTTCAAAAAAGACGATTCAAAAGGCATTGAACACGGAGCTTATTTGATTTTAGGTATTGGTTTAAATACTGAAAACCGCAATCAAAGATACGTTATTACAAAACCAGAATTAAATATGAATATGAATTTAAATTTTTAGGCTTGATTAACTTACTATTTTTCTTTCGTTGGTCTTAATAAATTTTTAAGTTGAGCATTTATCTTGCTTAATTCTAATTTATCAACCTCACCTACAACTTTTATTTCTAACTTTTCTAACTTTTGGAAACTATCACCATTTGCTACGCTAACATTTAGACCGGGATTTGATTTCATTAATGTTTCTCGAATCTCTATTACATTTAACTTATTATATTTCTCTTCATCAACAGGACCAGATATATATACGCGACCTTTATTATTAAAGTTCAATGTAATAACTAGCCTATAAGGGAGTATTTCGTGCTTAGTTAGTTGTTCTGGGGTATCTTTTGCTGGTTGGTTGGCCTGAGCTTTAATAATTTCGGGTTTTATATTAAAATTTTTATTCATAATATTTTTTTCATTCATAATATTTTATTTCTTAATTTTAATATAGCATATATTATATTTTACGTAAAGGATTTAAAATACTTTTTAATTTGATAATACATTGTGATTTTCTCTAAGAACCTGAATTGTAAAAAAACCTTTTCAAACTTAATTAATTATGCTTAAATAAGTATAGTAGTGTTTTGCTTTCAAATGATTTTTTCGGCATACAAGCTCCAAGATAAACGATGAAGCACTGCGACTTAATAAAAACTACACAAACAAGATTATGAACAAATACCTCAAAATATTGAAATTAGCACTTTCAAACTGGAAAATAGATAAAGTCCCTACCCTAGCGTCCTCACTGTCTTATTATACAGTTTTTTCACTCGCGCCACTTTTAATCCTTTTTATCACCATAATTGGAGTATTTTTAGGTAAAAGTTCAGCTAAAGAAATGATTCTCAAAGAACTAAGCACATCTATAGGACCGGCAGGTTTGCAATTTTTGAATCAAATAGTGGATAGTACTTCAAACAACAATTCAGGAAACATAATAGCAACCACAATTGGTGTAGTGACTTTACTGGCAGGTGCACTCGGTGTCATTATCGAGCTAAAACACTCTTTAAATTACATATGGAAAAGTGAGCCGAAGAAAAGCAATTTTTTAAGCACAGTAAAAGAATATACCCTTTCAATGGGTGTTGTAATGAGTATTGTTTTTTTACTTTTAGTATCCTTTATTTTCAGTGCGGTTCTAGGATTCTTTACTCAATACTTACCGTTCAATAAAGATTTGGCCGGAATCATAGGCTTGGCAATTTCTTATGTACTTGTCACTTTGATAATCATCGGTATTCAGAAATTTTTACCTCATAAGAAACTAACATTTAAATCAATTATTCCAGGGTCGGTTTTCACTTCGACTTTGTTTGTAGTTGGTCAATTTTTGATAGGATTGTACTTGAGCAAATCTACTTTTTCATCCGCTTATGGAGCAGCAGGGTCAGTACTAATAATATTGGTTTGGGTTTATTACTCGGCGCAAATTCTATTTTTTGGAGTGGAAGTAACTAAAGCTGGTATATTCTTAAAAGAGACCGAAGGAGACTTAAAATTGGCTAAAAAATCAAGCAGTCAGCCAAAAGAAGAATCTAACAACACCCTACCCGAAGATAAAAAGAATCGAAAAGAGTTTGTAAGTTCAAATTATAGTCAAAAAAAATATGCTAAGTTTAATCCTTTAACTCTTATAAGTATCTTAATGACAGCTATTTTGGTTGGATCTAGATATAAAAAAGATAGTAAAAAACTGCTAAAATAACTTAGCTCCGACAATAAATGCTATACTGAGCCCGGCAGTAATCTTTACCCAGCGTGGAATTTTCCAACCTTCATTTAAGGTAATCGCTTCAGTCACACCTTATTTTCTCTCTCTTTGAAATGAGACTATATTACTTTCCCCTCCCCTATAATTACGTATAGACTTGATACCCATTTGCAGATTACCTGGCTCCTCAGTTGTTCTGCTAACTTGCACATCAAGTGGCCACTTTGTTTTTTCAAAACTTGTTTCATTACCATTTGTATCTTTTGTTTTTTGGTATTCTCCAAGCTTGCAAGATCGAACGTGTAATTTTGCGCCTGCAGGCACTTCCCCACTTTCAATAATTTGGCGTATATATTTCTCTGTATCCACAGTTTTCCCTGCTTCCTTACTTTCAAGTGTGTGCCTACCAGTATTTGGGTCTATGTTTCCGTGAGCAACTAGGTGGTATTCACCTTTTGTATCTTTTACAACAACCGGTTTACGATCACCTATAAATTGCTTTAACTTTTGAGCATTTTCCAGATCAAATTCAGCAAAGCCTATATCTTTAACAGTTTTAACTGCTTCAATTTGTGCATCAATTTTTTTAATCCTCTTTTCCAAAAACCTAGACAATATCTCCCTATTAGCGGCTGATATACTTATCTTTTCTCCGACCTGTTTCCCTGCTCTTAGGCCTTCCAATTCTTTTTTAGCATTTTCTCTATCAGCTACAACTTTTCCAAGCAAACCTTTATCAACAATTTCTTGACCCGTCTTAGGTAAACTTTCTTCTGGATTTATCCATTGTATGTCGGGATTATTTTTTATTTGGTTCTTTATCTGATTTGGCTTCTCTTGTGTCATTATCTCGGGCATATTTTCAAACTGTTAATATTTAAAATATTAGTCTATTCATAACACTTTTTAGACTTATTGGCAAGTTATATGTTTGCCTTTTTGTCATATAGTTGCTTAAGATCCAAATAAATATTGTTTTGTTTGATTTTTTTGTAGCATAGCAAGCCTTTGTCTCTGTAAACCTTATATGCATTTGGATAATCATAAAAAGAAACTACTCTAAATTGATCATCTATTATCTCAATGGCTGCTCCGTCATCCACAGCATAACCCATACCGCCATAAGTATCAATATTTTTCAGTAAACCTGCAGTTCTGTGAGGTTCATTAATGTGATGTGGGCTAAACATACCTTTTATAAATCCAAGCCCTTTTACTTTGATCAAGTTGAAATTGCTCTTATCTGAAAAATTCATAGAGTCGCTACTACCGGAATCAAACCAACAAATTCCTCCAGCACTCACTCCACACATAACTTTTCCGCTTTCCCAGGCTTTTTTCAGCAATTTGTCCACCCCATACTTTTTCCAGATTTTAATCATTTTTAGAGTATTTCCGCCACCTACATAAATTACATCTGCTTTATCAATTTTTTCCTCAATTTGAGCTAAATTCGGCTGTTCACTAACTAAGAGTAGATTTTCAACCTTACACCCTAATTTTTCGTTATAGATAGTGTGAAAATAATTAATATACTTAGTGTCGTCGTCAGTAGCTGTAGGTATAAACAGCACATTGGGTTTTTCAAGCTCGGATAGTTTAATGATTTCTTGATCAAATCTAAAATCATCAGACCATTTTACTACAGATCCGCCTATTGCAAAAATTTTTTTAGTTATACTCATCTAGTGGCATATCAACAACTTTTATAGAAATTGTAAACCTTTCATCAAAACCTAACGTCTTATCTGAGCCCGTGTTAATATATTCACAATATTCACCTTCATTATTCCTAATTAAACTAATAGGACTTAAGAAAATCTTACTGCCCCAAAGAATCTGGCCTAAGTTAGAATCTTTTATTTCTATTAGTACTTTCTTAGTGTCTGTGCGTGAAAAATTCCCAGCAATTATCTGTACTGTATAAGGAAAAATATTTAAATACCGTATAGTAAACTCAACTTCTGAAATTGTTTTTGATATTTCTTGTATATATTTTTTATCTAATAGCTCATCTAAATTTGATGTTGGAAAATGTTCATATAAATTTAATGGTTTAATAGTAATTCGACATTCATTTTTATCAATTAATTCACTTAAACCAGAGCGTTTATATAATAAAGAAAAGTGCGTGATTAGAGGGATGACAATTGTATTTAGAAAATTTGCTATAAATTTCAATAGAATTTCTTTCTTATTATTTTGTCCACTCTCATTCATAGCTTTATTTATTGCACAATTTCGCATTAATGTAAAATATCAATATTTCCTTTTAGTGCAGTAACTACCTAAGTTAAAATCAGCTCACTTTGACAATCTTAAAGAAATTATTTTTTATATAATCGCTAGGTAGG
Source organism: uncultured bacterium (assembly GCA_963784355.1). Classification (GTDB taxonomy): domain Bacteria; phylum Patescibacteriota; class JACMRA01; order JACMRA01; family JACMRA01; genus JBCDGH01. Next base: position 145,964 of record CAWAQU010000012.1, on the reverse strand, counting down.
TAAAACTAGCAACTCGAACATAGAAAACTAGACTTAAAGGCAAATTTTATTAAAAACAAAAAATAGATTTACATCTTAAATCTTGAGCCTGTCCCTAACCGGATAGGCTTTTTTAGTGCACTAATTTATGAATTTTAACTTAAAACCTAACTCACCTAAAGAAGCAATTGAAATCCAAAAACAGTTAAAAAGTCTTGTGGAAATTACTCCATTTGATGGGCAAATCCAATATATTGCAGGCTCTGATATTTCTTTTAATAGATTTTCTGATATAGGATATGCCGTTGTCTTAGTATTTAGTTTTCCGGATTTTACTTTAGTAGAGAAAAGCTTAGTAGTAGGCAAATTGGATTTTCCATATATTTCTGGACTCCTATCATTTAGAGAAATACCCTTACTTTTGGAAGCTTATAATAATTTGAAAATAAAGCCGGATTTATTGGTTGTAGACGGTCAAGGTATTGCACACCCCCGTAGACTCGGAATTGCTTCCCATTTCGGTTTAGTAATTGATAAACCTACTATTGGCTCAGCTAAAAGTGTTTTAGTCGGAAAATATCAAGAGCCCGAACTTATAGCAGGATCCTGGTCAGAAATGATTGATAAAGATGAGGTGGTTGGAGCAGCTTTTCGATCTAAATTTAAAACTAATCCTATTTTTATCTCACCTGGGCATAAAATTGACCTCCTAGGCTCAGTAGAGATCATTAGACAGTGTTTAAAAGGGTACCGAATACCAGAACCAACCAGACAAGCTCATATCGCTGTAAATGAATTTAGAGTGCAAAATGGTAAATCCGTATAATTAGTTACAGTTATCTATCTCAACTATATTTCTAAACCAGCTAAAATAAACTACTCTCTTTCCTCTTACTTTGACATAACAAGTTTTTCCACTATCAAGCTGGTTATAGATATCAGCTGAATTGTATTTTTGGTCCATCCAAGAGTCGGTATTTTCAAAAACTTCATTCTCAGTATAAATTAAGTATTTGCAATTACGATCTGAGTAACAGGTCCTTTCTTTATTTTTCACTTTTATAGTAGTATAGTTCAGATTATTAAAATCAAAATACGGCTTGATTATAAATGTAGGAGCCAAGGACCACGTAAATAGTAATACAAAAACTATTTGAAATATGCCGAATTTTCGGAAAAAACCAAATCTTTCTGGTCTATCGTTATAATTAATCATTTCATAACCTTTTAGCACAGATTTCACCTAACGTCAATTGACTTGAGTTAAGACTATAATTGATTTGTACCCTAGTGAATAAATTCTGTACCAAAGCCGGTATTTTTCTTGCTTTTTGCTAATTTCGACATTTCACGTTTTCTTTTGCGCTCCAACTTCACTTCAACATACTCAATAAATTCTTCGCTATCTTCTAGCTCCCCTAGTCTACCAGCATTATAATAATAAGCCCAACGACCGCGTCCCAAATAAATTCGTTTATCAGGATTTGGATATAAAGATTTAAGAATTTTTTCATCCCAGCCACGCTCTTTTAAATCAGCTTTATTCAAATAGTTTACGTCTTCACCACCATCTGCTACAAATTTAGAAATTTTTTCTTCTATCCAATAATTTAATTCTGCCCAAATCTCCGGATATTTTTTAAATCGTTTAGGCAATTTTTCACCTTTATATTTTTTCCACTCTGAACTAACTTTTTTCCAAACTTTGCGCATATCATCCAAATCATAAATCACCATAAATCTCTTATGAATACGGTTGAATGTAAAGTTTGTAAGTAGATCTATTTTTTGTAATTGTTTCATGGATTGTGGTATTTTTGACCGTAGCTTAATTTATGTCAAAGTCATTTGAATCATGGTAGTAACGCCACATACATTGAACCATCATATGGATATAGTAATTGACAACATTGGCTATAGTATCTCTGTTCTTAATGATAAAACTAACATAAATAATATATGATATGACCGGAGAAGAGGCTAATATTGTCTGTACTAAGTATAATTTGAAATCAGTTATTAAATTACCTACCAAAGTAACTGGAGGGTTGATTCACAAAATGTGGATGCTGGAAACAGAGACAGGCAACTACGCAGTTAAGGAATTAAATGCAGAAATTATGCTACGTCCGGGTCTTATACAAAATATGAATAGGTGTGAAAAAATTGCCAAACAATTTAAAACATTAGGAGTTGAAGCCATTCCTGCTTTAGAAAGTGGTAAAGAAGATAACTTTGTTTCAAAGATACATGATAAGTTTTTTATTGTTTACCCTTGGATAGAGGGCACCGTTTTGACAGATAGTGATTTAATCACAGTTGAAACAGCAAAAAAAATCGCCTCAGTTTTAGCTAAAATCCATAAATCTAATTTACAATTTGATACGCCTAATATAATACCGAGTAATATAAATTATGCAACTTGGCTGGACTTAAAAACAAGAATAGAATTTACCGATTTTAGCTGGAAAAAGGATTGTATAGATTTCATACTGCACATGAAAGATTGGATTAATTTTGATTTAGTTAATACCTCAATTACCAACCTGCAGAATACAATTGTACTAAGTCACAGAGATTTAGATAAAAAAAACGTTATCTGGACTGAGCAAAGTATACCACAAATAATTGATTGGGAAAGTGCCGGTTATACAAATCCACTGGTTGAGTTAGTTCGGTTAGCTTTTGACTGGTCTAGTGAACCGACCGGAGAAACAAATGAATTAATATTTAGAGAGATTTTTAAATCATACACTATCTCGAATGATGTAGATAAAAATTTAATTAAAGATGCTTTATATTTTAGTTTAGTAGATAATATCAGCTGGCTGGAATTTAATCTAAATCGAATATTATCTAACTCTTCAAATGATGAAAAAGAAATTGCACACATTCAAATACCCCAAACGATTAAACAAATTACCTCAAGATTAAATCATTTAGAGGAATATCTTTCTTGGGTGTTAACCTAAAGTATTTTTCTTATTAAGTTTTTTTACTATTTGGGATTCCTTATATTCTAAACTCAACAGCCTTATCATCCCAGATGTAATTAGGATTCCAACCACTTCCAAATACTCCTACTTTAACTGTATATGTACCTGTAGTTGTTGGAGTGTAGGTTACGTTGTAGTTTTTTGATTCATTTGCTGTAAAGCCTTGATTTTCATAGTATTGTTGAAATACTTTTTGTCCTTGTTGGTTGTATATTTCAATATCTACTAAAGATGATCCTGCTGAGGTTGATGTATTTTTGATTACATTATTTACTTGTACAGGTTGATTTAGAGTTGGGGTTGTAGTTGGTACTGTTGTGGTTGATGTGAATTTCAGAGGAGCTACAATTTGATTAGTTACATTAAACTCAACAGCCTTATCATCCCAGATGTAATTAGGATTCCAACCACTTCCAAATACTCCTACTTTAACTGTATATGTACCTGTAGTTGTTGGAGTGTAGGTTACGTTGTAGTTTTTTGATTCATTTGCTGTAAAGCCTTGATTTTCATAGTATTGTTGAAATACTTTTTGTCCTTGTTGGTTGTATATTTCAATATCTACTAAAGATGATCCTGCTGAGGTTGATGTATTTTTGATTACATTATTTACTTGTACAGGTTGATTTAGAGTTGGGGTTGTAGTTGGTACTGTTGTGGTTGATGTGAATTTCAGAGGAGCTACAATTTGATTAGTTACATTAAACTCAACAGCCTTATCATCCCAGATGTAATTAGGATTCCAACCACTTCCAAATACTCCTACTTTAACTGTATATGTACCTGTAGTTGTTGGAGTGTAGGTTACGTTGTAGTTTTTTGATTCATTTGCTGTAAAGCCTTGATTTTCATAGTATTGTTGAAATACTTTTTGTCCTTGTTGGTTGTATATTTCAATATCTACTAAAGATGATCCTGCTGAGGTTGATGTATTTTTGATTACATTATTTACTTGTACAGGTTGATTTAGAGTTGGGGTTGTAGTTGGTACTGTTGTGGTTGATTGAAAGCTTAATTTTGTAGGACTTGATCCAAATTTAAACCAAGATTCCATTACTTTTTGAGCTGGCTTATTTTGAGGGGTAAAATCTTTATTGCCTATACCTCCAGTGTTAGGATTACTATTCCACTCCCATAAATGTATACCCGCAATATAATCGTAATTACTAAAATATGAAAATAGGGCCTCATATAGTGTGGCTTGAAGTTCAGTATTTACCGGACCATCTCTTGTATAATCCCCTGGATTAATATAGCTAGCGTTAATACTTTCGTAACCCACCTCAGCAAATATAATGGGCTTATTGTACTTAGTGTAGAGCGGTTTTATTTGCTCATTGTTTATTGTATTCCAAACGTTTTTGAAATAATCTACCCCCGGATTTCCTATATCACTATCCGCTAGCTGAAAATAGGCTGTAATACCTATGTAATCCAATTGTGGCCAAAACTGAATCAGATTTTTTTCATCATCCTGCCCACCAAGGTGTGTAGCGCCATAAGTTAATTTACCCGAATAAACTTTTCTGGTATTTGCAATAATATCAAGCCAGCCCTGGGTATTGTTACTATTTTTCGAGGGAATTGACATACCTATCATTTCTGTGCCGATAGTTATTATCTCGACCCCATATTGCTGACCCAGCTGGCCATATTTTGTAACAATTTTACCATAATTGCTAAACCAGGCCAGGTTATTACTTGCTTCTATCGCTGCTCTCCAGTCACCATTGCTTATCTCTGCAAATATTTTAATACCAGTTTGCAAACCCAAACTTTTCGCATAATTGATACCTGAAATCAAAGATTCATCAGTAGGTGTACTATTTCCAGGGTAAAAATCGCTTGAGTACTTGTTAGCCTGATAGTATGGTACCACAAAATTGAAAAAATTGCCTCCAGTTTGTGCGTAGTTTGAAAGAGATTGTCTAAAATCACTACTACCATAAACGGTTTGGTTAGCTGGATATATACTGATTCCTTTTTGCCAGTTAGCACTCATAGCTTTTGCCTGAACTGGAAACAGGCCTACTCCTATTAATAAAATTAGGGCAGCTGTTAAAATAGTTTTAAAAAAGTTTGTAATCATAAATTTTTGTGTTATGTATTATTTTGGTAATATATTTTTTAGTTTTTTATCTAGGCTAATATGGATGTTTAAAATAAATGTAGTCAAGCTCTACAGTAGATTATACTCTTGATTTTACTGGTCTGATAGACCATCTTTTTTTATTAAGCCTTATTTCTATTTGAATATAATTGCCTTAGGCTCAGTATTTTATATTTGACAAATTCATTATTTTAATCTAATATTAAAAGTAGTTTTGACGTAAGTCCGATCCTCCTCTCAACCGGGAGGTATTTTTTTTGCCTAATTTCAGTCAACACTTTAAGAGATAATGAATTTTATAAAGGCTTGCCGGACACTTTTAAAGTCAGTTTCATTTAACCTGGAAATAAAATATTTTAACCGCTTTGCATCAACCATTCTAATTTGCGGCAATACAAACCTTCCTTCTTTACCCTCAACATTACTCTTGTGGTACCAGGAGCCATCTTTTAATCTACTAGTAAGAGGTACTGCCAAAAAAGTCTCAGGGCTCACTTTTTTAATAATTAAAATAGGGCGGAGAAAATCACTTTTACCATCTAATTCATATCCAATATTACAGCCCCAGTAACAAGACCAAACTTCTCTTTCCCTAAAGTTTAATCTGGACAGATTTTGCTCTAATTCAGTCTTTTGATTAACCCATAGTGAGAAATTTTTTGTGTCTGTAGGCATAAGTATTGTTAATTAGTCTGGTAAATCATAATATTTATTAAAAATTTTTATATACTCCTACTACTTTTCCGACAATGTTGAAATTTTCCTTATTAATAGGAATCGGTAAGTGTTCAGGGTTGGTAGAAAGTAAAAAGCTACCATCTTTAGAAAATAAAACTCTTTTTATCAATACTTCTTGGTTATTTGTAACCACATAAAAACTTTTTTTATCAGGTACATTACTTGTATATTTTTCAGCAATAATAGTATCACCCTCAGTAATTACAGGTCGCATAGAATCTCCTATAGCTTTCAAGGCAAATAATTCTTTAGAGTTGTGTTTTACCATTTGAGTGCTCATTGGAAGATAGTAGTCAGGATAATCTTCAAGTAACTCTCCCCCATCTCCACATCTGGCATTACCAAAAAAGGGTATTTCCATTATGTTACTATTTACGGTATTCACACTCAACAATGTTTTATAACTTCCCTTCTTTAGCTTAATTAAGAACCCTGCATTCACAAGCTTACGAATATGGTACAAAAGTGTTGTATTGTCTTTCATGCCAAGCTCAGTAGCAAGCTCAGAAATACCCATATGCATAGGCTTGCTAAACTCGTCTAAAAGCCGCTGCTCGAGATATCTAAAATCGTTTGTAGACATGTATAGAATATAAAAAGTTTATTACCTTTTGTCAATTCACTTTTTAGAATATGAATGATATATGAAATAATTAAATTGCTACTTTTATAATACAAATGTAGCCTTATAACTATCCATAATTAGTAAAAATAATATCAAATTTACTTCGTATAACTATAATAATCAGATCAGCCAGCCTTATGTTATCTAGTTGTTTAAAAAGGTAGGCGTATCAAATTGATAATGTCTGAAAAATACTTTGTAATTCTAGAACTACATTAAACACAAAAATTATTGACGAAAAGCATCGAAATTTTTTAAGCTGCAGTTACTATGACTAATAAAAATAAAATTCAAAAAGGTGATTTAGTATCTTGGAAATGGGGGAATGGAACTGCTTAGGGAAAGGTTATGGAGATTTACGAAAAAGATATTGAAAAAGAAATTAAAGACAGCACAATTACAAGACACGGAAGCTCAAAAAATCCGGCACTATTGATCAAGCAAAAGGATGGAGATAAAGTTTTGAAACTGTCCAGCGAAGTAGAAAAAGTGGATTAATTTTCTTTGGCTAAGAGCTTTAATATATCAATTTGTGCCAAGTGACTTGGTATAACAAAATTTCGGACTATCTTAAGCCCATTGTCTTCCTTTTTAAAAGGTAAGTATTACTTAAAGCACTTTGATTAACCAAAGATATCAAACACATCCCCTAGAAAAGAATCTTTCTTTTTATGAGGTTTGCCATGTTGTGGATATTGGTTGTGGTGGTTTTTATCGTCTCTATGTTCAGCATAATGGTGATCATTTACTTGCTGAGGTTGTACAGGAGCTGATTGACTATAGGTATGATTGTCGTATTTTTTTGACTTTTCAATTAATTTATCAAGCTCACCCCTATCTAACCAAACACCCCTACACTGCTCACAATAGTCAATTTCAATATCCTCTCTAAAAGTTAATTTCAATGGGATTTTACAAACTGGGCAAAGCATAATTTATTTAATGTTAATTTCAATGGGATTTTACAAACTGGGCAAAGCATAATTTATTTAATTACTACTGAAAGTTAGCCTGTTTAGACAAAATTTGTCAATTTAAGCCTGCTCTGCTGGTTAAGTATTTGTATAAAAACAAAACGTATGCAATAATACCCTGCATAAAAAATTCAAACAAAAATAAAAAATACCAATTTATGAATGAGCAAACCAACAACCCTAACAAAAATAATCCTGAAGCTATAAAGATAGAAACTGTAAAGATTGTTATTAAAAAATTAGAAGAAAATGCTAAAAGTTGGATGGTAAATCAAATAGATGGCCCTAATTCCAAATACAACGTTGAAATCAATAAAAGAATAAAAACAGCTGAACGCAGCAATAAAATATTGTCATTTAAAGATACTAAAGATCAAGTATTTGAAGATCACAAACACGAAATCATGTTAAAATATCCAGACGCGGTAGATGCGTTACCTCAAATATTTGCTGAAAATAAAATTACAATATTGAAATCCAAAGAATTTCATAATTTATTTCAAAATCAGATTTTACATGAACTGATCAATATTAAAAGAAATAAAGATACCGAAAAATTTGCCGATAGACTTTATATTCTAAAATTAATAGATATAGCGGTAGCTAACACAACTAAAAATATTTGGAAATCTGATATATCCATTCAGCAAAGGGCTAGAAAAATTATTAATGAGTATTCAAAAACTAAAGAAATTACTGATTCAAAAAAAATTGCAAATTTAGCTATAAACCAGGCTTTAAATGAAAAATTACCAGAGATTCTTTATAGTAATACTGAATACAGTTCTGATTTTGGAGAAATTTTTAAGTTACATAGTGATATAATTGAATCATCCCCTGATTCCATGAAGTCATCTGTTAAGTTTATTCCTATCTTTGGCAAATTTATTGAGGAGCGCGAAACAAATAAAATGAATCAAGACAAAGCAAATCGACTAAAAGAAGAACAATTAGAGAAAGAAAAAGAATACAAAAAGCAATTGGAAAATGATAAAAACAGAAAATTTGCTTCTTTTGCGACAAAGACCATTAAAACTAACAACGCGTCAAATTTTAAAGCAACTCAAGAGTCTCAAAAAGCACCACAAGAGCAAAATTCATTAGAATTTACAACAAATCAAGATCTACCTAAGCATTCACCAAAAGAATTTATGCCTCAAGAGGAGCTTTCTATCAATATTAAAGAGTTGCCGGGATACCAAGAATTTGTAACTTACCTCAGAGAATCAAATAAAAACTCCCCAGTTAAATTTTTAAACTCTTTTAAAAAAGCAACACATTTTGTAGTATCTACATCAGATAGTCAGAATTACAAAAATGTACTAGCTGAATTAAAAGAAGTGTCCAATGATTTCTTAAATTTTGTATGGAAGAAGTTGAATACATACCATTTTGTAAATGAAACAGGCGAAGACTTCAGTCTTGACGATATGTTAAAATTAGTGTATAGGAGTACCTACGGTCAAAAAACATGGAAAAAAAATCTAGGAATAGAAAATGTGTATGACCAAGTTTTTGACTCATGTCTGGAAAAATTCGAAATAGTATTTGAAGACTTGTTTACAATGCTTGATAGCTCAAACTATCCTGGTGGAGAAAAACTATATAGTCCCAACGATAAAAATTTCTTGATTGTAAATCTATTTCTTGCTTACGCCACATCAGATAAATTTAAAAACACTAAAAATAGCTTTATAATGCGACAATTAGTTAACGGTGTAAACTTGTCTGCAATCGCTAAGTCAAAAGAAAAAGAACAATCAAATGTATTTTCAAAGTTTAATAACTTTTTTAAATCTAAAAAATAATTTATATGAACGAACAACCGCCTAAGAAAAAGATTAACAATCAAGAAAAATCAAAGGAAGAGAAAAATAGAGAAGAATTAAGAAGGGCGGCGGCAATAATTGTTGCAATTCCATACGTTAAAGCAAAAATAGATGAATTTACACAAAGTTTGGAAAATGAGGATATAGAAGAGGATAAATAAAACCATTTGAATATCCTTCACCTGTAAAAGTATTTGCTACTTAAATGTAGCATTTATTTTTTGCATATTAATTCAAGCCTTGTCATTTTAAAGTCATTTAGATAGGCTATAATTCAATTATGTCTCACATATTAATTGTAGAGGATGAAGATAGAATGGCCAAAACTCTTGAGAAAGGCTTGAAACAGGCTGGTTTTGATACAACAATAATCAACAATGGCTTGGTTGCAAGAGCTATAAATATCAGTGAGTTTGATTTGGTATTACTTGACTGGATGCTGCCCGGATTTTCTGGCATTGATTTACTGCGGCACTGGAGAAGTCAGCATTTACTTACCCCCGTAATGATGCTCACCGCCAAGGGTGAAACAAATGATAAAGTAACCGGGCTGGATTTTGGGGCTGATGATTATTTACCTAAATTTTTTGAATGGCCAGAACTAATTGCCAGAATCAATGCTTTACTAAGACGGTCTTTACCTGAGGATTTTAAGGTTGGAGAAATTGAACTAGATAGGCTAAATCAAAGGTTTTTGGAAAAAGGTGAACCAGTAGATTTAACAGCCACAGAATACAAAATACTCAAATATTTTTTTGATCATCCAAGCAGAATGATATCTCGAACCAGCTTGATTCGAGCTATTTATGATCAGTCCGCAAACCCCTACTCCAACGTAATTGAGAGACATATAAAATCAATCCGCCAAAAATTTACTTATGACCCCATTACAACAACTCGCGGCCTCGGTTACAGGCTCAGAACTTCCAAAACAATTTCAACAGACCAGAATTAAGCTGACATTACTTGTTTTCCTATTTTTAAGTTTAGTTTTGATTTTTAGTGGAGCTAATATCTCGGAAACTACCCGTATGGGTTTTGAGGCGGACCGACGCCAGTTAAGACAGGAGATGATTGCCCCTAGACCCCCTACCCTACAAAACATCGAAAGACGTGAGCAGGATGAAGTAAGACGCTCGGAAAATTTTCGCCGCGTACAAAACGCAATTTTAATAAGTAATATACTGCTTTTGAGTCTTTTTACATTCTGTACTTGGATAGCATTATACTTTTTGCTTCTACCACTAGCCAAGAGCATCCAGGAACGTGAGAAATTTCTTACAAACGCCAGTCACGAATTAAGGACTCCTCTAGCAATATTGCATTCGGAATTAAGCTTATCGCAGGATGAAAAAAGTTTGAAAAATATTAAAAAAGTTCATTTGGAGGCTTTATCTGAAATTAAAAGATTGCAGCAGCTTAGTAATACTTTACTTGGTAGACAAAATGACGATGTTGAGATAATGGTAAATGTAAATGAGATGATACAAAATGCTTGGGACAGTTTGCAACCTATCAATACAAATGAGATTATATTAAATGTACATGATACAGGCACGTTTAAAGCAAAATCTGTCTATTTCCAACAACTAATCTACCACTTGATAGAAAATGTCCTTAAACATGCTTTTCCTGCTAAATCTACCTTAAGCATACAAATTGATGAAAAGAATAAAAGTATCATTTTTAGCAACCCTTGTAAATCAGAAGAATACCAGAGTAGTACTGGATTAAACACTTGCCGTGAATTGGCTGAGAAAACTGGATTTGAATTAAAAATTGAGCAAAAGGGCAATATTTTTAGGGTGAAATTAACACAAAAAGTAAAAAGTCATAATCAAGTCATTTAGATAATGTATAATTATATTACAAGCTTGAATTCACTTGTATTTTTTTAAACCACACATTTTTATATATGTTCCCAACCAAAAAACAACAAATGCTAGGACTTCTCGGAGTCGGTGTATTATTTACAATCGCTGCAGGCGGTGCTATCACCTACGCTGCCACACCTATAGTATCTAACGCAAACGTACAACAAGCAGTTGCAAACAAAGATTTTGATGCTTTTAAAAAAGCTCTTATCGAAAACGCTACAACTCGAGCCAACAACATGACTCAGGATGAGTTTAATAAAATTACCGAACGCCAAGCACAGTCAGAAGCTATTAAAAAGGCTATTGAAGCAAATGACTACGAAGTCTTCAAAAAAGCAGCTGATGAGCGAATGCTTGAAAAAGTAAATTCTCAGGACGAGTTTAATAAACTAGTAACAAATTACAAAAAAGGTCAGGAGATTCAAAATAAAGTTTTAGAGGCTGCAAAAAACAACAACTTTGATGCTTACAAATCTGCGATGGCAGAACAAAAACAGCTTATGGAAGCTAACAAACTGGCAGATGCCAATGAAAATCATCAAGGCAGAGCTCCTAAACAGCTTACTGATGAACAGTTGAAAACCAGATTTGATGAGTTGGTAACCTATTATAAAGCCAACAATTCACTTCCACAAGAAGGACCAATGGGCCTAGGTGGTATGGGTATGCCCGGAATGAAAGGTGGCAGAGGAGGTATGGACAGAGGCATGAAAGGTGTGGGTGGATTCTAAAAATATTTTAGATATATAAACAAATTTTACCGGGCGTTGACCCGGTTTTTTAGTGTTTAGAACCTTATAGCAACGTTAATTGTTTTTAACCTTGGTTTTAGAATATTTAGCCATTTATCAGAAATCTGATCCAAATTTTTAGATGCTTTTTTCAAATCATTAATTAGGTTTTTCAACATAGAAATACAACTAATCACGCTACTTGCACCATATCTCTCAAGGATTTTCCGAGATTCTCCCGTAGGACGATCTAATTTTTTTACATTACTTTCAAGTATTTCTAAATCTTTCTGGTATGCAGGAAGTAATGATAATGCATCGACAAACATTTGTGTAAGCTCTATCTGGTTTTCTTTTACATTATCAAGAAATTTAGCTTTTTCTTCTTCTGTTGCAAATTCGGCAGGTTGGATCAACTCGAAAATCTGGCCTACAGTTAATAGGGGTTGTTCTTTTTTTGTGTTGGGATTTTCTGGGTTAAACATATAAATTTTTTATTACTGGTTATCACTCTTTTTTGCATTTGCTTGTTTTATTTTTTCCCATAAATCAAGGCTTCGCTTAGCAATCTTCTCAGGATCATCTTGAGGAATTGATGTTATCAAAGTAATTGGTTTAATTTTAGGTTTACTTGGATTATCTGTATTAGGTATGGCAGGTATTTTATATTTCTGAATTAGACCTTGAATTGCTTCCAGCGGAATCTGAGTAATACCTGCAAGTTCTTCAATTGTACGAGGTTTATTAGATAGTGAAATTGTTAGTAGAGCTGATTCATCTTCCCTATCAACATTAGGTATGACAAATTTTTTCATTTCACTTTTTACTTCATTTTGTTGATTTGATGACGGTATTGATTCCATAGTAATTTGATATTAGCTTGATGATATCATAGAAAATAATTGTTTGCAATATTTAGAAACATATACACATGTAATTACCAGACATTGACCCGATTTTTTGATTAAGACTAGATTACAATATTTATTTCCCCTTAAGTTCAATTAGATTATTGAAATAAGATATAATACTCAACAGGTTATCTGTGAAACTACTATTCTGAATTGATAATTGATTTAATTCAGCTAAAAGACTACCAAACTCTTCAAGCGATTCTTGAGTATCGAGCGTTTGAACTTTTACTACAACTGAAAGTTGCTTTAATAAGCTTTGAGCTCTTGCTCTTTGATTATCCGCAAGCTGTGGATCAATACTGATAGCTAGAGAGCAATCTATTAAATATCTTGAAATTGATCCTGAGTATATTTCTGTTTGGGTCTTAATCTCTGAAACTCTATGATTAATTCCTTTTTCAAATTCCATAATATTTTTTTATTTAATCTAATTATATCACAGAAAATAGTTGTTTGCAATATTTAAAAGCTTTTAAACAAACTTTGACCATAGGCTAAATGTATGCTAAAATTAATCATATGAACGAAAGAAACTTACCAAAAGTTACAGTTGCACAACCTCTGAAAGATCCAAACAAATTGGAATATCATTATGATAAAAAATTAAGCCCTGAAGTGAAGGCACAAACACAAAGAAGACTAGGCATGATGATTTCCGCTTTTGCCATACCTAGTATTACTGAAGATGACGACAGGGGCATGATTACAGCAGACATTAACCCTAAAATTAAATTTTCTCAATTATTAAAAGAAATTGATATAGCTGGATTTTCAGAAAGTATTGACTTACCATCTACCGGATTTCTCCCTATATATCCAGAAGAGTTAAATAAAGCAGAATTCCTGTTTAATGTATGGTACAAAAATAAAAAGACCGGCAAGGAACAATTAGATTTATCTTCTAAGGATACTAGCATGTCTGAATTAGCAATCGAGTTGTCTACCTATGGAATTCCTGGAGTTACTTTGGATTTTGCTAATGGTAGAGTTATTGTAGATACTATTCCTAATAAATCAGCTTTATCCACATTATTAAAAGCAGATGTACCCGAGCTCATTCAGCAACAAAACTTACCAAACAAAAGTAAATTTAACATCACTCAACCAAGCAAATCAGGTGAACTAGTATTTCACTATGAAGGAAATCCTCAAGCTGCAAATGAAGAAATGACAATATTTGCAAGAGAAATTGTCGCTTTATATCCTAAAACTTCAGTTGAATTAGATTTTGCTAATAAAGCAGTTAGAACAAAAAATGACGATAAGAGAGGACCTAATACTCTTGAGGATGCAAAAGCAATTATAAACTTATATTCTGAAGGTCAATTTGAACGGTAGTCTAACTTGTTAAAGCATCTTTATACAATAAAGGGCAATTGACTAGAGCTTTATTCTATGCTAGGCTTAAGCATTTACTGAGTATGGATGCAGATTTTGCAGGGAGCGAGAGACAAAAGACTAAAAATGTTGAAACTGACTATTTTGATACCTCTAAAACTGTTGCTGTAGTAATTGCCACAATTCTAAAATTTATACAAAACAACATACCGGAAGTAGACGACTCAACTAAAACAATTGAGGTAAATAGCGAGTCCGAACTGAAAAGAGTAGATTGGATCATTAATGCCTTTATGAAAATTCTAGATGATGGCACTTACCCAATGGATATATATTCTGAAGGAGTAAACTTTTGGAGTAATAAAATAAACTTTACTATTGAAACACCTAAACTTTCAAATTTTATAGAGTTTTTAGTCACTCATATTTATAAAGACTTAGACCAAGATAAGATTTTAGAAATAATCAAATTTGCTATTGAGAAAAGTAATAACTTCCAAATACTAGGTTCTGAGATAAAGCTTAGCTTACAAGATAGAACTTTATTTGGTTTAGTCAAAAATCCGGAAGTACTAGGCGTATTGAAAGGCTTACTACTATCAAAAAATATCTATAAAAAAGATTTTAAAAAGGTTAAGCCATATAACGGAGAGCCTATTAAATTAGTAGAGTCACATCATTTTAATAAAGAAAATGGATTTTACCAAATTGTTGTACCAGATTTAATTCAAATTATAAGTAAATTATTGCAAATTACGGGGAACTTAGATTTAGCTGAGAATAAAGCAAAAATCTTGAAAGTAATCGCTAATATACAAGGTTTAATAAAAGAAGAAAAGTTAAACTTTAGCTATGTAAATAATGATTTGGTCATTGAAGTTAATGAAGAGGAGTTAAAAAAATTAACTGACCTGCTGAAATTAGATAAAAATCTTATACTTGCCTTGGCCTATGCTGAAAGGCTACGGACTTTTGGATCTAGACTAATAATTGAGCCAATATTGGATACTCCTATCCTTTCTAAGATTAACACTAGATTACGTACTCAGTTCCAAGAGACTGCAAACGAGCCTAATTTCAAAGAAACCTTAACAAGCTTTAATTCCCTAACATTACCTCGGATTTCTAAAATAATTGGTGTGGAATATAAAACTCTTTTATGGTTATTAGAAACTGCTAAGCACTTGGAAATGGAACCAATTCTTAGGTTATTGATAGCGGCCAAGTTAAAAGAGTAGGTTTAGTTAAATAAAGCTGTATTTTACTTATTTTAATACATAGCTTTATACGACTGCAAAGCTGCTACCAGTGCATGTTCTCCCGCATCCAATCTGACCAAAGCCTGCTCAACGGTATTTACGGTAATTATGCCAAAACCGATTGGGATTTCAAAATCTAGCATGACTCTCAATATTCCTTCAGAAGCTATTTTACACACATACTCAAAGTGTGGAGTTTCACCCCGTATCACGCAACCCACAGCTACTAAAACATCATATTTATTTGATTTAGCCATGTTTTGTAAAACCACCGGTAATTCTACACTACCCGGTACTTCTTTTACTGTAATGTTGTCTTTGTTAATTGAATATTCAGTAGCTTTTTTCAAGAGTCTTTCTGTTAATTCAGTTGTAATTTCATTATTAAAACAAGCTCTGACTACTCCAACCCTTAGTTTAGAAGCATCAAAAGTATCAAATTTTTTTACATCAGCATGTTGCATATAAATAATATTTTTTAATTTTAATTAGGTTTAAGCAGGTTTTCAATATATCTGGCTAATAGATCAACTTCGATATTCACCAAATCTTCAGGTTTTAGGATACTAAGATTAGTATTTTCCAATGTATGTTTTATAAGTGACACACCAAAATCAGCATCGTTACGCTCGGATACAGTTAGACTCACCCCATTTAAAGTAATTGAACCTTTTTGAGCAATATATCTCATCAATTTTGAATCAGCTGGAGTGATAGTTAGGACCGCCCAGTCCCCATCCTTTTCAAACTGTTTTACAATACCTACCCCGTCAATGTGACCCTGCACTAAATGTCCGTCCAGAACTCCGTTTAATTTCAATGCAGGTTCCAGATTTACAATACTACCCACTTGCTTGGTTAAAAACCCTGTTTTATTTCTAGTCTCAGGCATTAATTGTACTGAAAAACTGTCAGAAAAAAGCTCTAGAACTGTAAGACAAGCCCCATCCACAGTTACACTACTACCTATTTTCAGATCAGGCAAAATAATTGTGGATTGAATTTTGAAAATAAACCAATCAGTCTGCTCTATTGATAATATAGTACCTTTTTCCTGCACAATTCCGGTAAACATACAGTAGGTATAGGTCTATAAGCTCAGATTGTCAAGAAATAGCATAAATTTCTCGGGCCAAAACTCCAAATTTTAAACAATTTCGTACCCCGAAATCTATGAAGTGAAAAAGTGAGTAAAATCAGTACCGGGCTGAAATTGAATATCTACTTCAGGAGAAATATTTTTTAATTCCTGATTTACTTCTTCATATGTTACTTCCTTTTTTGGTTTGATACTTAATTTACCAAGCTCATTAGATACTTTAGCATATATTTGACCATATTCAGATACTTTTTCCGGGCTCCCTAATCTTGTAAAGGGATTTTTAGCTGTAGTGGCTACTACTCCATTCTTTATTACAGGTATAGATTTAGGTACTCTACTATTTTCCAATTTTACAATATGCTCCTCCAAACCTTTTGGAAAAGTACCACGACAAGGGAACCATTTTCCCGCATAACCTGAATTTTTACCTGTAGATTGATAAAATGGCTGAGTAAATTTAATTTTTTCACCTTCTTGAGTTTCACCTTCCAATTCAACCACAACAAAGTTTCTATCCCCCTCCTCACTTGGCATATAAAAAGCTTTTTGGATTAACACTTTTACTTGCCAGCTAATCTTTCTGTCTTCTTTTAATGTTGTTTCAATGTTAATAGTCGGATTTTCAGGTTGGCTTTGGCTTTCACTATTTTCTAAAACAATCCAATAATTAGGATCAGAAATAAAATTTACAATTTCATCCAAATTTCTGTTAACGATAGCTCTTTGCTTCTTACTTTTATCATAAGCTATCAGTTTATAACCTTTATTAATAATCCTAATTAAAGCTACAGCTTTTTCTTTATCCGTAACCTGCCCTACTGGTTCACTTAATATTTTGGATACAGCTATAACATTTTGCGGATTTTGCTCACTTAAAAATATACTTTCTAGTCGTTTAATCGCTTCTAATCTTGGTAATTTATCATGATTTTTTGGTTGTGATTCATTAATAGGATCTATTGGTTGACTGCTAATCCACTTTCTTCTTTCTTTTTCTAAATCAATAGCATTTCTATGTTTATATTCTTTCATAGTTATGTTGGTATTTATGTTTTTTACACAATAAATAATACCATATAATGTAAATATTAGCAAATTTTGCTGTTACAAAATTGTAACAACTATGCTCTCACCTAAAAATTTGAATCTAGATTGTTAAACTTTTTCTGAAGATTTTCGGGCTAGAGCAAGTAAATTTCTCATCGCGCCAGCTATTACTTCACTTTCCACCATCACTCCAAAAGCTTCTTTAAAAGATACGAAAATCACTTTATCATCATATACGTCAATTTCCAGCGGAGTGGCATATTTAGAATCATAAGCAAACGTAGTTCTTAAGTGCCTGCGATTTGTCTCTACTGCCATTTGTCTATTGGTGCGGTTATCTGGTATCAGTCCTATCAGTTCAATTCCCAATTTACTTCGCTTTTCCCAATAATCCCAAATATAGTCACCAAGATAGTCAATCTCTGCTTCAAAATTACCATAAGCTACAATTTCCGTTTCACTGTTTAAAGTATCTTCGTAAAGCTGTTTCAACCCTTCCTTACCTTCAAAATACTTCACTTTAGGCAATTTTACTTGTTTACGTTTGGATTTCAACTCCAGTACTGCCTGATTTACACCTTTTTTCAATTGTTCAATAGCTTTTTCCTTTCTCACAAGCTCCAGCAGCAGTATTTCCGGGTCCTCAGGGCGGAAAGTGAAGGAGTTTTTGTCCTTAGTTTTACTCACAAGCCCTCTATTTTCCAGGCTATAAAGCTTTTCAATTACAGTAGTTTTGGGCAATTCTACTTCTCTGGCAATGTCAGAAGCTTTAGTGCTGCCAAGCTCATTTATTTTTAAAAAGATAATCACTTCTTTTTCATCAAGGCCAAGTTCAAATAACAAATTTTCTAGCATATCGTCGAAATATTACGATAGAATTATATTGAAAATAAAGGCCGAATTGTCAAGTGTTAAAAATAGTGTCAGGAATATATAGACAATAAGTCATTAGTATGTAATTAGCTGAATATATGACAACATATCGAAAAATCACAGCCTTTTTGGATCAAAACAATGTTAAATACAGAGTTGTAGATCACTTACCGGCCGGCTCGACAACAGAGCATAACCGCATCGTAAAAACCAAACCCGAACAAGGATTGAAAGCGCTATTTGTGAAAAGCTGTAAAAATGATCAAATAGAATTTATCATATGTGTGGTACCAGCCCATCTAAAATTGGATCTTAAAAAAGTAAAAACCGCTTTAGTAGCTGATAAAGTAGAATTTGGCTCAGAACAGGAAATGATTCAACTTACCAGTTGCAAATTTGGCACTTTACCGCCAATTGGTGAAATATTTAGTTTAAGAATTATTGTCGATCCAAAAGCTTTAATCGAACCGGAGCTTTGTTTTAACGCAGGTGAACTAACCAAATCAGTTTTTTTAAGTAACAGTGAATACGAGAAACTAGTAACAGCGAATATTAAGGAAATTGCAAGATAATTATAATACTCCGCCCAATATTGACAATATTAAAAATACGTACAATAATCTGTACATGACTACGGTAAACTATACTACTTTGAGAAACAATCTTAAGTCGTATCTAAAGAAAGTCAACGACGACTCTGAGCCTATTTTAGTAGAAGGAAACGATGTATTGCTTGTATCAAAAGATGAGTGGGAAAGTTTACAGGAAACTCTATATGTTTTAAGTAATTCTAAAATTATGGAGGATATAGATGTCTCACTTAAGCAACATGAAAAGGGAGAGTATACAAAATATAATAATGTAAAAGGTTTGGCAGATGAGCTGGGTATTAATTTGGACTGACAGGGCTAAAAAAGATCTGGTTTATCTTAAAGATAGCAATCTGAAATTAGCAGTAAAAATAGTACGTCTAGCCCAATCAATACAAGATGATCCTTTTGCAGGCATAGGCAAACCTGAACCTTTAAAACTTAATTTATCTGGATACTGGTCAAGAAGGATTGATAAAAAGAATAGATTAATTTATAGAGTAGACAAAGGTGAGGTTCTAATTTTATCTTGCAAGGGGCATTATGATTAATAATCCATTTTACTAAATCTAAGTTCTTTAATATTTTTCACATAACTAAAAAAACTTACTCTAATTTTTAACTGTGCAGCATAATCATACTGACAAAGAATTAATCAACCTTGTTTTGGAAGGTCAATCTGATTATTTTGAAATGTTGGTTGAAAGATACCAAAAACAGATTTTCAGTTACCTTATAAGGTTTTTAAACTTTCACAACGAAGATGCAAAAGATGCTTTAAATGAGACTTTTCTAAAAGCCTATGCAAATTTAGCCACATTCAAGCAAGACCTAAGATTTTTTAGCTGGCTTTACCGTATTGCCCACAACGAAGCCGTAAATATTATCAAGCATAAATCAAAACATTACACTATTGAAATCAAAGAGTACGATCAGCCAATAAATTTCGATTTTGATAAGCCCGACAAACATGATTTGGAAGCTGTTTTGAATCAACTACAGGAGAAAGATAGGCAAATATTAATACTTTTTTACCTGCAGGAACTGAGCATTGAAGAAATAAGCGAGATTCTGAAAATTACCAAAGGGAATGTAAAAGTCCGATTGAACAGAGCAAGGAACAAGGCTAAAAGTCTCGTAGGAAATGAACCACTAAATTAGGCTAGTAAAACATGTAGGCAGAACCTTGAAATCTTTGACAACAATCTTTCTATGTGGAATTTTAGTCTATTAGTGATATGAAAAACTCCTTCAATAAAAATCTGAATACATTTGGAATCGTTATTTTACTAGTATTAGTAGCCAGTTTCGGTATATTCAACAGATACAAACTCAACCCAGTCAGTTCTTACAATCAGTTCAACACAAAGCAAGAAATTTTAGACACCATCAAGCAAAATTACACGGGTGATTTACCAACTGATGAGAAGCTTAGAGAAACTGAATTGAGGGCTGTAGTCGCTAGTTTAGACGATCCGTATAGCGAATATCTAACGGTGAAAGATACCCAAGAAATTAAGAACGAGATTAATCGGCAGTATGAAGGAATCGGGGTTTCATTTAAAGAAACTGATGCAGGATTTGTAGTTGAGAAAGTTTTCAACAATAGCCCCGCTAAAGAAGCCGGTATTCAAGCTGAAGATTTACTTCAGAAAGTGGACAATAAGTCTACAGATGGTATGGATTTTGCTGAGGTAGTTAAACTTATTAAAGGTCCTAAAGATACCCTTGTAAAATTGGAATTTGTAAGAGGTGGTAAAAATTTGCAATTCGAAGTAACTCGTCGCAGCATCACTGCAGATTTGGTTACTCTGGATTTTAAAGATAAGTACGCTATTTTAAACATTACTTCGTTTGGAGAGCAGGTAGATACCCAACTAAACGATGCAGCTCAGAAAATATTACAAAACAAAGAAGCTAAAGAAATTATACTGGATTTGAGAGATAATACTGGAGGCTTGTTAAACGAAGCTGTAGACACGGTTTCTTACTTCATCGAGCCAGATAAAGTAGTACTAAAAGAAAAAACTAAAACCAGGATAATTAATCATAACAGTACAAAAAAAGAATTTAGTCTGCAAAACTACCCTGTAAAAATTTTGATAAACAAAAATACTGCTTCCGCAAGTGAAATTGTAGCTGGGAGTTTAAGAGACCATAAAGGTGCTCAATTGATTGGTCAAAAATCCTATGGTAAGGGAGTAGTACAGCAAATTTTCCCACTGAAAAATGGTGACGGAATGAAATTAACCATTGCCGAATGGATTACCCCAAATGATATAAAGATAAACAAAACCGGACTAGAACCAGATGTAAAATTGAAATCCGATGTTGATTCTCTACAGGAAGCAATAAAAGCAAATTAGGCTAAACCTGAATATCGTTCTCATTCATACCTTGCATTCTCAGGATGTCTTTTGGATTGGTGGTAATGATCCTGTGTTCGGTTGGAAAAGCCACAATTTCAATAGCTACATGCCTCGGACCGGCAAAAAAGATTCCCTGCCCTACATCCGATTGCAATAAAACTTGTTTTTCACCACCGGTAAGTGCAAAGGTATCAGCAACGGTATCAATAGCAGCCGGAGATTGTTTAAGCAATAACTTCATAGCCGCGTTAGTCACAATTGGTTTTCCGAATGGAGAGCTCAAAAAGTCACCTACATCCTGAGTAATTGTGGTAATTCCCAAATAATATTTACGGGCACGCTTTACAAGCCCATACAAAAACCTAGCCGAATCTTCGTATTGCATCATAATCCAGGCCTCATCGATAGCCAAAATTCTTTTTCTCAAACTAGATCTAATTTCGTTCCAAATGTACTTCAAGAGTACATACATGGCAATTGGTCTCAGTGATTCCTGCAAATCTCGAATATTAAATACGATAAAATCATTGCTGATATTGATATTTGTACGTTGGTTGAAAATACCGGCAAAGGTACCCTCACTATATCTATAAAGTCTTTGGGCTAAAGTTTCTCCACCCACAATACCGTTTAGAATGTCCACTAGATCACCAATTGTAGGAGGTACTATATTATGCAAATCACTCTCAGCCGTAATATCTCTTTTAGCATAAGCTTCTTGGATTGCTTTTTCCAAAATACTTATCTCTTCAGGAGTCAATTTACCAAGCATCAAGCCCATAAGTCCCATCAAGTCAATTATAGCTGTACGCAAAATATCTGCAGTGCTTTCTCCTGGTAAAGGTTTAGGTAAATCAAAAGGATTGATACGATTATTTGAGTTTAAACTCATATTTACATAAGTACCTCCCAGGGTATCAGCAAGTACTTTGTATTCTTGTTCAGGGTCAATTACAATTACAGAAATTCCCATCATTAAACTCCTCAAAATTTCTAATTTTACAGCATAACTCTTACCGGCACCTGAAGTAGCAAAAATTAAGGAATTTGCATTTTCAAGCTCGAATCTATCAAAAATAATTAAAGAAGTGTTATGTCTATTTACTCCATACAAAATACCTGAGTCAGAAGACAATTCGGAAGAAACAAAAGGGAAACAAGCTGAAAGCGGACTTGTATTCATGTTATTTAAAACATACAAATCATCTTTTAAAATCGGTAGTGAAGAGTTGAAACCATCATCCATTTGAAGGGCAGCTCTTTTCATTATGATACTCTGCTGACTCAAAATTCCTTCAATATCTTGAGTATATTTCTCCATTTGGTCTAAGTTATCAGCGTAGATAGTAACATACACCCCTACCCTGAAAAATTTTTCTACACCTTGTTGAATAGCATCTCGAAGACTTTCTACATCTTTATAAGCTATTTCTAAAGCAGGATCTCTGGCAGCACCTCGCTCTGAATTAATTTCCAAAGAGGCTTGGATTTTACCTACCTTACTCTTCAATTCGTGAAGTACATCAGACGAATCTCTCGGGTAAATGAAGATTGATAAATCCATTGGAATATCAGCATTTACCACACCTTCTAGCCAACCGCTATTTATTACTCTAGGATAAGTCAAAACAAAAAAACTACGAATAAGTTTAGTACCGATTTCCAGTTGTCCTGTGGTAACTTTTACACTACTTGGCGCAATTAAGTCACGTATAGTAGAAATCCCCTCTCTATAAGCTCTTTCACTATCTACTAAAGCCTTTTGGATTTCGATTTCAGTCTTGATTACTTCATTTCTAAGCTCAGTCGGATTTAATTTTGTGAGATAGTCGTAATTTTCTTGAGGTCCTATCGCTCTTTGTTGAGGGTAAGCAGGCCTACCGTACACCGGATTTTGCTGAGGTGGCATCCCTGGACCGTAACCATTATTAGGTCCATAAGGCATTGATGGTCTTTGCTGAGGGTAAAATTGTTGACTCTGAGGGTAAGGAGGCTGGTTATTATTAATTACTGGTGTTACGCTACCTGCAGGACTTGGCATTTGAGGTAAATTACCCTGCATTTGAGCATTGGTTTGAATTTGAGGAAATTGAACCGCAGAAGATTTTCGCATTGGGGCTTGGGTATAGCCCATATTAATTTGGCCAAAGTTAGAATTTCTCCCGGAATTTGAGGTATTTTGTGGTTGATTCGTATTAAGATTATTGTTCGCTGCCATTTACTTGTCAAAGTTTACTTTAAATAATATTTTTTGACAAATACAAATTATTTTATGTCTTTAATCAAAGTACAACTACCGGATGGTTCTGAATATCTAGAATTGATTTTGAGTCCGAGTCAAACCTTGACTGAAGTTCAAAAAGAGCTGCAAAAAATCACCGAGCAAAGACAGACTGTATTTAGAGTAATTACAAATTCGGATGAGCAGGAAAAAGCCATAGCTAATTTTCAGAATAGCCATGAAAACTACGAAATAGCTCAAAGAAATACTACTTTTTTTAGGCTGAGGAAAACTGATTTAGATAATTTTATAGAGGCAAATAAAACTACAAAAATAACTGATGATTTCCAATTTTCCAAAATTAATAATGCTGAAAAGGACATTTTAGAGAATTATATGTTTACCAGCTTTGGTGTAAAATATTCAGAAAAAAACGGGGTAAAATTATTTGAGCCTGACCAAAATCGCAGACAAAAAATCTCGGAAAATTTAAATGTAATTCAAGACAGCCCCAATCTCAAAACTTACTTAGTCCAGCATAAAAACGGCCAGAATGTAGGAGTATTTTCTTTACTAAACATTTCAGACTTAGGTGAAATACAACTCCATTCCGTCGCAGCAAAATCAGATTTAGACAATCAATATACTCAAGGTAATAAAATGAGTATTTTGATGGGTCAGTTAGCAGATATTTTACAAAAAAAGGATTTCAAATATTTGAGTTTTAGCTGTAGCCGCCCACCGGTAGCCCAAATGTACAGAGATTTACATTTTGAAGTAGATGAAAACCGAAAATGCTTTGTGTTAGGCTCCAAATAACAAACAAACTAGATCTAGTCTTATCAATTAAAGCCCAATTACTTTACAAAGTTTGTAAATTATTTAAGTTTTAAGTAATTATGTTTTCCGTTTCCAAACGACCTACGATCCATGAAATCCATGATTTGTATAAAACCGGTAAAGGCAAGCCATCTCAAGTGCTACAATTTTTTCTGAATCGAAGTAAGCAAATAGATAAGAAAATTCAAGCTTTTCACTATTATACTGAAGAATTAGCTGAAAAAAAGTCTTTTGAATTAGATGATATTTTAGACAAATACAAAGCTGAAAAAGGAGAGGAAAACTGGTTTGATAAACTAATTGAAGACTATTCTTTGTTTGGAATTCCATATACTGTTAAGGCTATTATATTGATAGATAATGAAATTTTTGATGCTGATTCTAAAATACTTGATCAATTCAAATCTCCTTATTCCTCCACAGTTTACAAAAAAGTAGATCAGGCAGGTGCTATTTGTATAGGTATTAGCCACATGGACCAATTTGCCATGGGATCTAGTGGTGAGTCTTCGGCTTATGCCATTTCCAAAAATCCGTTTGATACTACCCGTATTGTAGGGGGCTCATCAAGTGGCCCGGTAGCCGCAGTAGCTTCAGGACAGGTTGTATTTAGCCTAGGAACTGATACAGGAGGCTCTATTCGCCAACCAGCTGCCTTCTGCGACGTAGTAGGACTCAAACCAACTTACGGCCTAGTATCCCGATATGGTGTAATCCCTATGGCATCATCTTTTGATCAGGTAGGAGGTATCACCAACAATGTAGAAGATAATCTTATCGTCACAAAAGTTTTGGCCGGGAAAGATCCTAAAGATCAAACTACACTGCAATCAGATGAATTAATTGAAAAGCTTGGAAAAAACCTTGAACTAAAAAAGAGTACAAGAACAACTAAAAAAATATCTAAAACCACAAAACCCTTAAAAATAGGTATCCCAAAAGAATTTTATATTGACGGTATTGACCCCATAATCAGAAAAGCGCTAGAGGATTTACAGGAAAAACTCACGGGATTGGGGCATACTTTGGTGGATGTTAGCATTCCTTTATCAAAATACGCTATTTCAGTCTACTATATGACTATGACTGTCGAGGTAGCTTCAAATTTAGAAAGGATTGATGGTATTAGGTACGCTGCTCAAAAAGATAAATATGACGAATTATATTTTGATCACAGGCAGGAATACTTTGGTGATGAAGCAAAAAGAAGAATAATGTTGGGTACATACGTCTCTTCAGCAGGCTATTACGATGCTTATTACAATCAAGCTCAAAAAGTAAAGGAATTGGCCAGACAGAATTTTCTGGAGGTATTTAAAGAAGTTGATGTACTTTTAACACCAACTACACCAGAATTTCCCTTTAAAATTGGTGAGAAAACCAGTGATCCGCTTAAAATGTACTTGTCTGATGTTTTTACTTGCGGTATAAATCCTGTAAAAATCCCCGGACTTTCAGTACCACTAGGTTTGTTTGAAATTGATGAGAATAGTGAATCCGAGCTGGCAAGTGAAAAATTGAAACTACCTACAGGCTGTCAGATTCTAGGTCCTGAGCTCAGTGAAGATACTTTATTTAGATTAGCTGAAGAAATTGAGATGCTAGTCAAGGAAGAGAATTAAACATGCTCTGTTTATAAAAGTAGAATCTAGGAAATTACCTCTGAACTCATTTTTTTCTGAAATTACCGTTTCTCCAAAAATTATACACAAGC
This sequence comes from uncultured bacterium, assembly GCA_963784355.1. Lineage (GTDB taxonomy): Bacteria > Patescibacteriota > JACMRA01 > JACMRA01 > JACMRA01 > JBCDGH01. The sequence continues at coordinate 119,838 of CAWAQU010000012.1, read as the reverse complement.
ATTGCAGCTAAAGTAAAGGCAGTTAAGTACAACCATCCTGAAATCAAACCAAACCCTCCAACATAAATTTGATCAGCTTGGCTCAAGGTTTTCATGGCATCGTCAGCATTTTTGGGTTCCAAAATAAGTTTTCTAACTGCATCAGAACCGGCTAAAATTGCAATTACGCCCACCCCTAAAACAAAATTGTAACAACTGTGGGTAAAAACAGACCACCAAAAACCAAATTTTGTACGTACAAAAGGCAAAATCAAACCTACAAGCAATTGTGGCAAAATAAACACAGGGGCCAACCACCAAAACTTTTCCAGGTTTTCATAATTTGTAATATGCATCAAAGCAAAAATAACTGAGCTGAAATACACCAAATAATTGAATCTAGAGTAAACAAATTTTTCTGCCTTTTCTTTATCAATAAATCTAAAAACCAAGCTCAAACATCCAAGTAAAAGTCCTGCCAATATTAATAAAGTGATCAAAAAAGATATTCCGATTTCACCCGAAATTAAAGTAGTGTAATTTGTAACCATCTGCGGTAAACTAATGTTAAAATAGCTCAGCACAGAACTTGCAAAGAATAAAACAAAAAACACTAACCCTAATAAAAAGGCAAACTTTTTAGGACGCAAAAATAATCTAAAACTTAGTTCTTCAAAAAAAGGACCAATAATTACCAAAAATAATCCCGCAACCAAAGGTGGTATATCAACCAAAGTACTAATTATAATATTATTTTCTTCTTGAGAATACCCGAATAATTTACTTACAAACTCGGTAATTAAACCTATTAAAATTCCGGCTGTAATGCAAAAACCTATAATTTGAATTACATACCATAAAGTTTGCCAAAAATTTAACTCGGATTTTTTTTCTAAAAAGCTTTGTGGATTTCTCAAAAAGGAAAATATTTCTTCCAGTATTGGCAGGTTTTGTTTAAACATAAAAAATTACCCTTATAATAGGGAGTATTGTAAAAATAAATTAAGTTTTTGTCTAATCGGTAGTTTGTATATTATTGAAAATTAAAGTTGGTAGCGCTACGGGGAATTGAACCCCGATTACAGGAATGAAAATCCTGCGTCCTAACCATTAGACGATAGCGCCGATTTGCATTAAATATATTTTTAGTTAAGCATAAAATGAGAAAATTGTCAAGAATACAAATAATCTATGTTGGGACTAAAAGATAGATTTACACCACTACAAATACAAAAGCTAGAAAAAGTAGGTATAACAAACCTGTATGATTTTATTACCTACCTACCCTACGATTTAACTGAGATCAAGCCTTTAGAGAATATTCATGATTTACCTGAAGAGAAAATTACTTACTTGTGGAATGCAAAACTTGTAAATATTACTCAGAAAAAAGCTCAAAAAAATTATTTTATTTTAGATTTTGACGGTGGCTGGCAACTAAAATGTTACTTGTTTTCCGTATCTAAGTTTACCTACAAACTTTTAGAAATTGGTAAAGAATATCAGCTATTACTCAAATTTCATAGCGGTTTTTGGAATATAGAAAAATTTTCTTTAAAAAAAGATGCTATCAACAAATATAATTTCATACTTGGACAAGCAGAATTAAGACCTTACTTAGTAGCAAAATATCTTAGAATTGAAACTCTCACAGGAGCCGAAATAGTCGCACTCCATAGACGTCTTAAGCCTATTGATTATGTTTTAAATTTACAAGGCCTCGTACCTAAAAGCTCAATATTGAAAGAAATTCTGGATCTCGGCGGCATTCATCACCCAAAATCAGCTAAGCATTATCAAGAAAGTCTAAGTTCCTGGACTACTTTTAGGGTTTTTTTGAGGCTTTGTTTGTTGAAGTATATAGAGCTAAAAAGAGTTGATAAACCTGCCAAAATAGGGCATCTGGATGTTGATTTTTTACGCAACCTAACACATAAACTTCCCTTCGAATTATCCTCGTCGCAAAAACAAACTGTATGGGATATTTTACGAGAAATTACTCTTAGTTAGCTTATTTTAAACCCTATCAGTAAATTATTTACGCAATGATTTATCAGTGAAATAATACTCAAGTATTTTTGCTGCAGCTTGATGATTTATTATATGTTTATCAATAATCTTATATCCAATTAGTGCTTCTTTTGTGCTATTTCTTTCATTTAAAGTAATTACTTCAATACCCGGAAAAACCACTTTGAAGTTTTCAATAAACAACTCAATTTTTTTAGTTACTTCTGTGGGCTTTCCATTAAAATTGGAAGGTAAACCAATTACTGCAATTTTGATTTTTTTTTGGCTTATTTCCTCAGCTAAAATTTCCCAAACCTCTTGGGTATAACAGTCTTTTTTGTAGGCAATAACCAAATCGGTTTTTTGATCACCAAAAGCAATGCCACATCTTTTCTCACCCCAATCTACTGCAATTATATCAAACATAAAAAAACCTGAAGCGATGTTCAGGTAATAATAAATTTATTGGTCATTATGTATGGGAGTGAATGACATAAGAGCCATATGTCTCGCTCTTTTTACAGCTTGCGTAATTTTTCTTTGGAATTTAGCACTGGATCCAGTTTTCTCACGAATAAAGATTTTAGAATATGGTGATACAAATTGGCTTAAGTAACTTACATCTTTGTAATCAACTACTTTTAATCCCATGTATTTAGAAATACATTTTTTAGCTTTTGACTTACCCTTATTCAATTCTCTGTGATTTACTATTTCAACGTCATTTCTCTTTTCTTTGGATTTTTGCTTTAGGTAGTCAGTTTGATTAATGATAATATAACGAATTACATTTTCGCTTAAGTTCAATTTTTTCTCTAGATTCTTTAAATTTCTAGCATCCGACATATCAATGTCAAAATTAGCCAGAGAGTAGAATCCTGTTCGGTGTTTACTAATAGGATAAGCCAATTTTCTCAAACCCTCAGATTGCACATCCAAATTTTGAGCTTTAAGATCTGTGGTTAAAATAGAGTTAATTGTGTCTTGTTCTTTTTGGATTTCTTCACTGGATAATTCAGGGTTGAAAATAATATAAAGTTCGTAATTCTGAAGCATATTATTATTGTGGCAAAGGTATTAATATCTATAAACTTATCTGAGATTTTACTGATTTTGTCAAGTGTCTTATTCTGTTGTACCCTATTTTATGATTGACAATAGGTCTTCGTTTGAATATTATAGGTTTAGTTAAATAACAAATTATGGTTGAAAACAAAAATATTTCTGAATCAAATATACCAAATGGCAAGAAATTCTCTCCACTTACTGCCGGCTTAATTACTGTAGCTTTGCTAGCAATTGGTTTGACTTTACTCATACCTTTACTCTATATTACTGGTTTATCAAGTCCCGATAAGTCAACTCTTAAAAAGATGAATGATGAAAAACAATCAATTAAACAAAACAAGAAAGCAGAAAAAAAGATGAACAATAAAAGGGAGGACCATCATAATAATGACGAAATAAGTAATGATAAAGATTTTATTTTACACATGGTTCCTCATCACCAAGAAGCGATTGATAGTTCAGTGATTATATTATCTAGAAGCCAAAACCAGGAACTAAAGAATTTTGCTCAAAAGGTCATCGAAAAACAGACTTCCGAAATCAGTGAAATGACTTTGCAATATAAAAATTTATATCAATCTGATCTGCCTTCAAAATTTGATTACAAACCTATGATGGATTTGAGTAACTTCAGAGGTGTAGAATTAGACAAGGCCTATATTATGGATATGATTAAGCATCACAAAGAAGCAATCGACATGACTAAGCTAGCGCAAAATAAAGTGCAAAATGAAAAAATTAAACAAATTACAACAAGTATAATTGACACCCAAACTCAAGAAATTAAAACACTTGAAGGAATATTGAACAACAAAACATCAATACAGAGTGGCCAAATTTTGTAGTTATTTAATATAATTCAGGTATTTAAATATTTTGATCAATAATTGCACCTACCTATTATCCCCACTACCGAAAATAGTTCCGCTTGCCTTTCTAGCGCTTAATTTTTCAATATTTGTCTGCGCAACTGATTCTAAATCAAAGCCATACACTTCGGCTAGCATGGACATATACCACAACACATCTCCCAGTTCTTTTTTCAAGTCTTCCTTAAATTTTTCATCGTTATAATCAATTCCGGTTCTAAGTTGTTTTTTGATTTTTTCAGCCACTTCCCCTGTTTCTCCAAGCAAACCAAGCACCATTCTGAATAAAAGATAATCCTTGTTATCTACTTCTTTATCTGTGTGTATAAGTGTAGTTTTAGCAGCTTTTTGGTAGTCTGTGAGTGTCATATATTATAATCGATTTTAAGATTGTTTTTTTAATTTAGTTACTAATTTAGGATTTTTGTGGACAAATCTTTCAAGCAAAGTTTCAAACCAATCAAAAGAGTCTCCACTCTTCTTTAAATAAAAATAGCCGCAAACAGAAGTGATTAATGCTCCTACGGTATCCACAATCAAGTCTTTCATGGTGTCTAAAAGGCCTGATCTCTGCATATTTGTTTTAAATAACTGATCCATTGTAAATTCTAAGATTTCCCAAATTGCTCCTATTGCTACAGAGAAAGAAAAAGTAAATAAGGCAATTAAAAATACACTAGCTGTAAATTTTTTGATTCTGTACAAAATATACAATATCATAAATCCCACAAAACCAAATACCATTCCAGAGGATGTGTGTAAAACTAAATCCCACCACCAAAATTTAGTATAAAAATCATTTCCCTCACCCAAAAAAACCGAGCAGTATATAAAAACCGTTAGAAATAAACTGAATTCTACAGGTAGGTTTATATCTGATTTCTTCAGAAAGAATTTGGCAGTGCAAATTACAAATATGCTGAATAAGCTCATCATCAAGGCGTGCCAACTCTTTAAATATATTTCAACTGGAACGGTCAAAAGCAAACTTCCAAATATCAGCTGATCTAAGATTTTTATTATTTTATCATTTTTAGACATAATTTTATTAGTATTCTCCGGTTAAGATTTTATTCCTGATTTCCGGTTCAAATTTTTCAATAGCGTACCTAAGCATTGTCCTGGGCATTGTTTTATAATTTTCTTTTAAAAACTGCTCAAGTACCAAAATATTTTGTTTACCTACTTCACGAAGCATCCAACCTACTGCTTTATGCATCAAATCGTGCCTATGGCTTAAAAATAACTTAGCCAGTTTTAGAATATCCTCAAAGTCATTGTTTTTGATAAAAGTGTAGGTTGCTAGCACTGAGATTCTTTCTTCCCATAGCGTCCCGGATTTAGCCAAACTGTACAAAATTTCTCGTGGTTTATCAAGCAAGTATTTTCCTAAAATATAGGGAGCTGAGCCATCTACTAAGTCCCAGTTATTGATATTTTCTGTATTTTTTAGATAGAAGTCAACAATTTCTTTTTGCTCAGTGCTATCAGCTTTTTTAAATTTGAGCGTCAAAATAATTAAAGCAGTAAGCCTATACTCATGAATTTTACTATTTAAAAGATCTTGAATTTCATCTAAATCTACATCTTTATAGTACTTCTGAGCTACTTTTCTTTGCTCTGGTACGGTCACTCCAATAAAAATATCTCCTTCGCCATATTGGCCTATTCCAGTTTTAAAAAATCTGGATGAGCTAGCTGCTTTTTCTCTGGAGCTAACACTTTGTAAGTCTTTCCAAATGCTATCAAGCATATTTAATATTTTATATACAAAACATAATTTGGCAAATGCTTATCATACCAATGTATTATTTTAGCAATTCGAAGATTTAGTTATTCCACCAGATGTAGTGACCTAGCAAACTAGCTATACTCAACCAAATTATTAAAGTAGTAAAAGTGAAAATAATACTCCTACCTTTTATCACAGTTTGCCAAAAAGCTTCGAATCTTGGCAATTCAGGATTTTCAACCCAAGCTCTTTGTGTATCAATCTGCCCTGCAAAATACATACTAATCACTGTAATTAGCCACATAGAAAAAGTTGGCCAGAAAAACATAGCAGGAATTTGTGTACCAAAAGATACATACTGAAAAATCATAAAATTTACCCAAGACAAAACCTGAAATGTACCGTAAAGCTTTAGATTACTAAATACACTTGCAGTTTTAGAGTTGCTGAGTACTTTATCCTTTTTTGCTTGCAAATCCTGAAATAGATTAAAAGCCCAAATATTTCCGGTTATAACTAATATATTATTTACAGTCCAGGCTATTCCAAATACCCAAGTTGCAGGGGCAAACCATGGCTTGTTTAGATTAGCATAGTATTCTCGTACTTCAATTCCCCAGCCAAAACCTATTAAATTTACAATAACGAAGAATATTACTCCGTGATACCATTTTAAGCGAAAATTTGAGGACATAAATAAGCTGTACTTATATTAAAAGCAATATAGCTGATTAGTCAACCATTATTTACTGCATTTGCTCTTGACAAAAGGATGAAAATGCGCTGTATTTGGACTTAAGTTTAATAGTATGCAATTCAAATCCATTTTTATAAATCTCTGGTTACTCATGTTTAGTGAGTTAGGGAGTGTTTGGATTTAAACTATATTATTAAATAATAATAAATTTTAACCAGCCTCCCAATCAAGGGAGGTATTTTGTTTATGTCAGAAATAATATCATCGTACAACACCCAAATATCAGAAACCACAACAGAGCCTAATAAAGGTCAAATTCGTGCTCTGGAACACACTTTTAAAAATAATCAAAACTTGGTAATTGAACCCAACATAGCCCAGATTCAGAGGGTACCCTTTGAAAGTAGTTTGACGCCTAAAGGAGGGTATCCAGTCATGCAGGAATATAAAACGGTCTACCCTCAAATCGTAGTAGACGTATTAAAAGAGTTATACACAGAATATAATAATGCATTTACACCTCTTATTGAGAAAAATCGAGAATGGAAAACTGATTATCAATATTGTATTATTAATGGATTTCCCGTTAGCTATGGAGTACAGATTGATATGCAAGCCTTACCAGAAAAATTTTTACAAGCTTGCGCTTCTGGAAAATTCAAGAAAGATACAGTAAAGGAAGTAGTAAGGAATTTAATATTTGAAATTGAAAACTCTATGGCTATGACTCCACTTTTAGAAATACTTTTTCAAAAAGGAGACGCTCAAAGTCAATTTAGCATAGCATTCAGGCAAACTCTAGACGGAATAAGGAATAGAACCGGCAAAAATATTGTAATGCTGGCGGTAACAGAACAAAAATACCGTGCTATCCTAGCTTCAGAATTTGGAGTAGAAAATTCCTCTGAACCCAATAGTCAATATATAATGGACAAATCTGGCTTTAATGATGTTTGGGGTCCAAATCAATTTAAAGAGCACTTAACTGAGAACAATGGAGAGTGTCAAACATTACTATACGTAAGATCTTCTGATCCAGTAAATAAATTAAAAAATCCTAACGCTGCAGTAGAACACCCACTACTTGGTAATGATGAAATGAGAAAGCAAATTAAGGCTAATTCTCTAACTATGAACGTCAACAATCCAAATGATTCAGATTCCAGCAAGAAAATAAATGATACAAAGGAATATATGGAAGATACTAAAATGGCATATGTTGTTAGGAAAATGGAAGATATATTTAATAAAAATTACCTTTCGTACACACATTTACAATTATTAAAAAGGCAATTACAAAATTTAATTAGAGACAATCAAAAACAAAAGACCGAAGCACTAAGTAAAAACTTACAAATAAGCTCATACTCAAGACAACTGAACAAAATTAAAAAAATGAAGAATTTATACAAGACATCGGATTATGACCTAACGGAACATAGCAATGCACAATTAAGACTTACCAAACTAAAAAATGAAGCCCAGTCAAATATTGAAACTACCTTTACACATAAAAACCAGATTATAACAAATACAATTGGTCAGATAGACAAAGTTACTAATTTACTTTTAGAGCTTATTTCTAAAAAGGCTTTAAATCAAGATGAAAAAGTTAAGACTACAACGACACTACTTTCCAATTTAAATAATAGTTTGAACATTTTAGAAATTGAGCCAGTTCAACTATATGACATTAATAATTTTACTACTCCGTTTACAAAACAATTTGAGAGTTTTTTATCAAATAGAGGCATTGATCTTGAGAGTGCAAAAGCTGGTAATTTGACCTTACGAGGAAAACCTTTAACAGATGCTTATGGATGCTATGGTCATCTAATTGGAGTAAATCCTATAAAACCTGATTTTGTAGAAAAACTTGAAAAGGAAATGCAACAACGTGGTGCATATGTATTTCAGCCTGAAATGAAGCCTATAACAATTACAGTGCCAAACCAAAATTTATTAAATGATAGAAATGAAGGTGATAAATATATTGCAATTGATAGAAATTTTTTGTTTACTGGCCCTAAAGGAGTAGTACTAGTTGGAGGAGGGTTTAGATCTCTAATGCCCCTCAATACTAAAGAGGCAGAACAAAATAGAGTGCACGGTTCTAAAGATACTGTATGGGCTCCAGTAGAAATGTAAAGCTTGCAATATTTTTAAAAGTCACGTAATATTGTACCAAATTTACAACTTACCTATGATACAAAAAATACTTGAACTTAGCCAAAAATTTATCCATATCAAATCGGACCCGGACAACAAACAAGCACTAAATGAGATTCTCAATTTAGCTATAAGTGAACTGAATGAATTTACTTTGGAGGAATTTGAAAGTAATGGTTACAAGAGTTTACTTGCTTACAATTCACAAGTCAGGCCTGAAAAATTCAAAGTAATACTGAATGGACATTTGGATGTCATTCCTGGGAAAGATTATCAGTATATTCCAGAAATAAAAGATTCTAGATTATATGGAGTGGGTTCTATGGATATGAAATCTAGTGTTGCAACAATGATTTTTGTGTTTAAAACAATGGCTAGCAAGGTAGGTTATCCATTTGCAATTCAGCTTGTTACAGATGAGGAAATTGGTGGTTTTCATGGTACGAAATTTCAAATTGATAAAGGAGTTAGAGCAGATTTTGTTATAGCAGGTGAAACCACTAATTTTGACATCGTTAATCAAGCTAAAGGAGTTGTATGGCTTAGAATTTCCTGTAGTGGAACTACAGCACATGGCGCTTATCCTCATAGAGGAGAAAATGCAATCTGGAAAATGCATAAATTTCTTGATATATTACTTGAAAAGTATCCTTTACCTGTCGAGCAAATTTGGGATACTACTGCAAACTTAGCATCAATTGAAACTACAAACCAGACATATAATAAAATTCCAGATAATTGTAATATTTGTCTTGATATCAGATCTATACCAGGTAAATATGAAAATGTTTTAAATGATATCAAAAATATGCTGCCTTCAGATTTTAAAATTGAAGTTATTGCAGAAGAAAGTCCACTATTTGTAGAAGAGGATAATAGGTATCTACAAAAACTCAAACAAGCAACTGAATCGAGGCTAAATTCAAAGGTCAATTTTTATGGTGCACAAGGATCTTCAGATTCAAGACATTATACTAAAATTGGCGGAAAAGGAATAGAGTTTGGTCCAATTGGTGGAGGTATAGGGACTGATAGTGAATGGGTTGATATTAAAAGCCTTGAGAATTTTTACTTAATTCTAACTGATTTTTTGAAATTAATCTGATAAGGTGAATTTTAAGCGCTTTCACCAATATATTTAATATTAATATACACATGCACTTTTGTAGTTCTAGCTCTTGACAAAACACAATAAATATGGTTTCTTAGGCTTAATTATGTTTTTTGCAACATTTATTTTTAGTCTCATTCTTCCTGATAATACGGGGGCCTAGATTGTTGTATAAAACTAAATTTACTCAAACCAGACTCCCAACAACCGGGAGATTTTTTTATGCTAAAATTAAAACAAAACTATTTTTCAATCTCGTAAAAACTATTAGCTAATTAGTTCATTACAATTTTATAAATTTTTTATTTTATTAATTTTATGTCTATTGATATACCTCGTAATAATATACGCAACAACAAACCACGTTTAGAAACACAAAATATTCCCGTAAATAATGGCATAATTAAGTCGCAAGAGCAGCTACTTCCAATTGAACCAAAAACTGCAGAGCAGCGTTTTACGGAAATTGGCCAAAAATGCAACAACATTTATAATCAACTCAAAGTAGGTAAAAATAATTCAGGCGCTTTTGATCAATTGTGTGTAATTAAAAAAGATCTAGAAAATCTGGAAAATGATTGTTTGAAGGACCAAAATACACAAAAAAGTATTAATAATTTATCAGGTGCATTAGAAAGTATTGATAACTTAAAAATTTGGGTTGTGACAACGCAGTCTCAACTTAGACCTAGCTTAGCAGCTGGCGAATCTACCAGACCCAGATACTTAGGTAATTCAACCGGCTATCAAAATTAATTTAGGTAAGGTACACAGTTATTTATATTATTAGATTTAATTAGCTCTGTTAAAACAAAATTTATTTAATATGACTAAGTAGGGTTTCAACTTACCTACAGTTTTGACAATAAATAAAAAGTCAAGCTTAACTCTAGCTAAATTCACATGGACAAAAATATCGAAACACAGGCCCAAACAAAACCGAAAAGTTCTCCTTTGGTTAGATTACTCAAGCCGTACTTAAAAACTTTAATTTTATCATTACTAATAATTTTAGCTGCAAATGGATTAAACCTATTCTTGCCGAGATTAGTTGGTAATTATATTGATGCTTTCCAAAAAGATCAGGGAAGTCTATCAATCATGAATTACACGATTCTTGGGGTTTTAGTTTTCGAAATTTTTGCACTTGCAGTACTTCAAGGAGGTATTACCACTTATTTATCGGAAAAAATCGCCAAAGATCTCAGAGAAAAACTAATCAAAAAATTATCTAAAAGTAGTTTTAGCTTTGTAAATAAGTATGGGGCTAGTGATTTAATAACTATTTTTACTTCAGATGTAAACAATGTAAAATCTGTAATATCCCAAGGTATAGTTTACCTCTTAACTGCAGTATTTCTACTAGTTGGATCTTGTGTAATGTTATTGATTACAAATGCTTATTTAGCAACCATAGCACTGTCAATTTTGCCGGTAATTATAATTGTGTTTGTGGTTATTTTTCGCCAAATCTCACCTCTTTTTAGAAAAGCTCAACAAAATATTAGCAAAGTCAACCAAGTAGTAAACGAGAGTATTTTCGGCTCTAGTTTAGTTAGAGTAATAAATAGCCAAAGCTGGGAGGAAAAAAAGTTCCAAAAAGTAAATAGAGAGGCTAGAGGTATTAGTTTAAATATAATTTCTTTATTTTCTTTACTAATCCCAAGTATTAATCTAATTTCCAATCTAGCTACTGTCCTAATTTTATTTATTGGTGGCTCACTTATAGTAAATAATAGTTTGACCTTTGGTCAGTTTGCTAGTTTTATAACATATTTCAATTTACTTATAATGCCAATTTTTATTCTTGGTTTTACAAGCCAAGGACTATCTAGAGGTCTGATTTCATATCAAAGAATTGAAGATATTTTAGAAGCCCCAAATGAGGACTTTGATGGTAATTATGATAAGGAAATTAAAGGAGCTATTTCTGTAAAAGATTTGAATCTAATAATAAATGGAAAACATATCTTAAAAGATATAAACTTTGAAATTAAACCAGGATCTAGGACAGCAATTTTAGGACCAACAGGTGCCGGTAAATCCCAGCTATTTACAATGTTAATTGGTCTAAATCACCCTACAAGCGGAGAAATTTTGATTGATGGAGTAAAGTTACCTGAGTGGAGTAAAAAACAACTATTAAGTCAAATCGGTATTGTATTTCAGGATAGTTTGGTTTTTCAAGGTAGCCTTAAAGAAAATATTGTGTTTTCTAATTTGGTTTCCGAAGAAAACTTAAATAATGCAGTATTTACTTCAAAACTTGATGAATTTGTAGAATCTTTAGAAAATGGTTTGGAGACTCAAATAAGCGAAAGAGGTGCTAGTTTATCAGGTGGCCAGAAACAAAGATTAATGCTTGCTAGAAGTCTTGCAATTGAGCCTAAAATACTACTTTTAGATGATTTTACTGCTAGAGTGGACAATCAGACTGAAAAAGAAATTTGGCAGAGGTTACAAGATAAGTATCCTAATTTAACCTTGGTTAGTATTACTCAAAAAATTGATGCTGTAAAAGATTTTGATCAAATTATTGTCTTGATGGAAGGAGAGCTAGTTGGTATTGGTACTCATGATGAGCTTTTGAAAAATAATTCGGAATATCAAAGTATCTACTCCAGTCAACAGGTTTTGGAAGATTAAGCAAAAAGACTTGCCAATACATAAGCATACTTTCATATTTAGAATATGACAGAAAATATTGTATTTGGTGGAGGATGTTTTTGGTGTACAGAAGCTATTTTTCAAAGATTAAATGGAGTACTAAAAGTAGTTTCCGGTTATGCAGGAGGACATACAGCAAGCCCAACCTATAGAGAGATTTGCACAGGTAATACAGGACATGCCGAAGTTATACAAATTACATTTGATCCAGGAATCATAGACTTGAGTACAATTCTGGAAATTTTTTGGCATCTACACGACCCAACCACTCTAAATAAACAAGGAGCGGATGAAGGTACACAGTATAGATCAATTATTTTATATGAGACAGAAGAGCAAAAAGAAATAGCTGAAAAATCTAAATTGAAAACTGAAGCTGAAAAAGTATATTCAGATCCTATAGTTACGGAAATTGTAGCCCTAGAAAAATTTTACCCGGCAGAGGATTATCATCAAAATTACTTTAATAACAACCAAAACCAAGGGTATTGTAGAATAGTGATCAACCCTAAAGTTCAGAAGTTATTGAGTTTATATGGAGATAGATTATTAGTTTAAATTTTAAACTTTTTTTCAATTTTTAAAGACTGTTAATCAATCTAGATATATTAGCTAAATCTTGCTTTATTATTCGAAGCCCAGAACTTAACGTTTTACCATGTCTAGTTACGCTTAAAGCTAGCTTTTCAATTTCATCATTAATGACCGGTAGTTCCAACTTAATTCTTGAAATCGTTAAATAAGAATCATTTGGATTTAATATTCGACTTAAGCTTTTTTCATCGCTAACTGACAAGCTAGTTTTAATATTTTCAATTCTTTCACGAAGGTCAGGAGATTGGGCGTTCAAAATTTCAAGTTCTAATGTATCCAAACTTGGCATATATTCAGATTTTTCTTCCCTTGGTTTAAGTATATTACTAATCCTAACCAAATTTGAAGATATTGTAGTAATAAGTAGCTCTTTGCTGCGGTTTTCTGCAGCTCGTCGATCAAAATTAGACTCGTTGTTCATGAGTAACATTATGGCCTATACTAATATAATTGTCAAAAATCCATACCTTTGACAACAGCTGTTTTGTGTTTTACTGTATAAACATTCTTATTACCGCAGAAAAATCAAAATATGCAGAAATACAATCTTAATGAAATTCAGTTAAACGATACCTGGAATGATAAATGGGAATCAATTAGTAAACTTTTAACCAACGAATGGAGCAAGCTTTACACTTCAATTTTTGCCGTACTGATAAATTCCGGAACCAATATTGCAACACCTTTATTAGTGTCTATTGCTTTAGACCAATATATTGCTAGGAACGATTTAAAAGATCTTAATGCAATTTTAATTGGCTTGGTTGTAATGTTTATAATTACTTCTATTGTAAGTTATTTACAGACTATTTTGGTAGGACAACTTTCACAAAGAGTGCTTTACAGGCTTAGAAGAAATTTATTTACCAAGCTTCAGGACTTGCCTGTCGGTTTTTTTCAACAAAACAAAGCCGGTGATATTATTGCTCGTGTGAATAGTGATACAGACAAACTCAATAACTTTTTAAGTGGTTCGATTTTTCAGTTTGTTTCCTCTTTTTTCACTTTTATAGGTATCGGAATTTTTATATTTTTCCTAAATTGGCAATTAGCCGCAGTAGTTTGGGTGGCAGTTTTTTTTGTAGTGGTAATTAGTCAGCTAATTTCAAGCCAAGTAAATATTCAAAACAAAGCCAGTTTGAAAGCAAATGGAGAAATGACGGCATTTTTGGACGAAAATCTTAACAATTTTAAGGCATTAGTAGCTTTCAATAAGGGAGAGTATCTGGAACAATCGTTTGATAGACTAAATCAAGATAATTTCAAAAAAGCTACTTTTGCTCAAATTTTAAATGGTTTTTTCAATCCACTATACAGTTTTGCAGGTAACATTGCTCAGGTTTTGGTTTTATCCTTTGGGCTATATCTTTTTGCTAAAGGTGATTTAAGTATTGGTCTTTTAATCGGATTTATCAGTTATACTCAAAAATTTTATGAGCCTCTCAGAACACTAGGCAATATCTGGGGTAATATGCAGGAGGCTTTAGCAGCTTGGAGCCGTATCCAAACCTTATTAAAAGTTAAGTAATATGAATATTTTAGAATTTAAAAATGTAAGCTTTAGATATAATGAGACTCAAAAGTATGTTTTAAACGATGTATCTTTTAGTTTGGAAAAAGGTAAGAGCTATGCATTTATTGGCCCAACTGGAGAAGGTAAAAGCACTACTGCCAGCTTGATCGCAGGACTGTATTCCCCTGATAGCGGCCAGGTTATATTTCAGCAAAAAGATTTAAAAGAGTGGACTGAAGAAGATATCTATAAAGAGATCGGGTTTATTTTACAGGAACCATATTTATTTAGTGGGACAGTTTTGGAAAATATTGTATACGGTAACCCTACCCTAAAACAATACAGTCTAATGTTTGATGAAGATAAAAAAATTGATGCTGAAGAAAAAGGTAATTTTGAAGATATTTTAAAGGCCAAAAATTTATACAATCTAATTAAAGTTTTTCCGGACGGCTTGGAAACTCAAGTAAATAACAATAGTGAAAATATCAGCTTAGGTCAAAAGCAAATTATTAACTTTTTAAGAATCATTTTAAGAGAGCCTAGTTTTTTGATTTTAGACGAGGCTACAGCAAATTTAGATACCGTTACAGAGCAGATTTTACAAGAAATTCTAGACAGTTTACCTAAAACTACGACTAAAATGATCATAGCCCATAGATTAAACACAATTAAAAATGTAGATCAAATTTTTCAAGTTGGTGGAGGTAAAGTTAGACCACAAGATAAAGGAAAAATCTAAATCAACTGACACACAAATCTATAAAAGCAGTTTAAGTTGCTATATAAATTGTTATAAATAATTTTGCCGGTATTTTGGATCAGTAACTAAAAAAATCTTGACACATTCAATGTAGTCTTGTATATCTGTGTTTTAATAAACAAATACATATGAAAACAGAATATAGCACAATCCTAAACAAACTTTTAAGCTCATACAACGATTTATCCGAAAAAAGTTTTTGCTTCACAGCCTATTTTCCCTACGGTGACAATCCAGACCGAAGCGGTAATTTACAAGAAGAGTTTAGAGCTCAAATTTTAGAATGTTTGAAAAACTCACCTGATTTGGATGAATACAAATTTTTAAGGACAAATCTTGCTGATAAATTGTCAGCTTTTGGACAGTATTTTGATTACAATAAGAAAGGCTTTGCTCTATTTTGTAAATTTACAATTGATAAAGAGTCTAAAGGAAATCCTGAGTTGGAGCCTGAAACTGATGTAAAATATGCTAATTTACATTTAGACGTAGTTAAAGAAAGTACAATAGACAAATATTTTGATTTAGATCAGTTAATTGCCAACCAAAATTTTGATAAAACTACTTTGATCTTGGAATTGCAAAGATATGGTTGTAGATTTTTATCCTTGGAGCAAAATGAATTGAGTGAAATGTTTACTATGGACAATAAAAATGCCATTGTAGATGAGGTGCAAAGTGAGGTAAGAATGGACAATAAAAGAGAGCAAGGTTGGTGGAACATTGGAGAAGATACTCAGTGGATTTTAGAAGAGGATAAGCATTTTTTAGAGGGTATCGCCAGCAGGATAGATAGTCTTAATATTGATTTCGATTACATGGTAGTTTTTCACTCAACCAACTTTACACATATTTTAGACTCAGTTAAAAATCATTTGGACAACTATAAATTTAAAGCTAAAGTGGTATTTATCGAAAAGAACTTACAATTATTTGACTCAATAAAAGACCAAGTACTCCACGAGATAAAATCACTAAAATCTAAAGAAAAAAACGACTATTTTAATCAAGCAAAAGAGAAATACACGCATTTTGTTACTGACTGGTCTGATATCTGCAATGCCAGTCAATCAGCTAGAATTGAAACACTATTTATTAAACCTGACTTAATTCAAGAAGGTTATGTGCTAGATAATGATTTAGTTTTTACCAAACCAGTTGAAAATGCAAAACAAGTGAGCAACATTGGTCCATGGTTAATTAACAGTGTCATTTCACATGGTGGAAATATCAGAATATTTTTTGAGCCTGAATTTGAAAGTGCTCCCGAGATAGCTGCCAAGTTGAGATTTTAGATTTTAACTTAAAATTTTTGTAGTTCAACCACATCGTTTCTACTTGAATTTTCTTTTATCTTTGAAACTAGCTGTGTATAACTATAAAATAACATTAACCCATTTATTAAAAAAAGTGCCAGCAAAAATAATATAATTATTGTAGCGTTTTTTGAACTATAGCTTTTTGTAAAGATATTAGTTAGCGTAAAAGATAAAAGGACTACAATACAAAGTCCTAAAAAGAGAAAAATAAAGCTTATTATAGCGAAAATTATTTCCATTAATTATGCAGCTTTGGGGTTTACATTGATTTCAGGTTTAGCATCATCAAGATTCAAAACATTACTTGATTTAGAATTAGACTTTGCAACTATTTCAGTAATCATTTTGTGAAAAACTTCCTTTTCATACGCCCCTACAATAGAGTCAACTAATTCATAGCCTCCATTTCCATTAAATTTAATAACTGCAAACGTAGGAATACTAGAAATGTCAAATAATCCTGAGATTTCTGGGTTGTTGTCTACGTCACATTTTATAAATTTCAAATTAGCAAATTCCGACTGAGTAGCAAACTCTTCAAAAATTGGTCCCATTACTTTACAAGGTGGACACCAAGTAGCCCAAAAATCGACTATTACTAAATCAGTTGTTTTCTTTAGTTCTTCAAATGTAGTTGCATTTAATTCCATTAGGTCTGACATAAATATTTATTTTAATAGGTATATAGTAGTTAAAAAAGTCTTAACAAAAAAAACTCTATGCAGAGTTGTTAAAGATGTCAATGGTGGGCGGTAGAGGGCTCGAACCTCTGACCTTCTCGGTGTAAACGAGACGCGCTACCAGCTGTGCCAACCGCCCGTTTATATTATCAATAATACTTAAGTTTAGATTGATTTTTGAAAAATTGTCAACTAACTTCTACTGATCTCAGTTTTTATAAAGTGTAGCGCTGTTTCCAATACCTCATGAATACTGAGATTTGTTGTGTTAATAATGGCTGACTCAGGTGTAATTAGGCCAATATTAGTTTTTTTAATTGATTCTAAATCTTGATTGTCTCTGATCACAATTGCCTCCCTACACTGTTTTAAAACTTTCTGTCTATTTTCCTCAGTATCATGAAAATTAGGATCCTTTTCTTGAGCAATTTTTATGTGATCTAAATATCTTCTCTGAACTTTTTCTTCTAAATCAGTTTCTAGAATTAGTCTGACTACTTTAAAACCGTTTTTTTCAGGAATTGTTTGGTAAGGATTGGATTCACCTCTTACATCAAGTACAAATGGCGATTTTAGCTCCAGTACAATATCCACCATACACTCATCTACTTTTTGCCTTAGTAATAGATTAGAGGTATATTTATTCAGAGCTGTATCAATGAATTTATTGTTTAAATCAGTATAGTGCAAAACCTCACCTTTGTAACTCATTTCTAAAGAATTATTGGCAATTTTGGCATCAACTAACTCAGCCACTTTGGCAGTATTTTCACTATTAAGCTCAAAACCTTGATCCTCATAAATGTATGTAAAGGTACGATAGAGTAAACCCGTGTGAAGATGGGGGATTTCCAACACTTTGCTTAAATTTTTTCCCAAAGTACCCTTTCCCACTCCAGCTAATCCATCCACACTTATAATTAATTTTGCCGGCAAAGTATTTTTTAAATCAACAATTTGTTCGTTGTTAAAACTAGCCTTTTGTAATCTTATTCCAATATTTTCAGGATAAACGGACATGTAAAAGTTTTTTGTCTTTCAAACTTAGGCTTCAACTGCTTTTAAATTATTAATCGCAATTCTTCCGTCTTTCTCAGTTATGCTGGTAATTTTATAGCTTTTACCTTCAGTTAAAGTGACTCCACTAACATTTACATAAGTAGTAGCACCCTTTTTCAGCTTAGTTCCATCTTTAAAACCTGTATCAACTATTTCGATATCATATCTAGTTGCAGAGCTGCCGGACGTAACTTTAGTTACTTTAATAATCGCTTCATCTTCAGCTAGTGTTGTTACGGTTTCAGCCGGAGCGGGGCTGCTGGCCTGGCTAGATGTTGTAGATGATGTGGTTACATCTTCTTCTGTGGCAGAGTTTGAATCGGTAGCTGTAGTTGTGGTGGTACTATTATTATTGTTTGTTGAGGCTGTAGTTATTGTACTACTCACTGTACTTGATTTAGCCTCACTTTTTACTGAAGATGATTGGGCTGTTTTAGAGTCATTTTTATTTTTTGAAGAGCTTATACTTTCGCTGATTAAGTAAACTCCCAGTAAAACTAATCCGATTGCTACAACGGCAATAATTATACTTGCTTTATTTGATTTTTTTTCGTACATAAGTAAACTTGTGTTAGGGTTTTTAATGTTTAGCCGCATTATTATAACATTTTTAGGCTTTTAATTCTATATTAACTTTAGGTTAAACAAGGAAAAGTATTTTGACAAGGGTAAAACTTAAACGCTTACTTCATTCATATTTCTTTTGAGATATATAGTTTTTCTTCTTTTGAGAATTACATAAGTACCTACAAAAATCAAAATTAATGAGGATATTTGGCTTACTGCGATATATTCAAAACTGAAAGGGCCTATTTTTGGTATGAAATACTCAGGAAAATTAATTCTCAATGCATCTAATCTGAAAAACTCAACAAAAAAACGTATAATGCCATAGCCTATAGCATAAATTGCAAACACTAAACCTGATTTCCTATGAGTTAATTTATCATAGTTGGCCAAAATTATTAAGAATAGAATATAATTTGGTATTATCTCGTATAGAAATGTAGGATGAAAGTATTTTTGATGGAAGTCTTCATAGATATTGGCTGTTTGAGGCACAAACATTTTCCAGTATACTGAAGTAGGCCCGCCATAAGCTTCGTAGTTAAAAAAGTTTCCGAATCTACCTATGACCTGACCAATCAAAACTCCCGGAGCAATAACATCCAAAAGCTCAAAAAGATTAAATTTATACTTTTTAGAATAAAAATACAGCTGTATAGTTCCGGCAATAATCGCGCCGTAGATAGCAATGCCCCCCCTGGTAATTTCAGTCGCAATTTCGAGTGGATTTTGAATAAATTTATCCAGACTAAATAGGGCATAAAATAATCTTGCTCCAACCAACCCTGCAAGTAACAACCCTATAAACAAACGATCAATTGTAGTACTTGCGATAAAATGCTTTTTGGCTAAATGAAGAGTCAAAAAATAGCCTGCCAAGAGTCCCAACAAAATGCAAATCGAATAAAATCGAACACTAATACTTCCAATAGGTATCTCAACGCCTAAAAACCAAATTTGCTCTATATTAAAAAGCTCAATTTGCTGATTTAGTTTTACATTTCCTGAAAAAATTAAACTTATAGGGTAATATAGAACTAAAGCCAATAATGAGCCAAAAAGTAAAAATAGTAGGCTCAAATTTTTAGAACTGATTTTATTGAAGATATTCATTTGCAAATTGATTACAGGATCCCGGGAACTTTGGTAGGATTGTAGCATTTAGATGAACCTAACCTACATCCCGGACCATTTTGGCCATATGTATCTGAATACAGCATAAAGTGGACATGAGTACCATAACACAGCCCTGTACAACCCATTCTACCTACTACTGCACCTTTAGCGACAGTTTCACCTACAGATCTGGGTGACTCAGAAAGCATATGTGAGTATTGTGAATATACTGTTTGACCTGATGGAAGATTATGTTTGACTACAACATAAATACCATAACCGGAAACATCATATGAGCCTTTATGTACAACCACCCCACTAGCTACAGCATGTAATTCAGTGCCTGTATCATTTGCAATATCAGCACCGTCATGGGAACAGCCGCTAAATGCTCTAGTCAAGCTACCATTTGCAGGAGAACCAAAATATCCGCTAGGTACATTTAATGCTCTTCCTTCTTCATACCAACAAGATGCACTACCCGTATCATTATCATCCGGACCATCAGAATCAGTGCCTCCACTTGAACCTCCGCCCGGATTACTCACAACTGTTCGTTCGTTCGCTCTTCTTTTCCTATTTTCCTCTTCTTGTTGTAATCTTCTTGCCTCTTGTTCGGCTATTTCTTTTTTTCTTGAAGATTCTACTTCAGCTAATTTCGCTTCTAATTTACTATTTTGCTCAATTAATGAATTTCTCATTTGCTGATACTTAGCCTCATCATTTTGAGTTTTAGTTTTTAATTCAACCAAAGAACTTTTTTCTGCAATAAGCAAACCTTTTGCGATTTCTTGCTGCTCTTTAGTTTTTAGCTGATCTTGTTTGTTTTTTTCCAGCTCTGCTTCAGTCTCTTCAAGTTTTAATCTATAATCGTCTGCTTTTTCTTGTAATACACTAAAACTGTAAAATTTGCTCAAAGCATCTCCTAAACTCTGGCTAGATAAAAATGCATGTAGAGGAGTAGGCTCTTTTTGCATTTCCACTAAAACACTTTTAATTTGATTGACTGTTTCAACTCTTTGGCTCTGTATAACCTCACTTTGCTTATCAAGCTCTGTGATCAAACTATCGATTTTAACTATGTTTTGATTGGACTCTTCAATTTTTTGATTTTTTCTGGTAATTTCTCCTGATAAAGTATTACTTAATTGGCTTACATCTTCTAAATCATCATTAGCTTTAGATAAATTTTTGGCTAGATCGCTTTTCTTTGTCTCTATCTCTTTTTTTTGCTGATCATAAGTTGCGGAATTGACTCCAAAACCTAAAAATATAATTGAGTTAAAAAGTATTACAAAAGCAAAGGTAATTGAAAGGAAAGTTGATTTTTTAAGATTAAATAGTCTCTTTAGCATAATCCTGTATTGAGTCTAATCTAAATTACACATTCGTGCAAGGCATTAAACAGAATATAACAAGATGAGTTTTCTAAATTTTGTCAAAGGAATCTGTATTTGCAATCTCCCAACAATTTATATGATAGGTTTTTAATTTCATGAGATTTCTAAAATATTAATTCAAGAAAAATAGTAGATATAAACACCAAAAGGACTTTCTAAACTCTCTAGTCAAAATTTTAATTACAAGTATTAATTTATCTAAAAATCAATATATTTAGTCGGATTATAGCAATAGCTATTATTAGAGCCTCCATTTCTGCAGCCTTCATTATTGGTTTTTTCGTAGGATTCTGAAATCATTCCAAAATGTAAGTGTGGACCTGTAGAATTACCGGTGTTTCCCATAAATCCTATAGTCTGTCCTTTTGTAACGGCATCACCCAAACTAAGAAAAGACTGGCCTTTCATATGTCCGTAGAGAGCGTATACTCTTTTTCCATTTGGTAGATCATGTTTTATGATAATATAATTACCATATCCGTAACCTTCATAACCTTTTTTGACTACTGCACCTTCATATACAGCCTTTAATTCCGTACCCATGCTATTGGCTATATCTATTGCATCATGTCGACAACCTTCAAGCACTCTACTAATTGATCCCTCTACAGGCTTACCTAAAACATCTTTACCTATGCCGAGTGGTGTAGTTTCTTCAAACCAGCAAGAGGAAGTGCTTGTACTCACTACTTTTTTCTCACTCTCTCTTTTTATAGCTTGAGCATCCTGAGCCTGCTTTTCCTCTCTGAGCTTTTTAACCATTGCTTCATAATCTCTTTCCTTACCCTCATACTTATCAATCAGATCTTGGAGCCCACTTCTCTTACTTTTGGATAGAAAATATGCTGATTCAAGTTTTTTTACCCTATCTTCCTGCTCCACTTTCTTATCTTTAAGCACTTTAACCTTTTTCTCAAGATCGTCTCTTAAAGTCTCTGCCTTGCTTTGAATTGTATTATAGGAGTATACTGTACTGATTGCCTCACCTAAATTTTGACTGGAAAGCAATCTTAAAAGCATCGGAGTCTGGGATTCTTTGTCAATCTCTCTCAACATTTGACCCATTTCACCTCCTAAACTATCAATATCTTTCTGCTCTTTATCTATCCTGGCTTGGAGTTTATTAATAACCAATCTGGAATCTACAATCATCCCCTCCAATTCATCTATATTTTTCTGTAGAGTCTTTTTTTGATCGTTCAAATTATTTTTCAATTGGGAAGAATCGTGTAAGTCGACATTTAAATCGCTTAATTTGGTATCAATTTTAGAAATTGTAGAATCTATTTCTTGATCTGAGCTTAATTCATTAGTTGGCTTTGCGATAGCCTGCTGGCTTAATGTTTGGATAGGTGTAGAGAAATTCAGGAAAAGCAGCATTGTCAGTACTAAAACATGACTAAGTAGCTTATATGATACTCTATTTTTGTATTTCATACGATTGTTATGAGCTTATTATAGCACATTTTTTTCTTATTAACAAGACTTGGCCTTATTGCTATAATTCTTGACAAATCAAGCCACTTCAACGACTTTCTTGCAGTATGCTCGAAGTAAAACCTGAATTATTTGATTTGAACCAACTAAAAAAAATCTCAAGTAATCTTATTGCCGAATTAACCCAAGCAAGTACCGGATCCAAAAATAGCTTTGCCTACGCTAGAAATGAGATTCCCGCAGGTGGACTTGTAAAAGAAGGAGAGATTTTTCAAGTGATCGTGATGGGCGGGTCTCACCTTGAATCATCTTTAGTACAAAACATTAATAGCCATATAGAAATTTTGAGTAAGTATAAAGAGGGGCTGCCACACTTAGAAAGTAAAAAATTGGTCTGCGAACTCTTTGCCAAACAACTACATTCTGAAGTCACTAAAGTCTCCCTAAACTTTGCCTACCCCATGCAACCGATTGTAAGGCAGGGCTTTATTGATGGTATTTTGATCTCCACTACTAAAGAGCATAGATTTGTAGGAATGCTTCACAACACTGTAGGTTTGATGCTGGAGGAATATATCTTTGAAACCCAAAAACGCAAAATTCAAGTGTCAGTATGCAATGACACTGTAGGACTAGGAATAGCTGGAACAAAGTACAGTGATAAATATAAAAAGGAAGAAATAATTTGCGGGATCGTAGGTACTGGATACAATTTCGGTTTTTTTGAGTCAGAAAACATTTTTATAAATGTAGAGTCCGGAAATTTTGATAAATTTGAGCAAACCTACACCGGGAAAATTATCGATGCCCTATCTACCAACCCCGGCAAACAATATTTGGAGAAAGAAGTGGGAGGTGCTTACTTATCTAAACATTTCAATATTTTGGCTAAATTAAATAGTCTTCCAATCAATTTACATACGACAAAAGAGCTTAGTCACTCAACAGAATCAGAAAACCAGGATGAGGCCGAGCTCGCAAGCACAATTTTTGAAAGAGCTACAAGTTTAGTTGCCATGCAGATTTTTGGTATATATGAGTTTAAAAAGCAGAGTTTAGGAGATTTTAAAATGCTTTGTTTGATCGAAGGAAGTCTATTTTGGAAAGGTTATCAGTTTAAAGAAAAAACGTACAGTTATTTGGAAAAGCTAGGTCTTTCTAAAGATAAATGCGAAATAGCTCAAATCACCAATAGTGGTATTATCGGTGCGGGAAGTCTGTTGATTTAGGTTAAGAAATTCAAGAGCTGACATCTCAAACAAATATTTTCCAGATCTTGCTTAGAGTAATTATATAAGTAATTGAATCCTAAGAATTTCATTAGGAAAAAGAATAAATTAAACTTACTAGTGCATATTTAAGTCCAATTAATACTTTTGACATGGGTTAAAAATTATGCTATGTTGTAAATTGTCTTATTTCAGCTACAAAGTTGAGATAAAGGCTAGTTTTATATTTTTGGAGTTTTTCAAGTGAATCAATTTGCTGGAATTGTTTTTTGTATGATCCTGTCTGGAGGTCAAGTTATGGCGAATGATTTTCAAATTAAAAGAGTTCCCTACCCTCAACCAGAAACGAGGATTGGTCCTGGCTTCCAAATTACGGGAGTTCGGATCATTAAATACTCAGTTGTTCAATGGAAAAATCTCGAAGGCCGTAGCTTTCGGTCTAAACCATTAAGTACTAACGAAGCACATGCATTGGAGTCTCGTTTGCACCTCCAAGGAATTACAAACGTTAAAATAATTCAACGTCTTGAAAAAACTTTCCCCTCAGGAGGAGGGGGATGCGGGCCAACCGTAGCCTGTGCAAGATAACCGTCTAACTAGCCTAAGCAGCCGAACTTAATTACTTTAATATTAGTTTAAAATTAATATTGGTAATAGAGTTTGGCTGTTTTCTTTTGGACGCTTTTTTGCAAGCTAATCAAATTTACTCAAACCAACTAAAATAACCAATTTAAACATCAGTTTTCAAAGCTAAACCGATTGCAGATGAAAGTGCATTACTTTGTGGAGTGATATAAGGAATAATCTCCTGCTTGATTTTTACATTTTTCAAACTATTTGAAAGATAGACAGGTACCGCAAAATTTTTAATATATTCAAAAAATCCCGCTGTCATAGTACCGCCACCCGTAACTACAATTTTCTGAGGAGCTTGAGAAACTTTTTTATTTAATTCGTAAAAAGTATTGAGTTCTGTTTTAATAATTGCGTAAGTGTCGGTGAGTTCTTTAGGTAATTCAAACAAATTTACCAAGTTTAAATCTTTTTTAAAATCTTCTGCTACAATACTGCTCAAGCCTAAGGTTTTTTCAAAGTCTTTAGAGATCTTGCTGACACCTGTAGCAATGTGGGAGCTAGCACGTAAAAAACCATCTACAACAATACTAAACGTAGTTTGATTTGCTCCAATATCTACTAACAAAGTGTTGCCGGTATCAGGCGATAAAATAGCTCTAATCTGTGAAACTGTTTGATTTTCTAGAGCCAATCCATCAAGATTTACATGTTCTAGCAGATTTTTAGAATTTTCAATTACAAACTCAGGCAAGGCATTGATAATAACCCTCTGTTTACCCGTATAGGCTTTTATTCTGGGGTCATTTTCAATCAAACTCCATGACAATCTCATTTCGTCAGGTGGATAAGGTAAAAAATACGGAGCTTGTTTATCTATTTCTTCTTGGATCAATTTTTTACTCCAGCCGGCTTCAAAATCCATGGTAGTTACATAAACGTCCTTACTCTGAATACCCATAACAGTTTTTACTCCTACAAAGTTCCCGGCACGCATAATATCATCAATAATAATTGACAATTGCCTTAGTTTTGTACTGTCCCAGTAACCCTCAAGTTCCATTGCATGCCTAGCAACTCCATAGGTATGAAGCTCAGGATTTGGTTGGCCATGATCAATCTCTGCCATCTTTATGGAGTCTGAACCTATGTCTAAACCAATGAGTGTTTTATCTGAAAACATGGAGAGAAATTTGCGAATCACGTATTTTGTATGTATTAATTATATCCTTAAAATTATGTTTTGGCAAGAAATTGACCAAATTTGTTTAATACAGCATAATTATAATTAGTATGGATCAACATTTGATTGATTTAATTTCTAAAACTCCTTTCTTGGGCGCAGGGGATAAAAATTTTTTGATACAAAGATTAAATAACCTAAGTCCACTGGAAAAGCTTAAATTGCAGCAAAGTCTTACTCATGGGCAAGCTCCGGCAATCTTGCAATCCTTGCAGATCATGAGAGCCAAGTTTTTTGAATCTGAAAAACCTAGTGACACTAAAGAGCCTAATTTTGTAGATAAAATTGCAGGGGCTATCTTGCCTAAAAAAGAAAAAACTCCAGTTAGCACAAGCGTGTTAAATCAACCTCAAATTTTAGGAGCACCAAGTCCGCAAGCAATTACAGGAGAATCAGTAAAGCCATTGGAAAATTTACTTGATTTTTATCACCCCGCGCAATTGCAGCAGCTAACTTCAAAACATATAAGCTTTGGTTTGAATGATAATCAGGAGCAAATTATTCAAGATTTCACAAAAAATCTAACTAAAGCTTTTGATAAAGTAACCGACTTAAATATAAAGCGAAGCTACTTTATGAATTTTATGCTCTCGCCACTTTTTGTAAGTTATATTAATACAGGGCTTACAGCTTTAAGGCATCCTGAATTGCAACCAAATAAGATTGTTTTAGATTTGCTTTATCAGATAAATACAAATTATTTGAACAATAAACAATTTGCAAATACTGCTTTAATTACAAATCATCTCAGAGAACAATGCTGTGTTTAATTTGACAATTCAAGAAAATAACATTTTTTTACATAAAACAAAAACAGATTAATTTACCAAAATATATATGTCAGCAAAAAAAATCGAAACTGCTTTAAATTTAATAGAAATAGCCGAGACAAACTTGAAAACCGCTAAGGCTCTATTGCTTCAAGCCGGTCAGGAAAAAGGAGGTGTTAGACTAACTACAGATACAAGAACTACTTCCTCAATCAAAAATACTGAAGAATCAGGTGCACTTGAGGTTGTAGAAGGTCACTTTGACGGTGAAAACATGATCGGTGATAACGGAAAAACATATCTAGTACCTCAAAATTATGCCAGCAAAACCCAACTGGTAGTTGGAGATAGAATGAAATGGATTTTGACACCTGAAAGAGAGATATTTAAGCTAATTCAACCTGTAAATAGAGAAAGAGTAACCGGTACCTTTGCTATTGAAGGTGATAACTTTGTAGTTTTAGTAGATAAATTTGCAAATTCAATCAAAGTTCTTAAAGCTAGTGCGACTTATGCCATGAAGCAGCTGGGGTTACAACCCGGAGATGAAGTAGCAATTTATGTACCTAGAGAAGGAACGGCTACTTGGGGAGCATTTATTAATGTAGTAAAATCGGGGGGTAGTGATGCAAAGGTTGAAGATAAATTTGACAGTATTAGTAGTGTACCAGCTGAATTGGATGCGTTAAATGAATTTCAAATTGATGACAAAAATAGACCAGATGGAGGAGAAAAAGATTATTTCTAAATTTTATTTAAACCCTCATGATAATTAAGGGTACTGTTGTAAAAGGTAGGCAAATGGGTAGGCAAATCGGATTTCCCACTGCAAATATTTTACCCAAAGAAAACTTAACACTCAAACACGGAGTGTTTATTTCTTGTATAAAAATTTCAGGTCAGGGCAAAATCTATAAAGCCGCTACTAGTGTAGGTCCTGCCTATGTTTTTGGTGAAACTAAAGAGACTGTGGAAAGCTATATTTTAGATTTTTCAGAAGATATTTATGGCGAGGAAGTAGAGTTGGAATTAGTCCAGAAAATCAGGGACATGCAAAATTTTGACTCAGTTGATGAGTTAATTGAGCAAATAAAAGAGGATGTTGAGAGGGTTAAGGAGTATAGTGTTTAAACATTGATTTATTAATTTTTTATAATTGTTCATTTTTTGACATCATATTATAATTCTGCTATTTGATACAATGTATGGAGAGTTATAATAATTTGAATTCAGGCGATAATACACAACGCCAAAACCAACCTAATCCTTATGAATTTGTGCCGGAGGGAAATGGTTATTATATTGTAACTAGTGATGAACCGAATAAAAGATTTACACCTAGATCGGGAACAGATTTTAAAACTAGAGATAATGCCGAAAGATTTATTAATAGGCAAGTACAAATATATTCAACAAAATATTCGACACTTGGAATCGATCCTGTTGAGTACGGAAAAAGATTCGTAATTATGAAATCCGAAAAAGTTGGTCAGCCTATAGATTAAAACCTATTTCAAAATTTCCACGTCTTCAATTTCAAAAATTAGAGTAGAACCTGCAGGAATACCTGGTAAATCATTGTCCCCATAAGCTAAAGCTGCTGGAATGGTCAATTTTCTTTTACCACCTTCTTTTAAGCCTAGAATTTTAGTTTCACCAACAGTAAGAGCTGGAATACCTATGTCCCATCCAGGTATAACCATACCTACCCCAATCTTGGTGGTAAATTTACCTCTACCTTTGGAAGTATCAAATAAATCTCCATTTTCAAGTGTACCTGTGTAATGAGCCTTAATTGTATCTCCCTGTTGCACTTCATTTCCAGTACCTACGATTATATCTTCAATGATTAATCCGTTGCTTAATGTGTAAATATTTTGTGTATCTGACATATTTTGCATAAGTAAGCTTTGAAAGATATATTGTCAAATTGTTATTTAATTTGTAATCTAAATTTATGACTCCTTTAGCCGAAATATTGAGACCAAAAAGCTTGGAAGAATTTGTGGGCCAAGATCATTTAGTTGGAGAAAACGGTATTATTTATCAACTAATCAAAATTAAAAATATTCCGAGCATGGTATTTTGGGGACCGCCTGCTAGTGGAAAAACAACTTTGGCAAGATTGGTAGCTTCAGAAACAGGCTCAGAAATAATAACAATTTCAGCTGTCATGGAGGGCAAGGAGGATTTTAAAAAAGCTATAAAGATTGCAGAGGAAAACAGAATTCAAGGGAAAAATACGATTATTTTTATTGATGAAATTCACCGCTGGAATAAATCCCAACAAGACGCCCTGCTCCCCTATGTGGAAAACGGAACCGTAGTATTGATTGGCGCCACTACTGAAAATCCGAGTTTTAGTATTATTGCACCACTTTTATCTCGAAGTAGAGTTTTTATCTTTAATCCTCATACCAAAGAAAATATTTTAAAAGTACTCAAAAAATCTAGAGATACCTTGAATTTGAAAATAGATATTGAGTTGCTAGATTACATTGCAGATTTGTCCTACGGAGATTTAAGGTTTGCTTTAAATACATTAGAAATAGTCAAAAATTTGGATCCTGAAAAACTTGATAGACAAAATATTGAACAAGCTGCTCAACGAAGTTTACTTTACGATAAAAATGGAGAGGAGCATTACAATCTGATTTCGGCTGTCCACAAGAGCCTGAGATCTAGTAATCCTACGGCTGGAGTATATTGGGTCATGCGTATGCTTGCTGCCGGTGAGGACCCATTGTACGTTGCCAGAAGATTACTTAGATTTGCTAGTGAGGATATAGGAAATATTAATCCCAATGCCCTCCTACTTGCCAACCAAGCATACTCCGCTTGTGAAAGACTAGGAATGCCGGAATGTGAAACTGCATTAGCCCAACTTGCAGAGTATTTAGCTAAAAGCCCAAAAAATAATTCTAGCTATGAAGCAGTATCCAGAGCTAAAGCAGATATAAAAAAGTATGGTCATTTACCTGTTCCCCTACACTTCCGTAATGCACCTACAAAATTTATGAAAGAAATAGGCTATGGAAAAGGCTATCAGTATGACCATAATTTAGAAAATAAAAAGTCTGATCAACAATGTATGCCAGATGAGCTGAAAAATCAGAATTATTTTGAGGAATAAAAGCAATTTAAGAAAAATAATTTCACTGAAATTTTAACCTTTACAAAATTAGGATTTTCCGACTTAATCTGAGCAATTATACCACAAAAATATGGAACAAAATATCTACCCAATAAGCTTCTTTGACTCATATCAAAAAAAAGATGTCGTTCTTTCACCGGAAAATACAGTGGTGCCAGGAGTAATTAAAATGTATTCCTGTGGGCCAACTGTTTACAGTACCCAACAAATAGGAAATATGCGAGCTGCCTGGTTTCCAGATACTTTTAAAAGTGTGGCAGAACTTGCAGGCTGGAAGGTAGAACTTGTACATAATATTACTGATGTGGGTCACTTAGTTGGTGATGGTGATTATGGCGAGGATAAGATTGAAAAAGGAGCTAAAAGGGAAGGGAAAACTGTAGAGGAAATTGTAAATTTTTACTTAAATAATTATTTGGACCAAGCAAAACAATTAAATATTACTCTACCTTCAGGAAAATTTAGACCAAAAGCTACGGAATTTATAGAGCAGCAGATGATTTTAGCTCTAACTTTGATAAAAATGGGAAAAGCTTACATACTTGAAGATGGAATTTATTTTGATCATAATGCAAATAAATCAGATATTGAGCAGCTCGAGAAATTTGCGGGAATGTCCAAATCTGGAGGTAATAATGATTTTACAGGTAGAGAAATAAAGAATACCGACAAAAATCCAGCTGACTTTGCACTTTGGAAATTTGTAGATGAAAGTAGTTTACAAAAATGGAAATTTGACGATTATACAAGTTCGGATAGCTCAAGTTTTAGCCAAGAAATATTTAATTTGATAATTGATGTAAAAAATTCAGAAGAGTACAGAAATGATGAATTTGAATTAAAATGGGGCTGTCCTGGATGGCACAGTGAGTGTGTAGCAATGATTTTTGATATTTTGACCAATACTAAAATACATTTTAATGGTGGTAGCAAAAATTTTAGTGAAAAACCTTACTTGATTGACGTGCACTCAGGAGGTGAAGAGCACATTTCCATGCACCACAAAAATGAAATTTTACAGACTGAGGCCTTAGGATATCATTTATCGAAAAACTGGCTACATTGGAAACATGTACTAATTGACGGTGCTAAAATGAGCAAAAGTTCCGGTACAACCTATACTGTATTTGATTTAATAGAAAAAGGTTTTGATCCGCTAGCATATCGCCTAATGCTTTTAGAACACCACTATAATGAGCAAATGAATTTTACATGGGAAAAATTGGAACAATCTCAAAATAGGCTTTTTAATATTAGAAAAGAGATAGCCAAAATTCGATCTTTTGCTCAGTCACCGGAGCTGGAAAGCATGAATGAAAATAAATATCTAGCCGTTAAAAATAGATGGTTAGAAATTTTGACTGAAGATTTAAATCTGCCTAAATTTTTGGAAGAGTATCAAGAATTTTTACACACAATAGTCAACCGTATTCAAAATCAAAATATTTTATCTATCCAAGACCATAAACTTCTGTCCGAATTTGATTCAAAATTACTTAAATTAAATTTATTTGAACTAAACCTACCTGAAGAAATCTTAAACTTAGCTGAAGAAAGATGGACTGCAAAGAAAACAAAGAATTACCAAAAAGCTGATGAAATTAGACAAGAAGTACTAAAAGAAGGCTGGCAAATAGATGATTATGCCTGGGGCTGGGGAATCTGGTGGAAGGGGTTAAGTAAGTAGTTGATTTACTATAAAGAAATAATTACGATTATAGCAGCAAAGTTAAACTAGAACTTCATCTCCTTAATTTTTTCGATCTCAGCATCTTTGCTAACAACTACAATTTTGATATTTTTAAGATTACTTTGGATGTAGTCGTAAACTTCTCTAATGTCTTTTTCGGTCACTTTTAGCAATCTTTCTGCGTAATCATCATAATTCTCGGGAGTTCCATATATTCTAAGCATACTTAAAGTAAAATTTGTAGATGCACCTAGAGTATCTTGGGAAATATCCAGTTTTTTCTTTATTATATTTTTGAACTCATCAAACTTAGTAATATTAAAATGTTTCTCAAAATCACTAAATACTGCCTTGATTTCATTTACAATTGTCTCAATATATTGAATTTCACAAGATAAATAAATATCTAGTACTTGCAAATTGTAATCAAAATTGCTTTGAAGTCCATAGACAAGCCCCAATTCATCTCTCAATCTATCATATAATACACCACCATATTTTAGAAACAAGTTTTCAAACACTTGTAATACCGGCTTATTTTCAAAATCAATTTTGCAAGGAAGAAAGGTATTTAGTTCAGCATGGCTATGAGCAAGCTCATGAATTACAGGTAAGTATGTAAAATCTTTAAAAGTATTTTTAGCCTGAAAATTTATGGGTGTTTTCACTTTTTCGCTTTTTAATTCAGGCAACTTAGCGATATATTCATCAAGCTTTTGGTTTAAATAGTTTAGATCAATTCCACCACCGCTTATCATTACAATAATATTACTTTTTTCCAAGTTTTGTAGGTGCAGTTTAGTAAAGTCAGCTAACGTAGTTTCAGCAACTCTATCACTATCTCCTAAAACCTCATGATTAGAATATGAATTTTCGGTAAAAATCTCTTTCATTGTATCAAAATGAAGTCTATAGCCTGGCTCGCCACGCCTTTCGCTGATTTCCCTAAGTACTATTTCTTTTTCCTTATCCAATATACCCTGCTCAAAAGTAGGTTTAAAAGCCATTTCTAGAAGCAAATCAACCATTTTATGAAAATCAGAATGATGTCCGCTGGCTGTTAAACCCATTGTAATCGGCTGTGTATAGGCATTAAGCATAACATTTTCTCTATATTCGTAATCTTTTAATTCTTGAAAACTCAAATCCTTCGTTCTGGAAGCAATACAATGCTCTAAAAGATGTTTTTTACCTCTATCCGCCTCATCTTCAAACCAACTTCCGCCACTAGTATAAATCACTTCAATCTCAACTTTTTTTCGATCAAGGGGCTGTGACAAAATATGTATGGTATCAGTCTTTTTAATGTAATCCATATTGATACCTAAATAATGCACTATTCATTGGGAGTGTCAAGCACTAATGTGCATAGTATTGAGATCTAAATACCAATCAACTATAAAAATAACTATCTTGATTTGGCCACCTGTTTTCTAACAAACTTAAAAATTTCTTCAAAAACCGGAATACTGAAAGCTGACAATGCTATAAATCTAAAATCCTCTAAACTCACCCGAGACATACCTACAAAATTAGATAGCGGACCTATCAACATAAAGGCTACAAATATGCTTCCAAACACAGAATAAACTGTCATTTTGTTGCTAAACAGACCAATTTCAAATATAGACTGAGTGAAGGATCTGGCTGTAAAAGCACGATATAGTTTTTGACATAAATAGGCTAGAAATACAGTCGTTTGGGCATATACTAGACCTTTATTTTCAAAAGTTTCAAATACTAGAAACAAAAACAAGCTTGCAAGGGATCCTTGAATAATTATAGATGTCCAAATGGATTTATTTATCAAATTGGTTTTACTGGATTCAGGCTTTTCTTCCATAATGGTTACCGGAACTTTCTCGTAAGCTAATGCTAATGCCGGCAAGGTATCAGTTAATAGATTGATAACCAATAGCTGCAATGAGGTCAGTGGTGGATTACCGGAAGTTAAAGATATCAAAACAAAAATTCCTACTTGGGAAATATTGCCAGATAACAGGTAGTGGCTAAAAAGCCTAGCTCTATAAATAATTTTGCGACCTTCTTCAATAGCTTGGATGAGTGCATCAAATCCGCCTGTCACAACAATCCCGGCAATATCACGTACCCAATCAACAGCATTTTTAACTGCAATTCCGATATTAGCTTTTTTGATAGCTACAGCATCATTTACCCCATCTCCGGCCATAGCAACTATTTTACCATTTGCTTTAAAAAGTTCTACTAGAAATTCTTTGTGTTTTGGAGTGACTCTAGCAAATACATGAGTATTAATAAGCTTTGTTACTACATCTTTCGGTAAATCTTTTATCTCATATGTGATATAATTTTCCAATTCAGCGCCAGTAATAACGTTTCCCTGCTCTTTTATTATACCGGCTTTTTGAGCTAAATACCCTGCAATATTAGGATGATCACCTGTTATCATTACCAGGTCAATTCCTGCTGAATTAAATTTTTCTACAGTTTCAAACACTTCATCTCTAAGAGGATCCAAAAGACATATCAGACCTGTAAATACTAATTTTGCTTCATCTTTTTCCCTATTTCCAAACTCATGATCGGGATGATAGTCTCTGTAAGCCAATAGCAAAACTCTCAATCCTTTAGAAGCATAATCTTCAATCTGATTCAAAATTTGCTTTGAGATCTCTTTGTTTAAACTAATTTCTGCATTGCTTTTATGATCATAGTAAAAATGGCACATTTCCAACAGTACTTCTCCTGCACCTTTCACATAAGCAGAGTGTTGACCATTGTTTTCACGTACCACCGTCATTCTTTTAGTAGTAGAGTTGTAATTATATTCGGCTTTTCGATTAAAAAATTCTGGCTCGAAACCATGCAGTTTAACAAAATTTGTCAACGCTTCTTCAGTCGCACCTTTTGAATTGTTACAAAAACGCAATATCTCCAAAATTTTAGACTCCCGAGTACCATGCGCCTTAAAATCCATACTTTTTACTGGACCGTCCAAAAACCAAAGCTCCTCAATACTCATTTTACCTTGAGTAATAGTTCCGGTTTTATCCGTTAAAAATATGTTTACCGAGCCCATCCCCTCTGCCGAAGCTAAATTTTTTACAATTATACCTTTTTTTACCAAATTTGCAGCTGAAATAGAAAGTACGATCACGGTCACGGCAGATAGAGCCTCAGGAATAAAAGAAATAACTAGCGCTAAACCAGTTTCAACTGATCGTAGTGTGTCTAATTTCAACACAAAAATATATAAAATCTCAAGTAAAATAAAGGCAGCCCCCGACAAAATAGTAAGATTGGTTAGTAAGCTTTTAACTTGTTTTTGAAACTTAGTATCTTCAGGTTTAGAATTCTCCAGTTCTTGAGAAATTTTACCAAATTCTGTTTCACGTCCAATTTTACATACAACGGCTTTAATTTTTCCTCCTACCATGCTTGTCCCGGCAAATATCATGTTTTTTTGCTCAGCAGGTATAGGCTTCAAACTGTCCATTTTATCCGACGTTTTTGCAACTTCTTCAGACTCCCCCGTAAGTAAAGACTCATTTACCTGTCCATTTATAGACTCTATTACTCTACAGTCTGCAGGTACCCTATCCCCTGATTCTAATATTAGAATATCACCATATACGATTTGATTTGCGTCTATCTCTTCTAGTTTGCCACTTCTTAATACTCTAGTGAAAAACTTAACCTGTGAGCGTAATTTTTCTAGGGATTTTTCTGCACTAAGCTCTTGAGAAACACCAACCCAAATACTGATCAAGACAACCACAGCTACCATAATTATCTCTATCAAACTTTGGACGCTCAAGCTTTTGTTTATACTATCAGCTAGAAGATTAACGGTTTTAATAGCAATTACAAATAATAAAATTAAGATCAAAGGATTTTTTAACTGATCTAGTACCATTTGAAATGGTGTTTTTATTTTTTTGAGACTTAGACTGTTACTACCATACTGTTCTAGCTTTCTATCTGCTTCCTCTTGATTTAATCCTTGATCTGGACTTGAATCAAAATTATCTATAACTTGGGGTACTGTCAGATTATAATAATTAGTATTTGTTAATTGCTTAATCTCAGCCATAAAATAACAATATACAAAATTTATTGTAAGAGTCAATACTGATCATAATTAATATAGTTCCAACAAATAACTTTACAGCAATTTAACATTACTTGACTAAATTAGTTTTAAGTCCAAGCTTTAATATATTAGTTTATGTTTTTGAAGCATAATTTTTTGCCTAAAATTTTAACGGCAGGTTTTTCCCTCGTTATTCTTTTGATTACAGGCTCTCAAATTTCTACTTTAGCTCAACAATCCAGCACAAATACCATTAATTTAGGTATAACTAAGGTTGTAAAAGATCAAAAAGATGAGAATACCAAACAGGCTGGCACAAATATCTGGAGATACAGTGGAGATTTAACCGCAAACGATGCCATAAAATACAAATGGTCCGGAGTAGATTTAAATGTAAAATACAAAACAACTCCTTCAAAGGGTGCCGGATATCTAAAAATTTATAAAGACGACGATTCCAAAGATACAAATCTAATTACTGAGTACGGAAACAGCCCACTTGGGATTGATAAAATTGTTTCAAGATTAACTGATGGAGAAAATAAGATTTTATTTGTATATATAGATTCCAACAATAAAGTAGGTGCTAAAGTCCTGTTTTATTTTAATTATAAAAATACAGTTAACCCCCCAAAAATTAATGTTTTAGAACCTTCAACAGGCATAGTATTGGGTAAAAATATAGATTACAATGTAACTTTAAAATTAGATAATTTTGCATTGGAAAGTAAGCCAAGCAACCAGCCAAATCGAGGCCATCTGCAAGTATACTATAATGAAGTAAAACCCTCCAATCTAGCATTGAATCTCAACTCCAGTAAGGATTTGGGTAACGCACAATCAGAAGTACGCTTCAATACAAAAGATCTAAATTTTGAAAAACTGAAAGTTGCTGATAGCACTCAAACTAAGTTGATTTTTGTGCTGGCAAAAACTACAGATGAAATCTTACCCTACCAATCCGAATTTATCATACAAACAAACTATAACAATTCCTTAAACGTAGGTCTTCCTAAAGTCAGCATAGTCGAGCCAAGGAAAGATAGGACAGATCTAAATGTAGATGGTGATAGAAAATTTATTTTAGAGGTTAGTAATTTTACTATTCTGACCGAGCGAAAAGAAGGGCAAAATGAACCTAAAACCGGGTATTTACAGATATTTGTAGATGAAGTTCCTAGAAAAACTATATTTCCTGAAACTGAATTTTCTTTAAATGAACTTGGTTTAACTGATCTTACTAAAGGGCGCAAGACAATCAAAGTGCAGCTTGTAAACAAAGATTTCACTAAATTTGCTCCAGAGGCAACCGATTCAATAGAGGTAATTTACAGCCCTAAAATATCTGAAAAAACAGAGGCAAACTTACCTCAGGTACAGAACAATAATTGGAGAATTATAATTGTAATCTTAACAGTAATTCTCGTGATTGGTGGAATCGCAGTGTTAATTACGAAGGGTTAAAATTGAACAGTTGGTACAGTAGGAGAGTTGACCTAGGTATTTTAAGTAGCTCCTTCTTAATTATGCAACCTGCTGGTGTATCTTATCTTTCATTTTACTCACCACTTTTTGTCCTAAACTATCCAAAGAACCTGACCAAATAAGAGCCTCCAGACTACGTTTATTAAATCCTTGGAATTTACTTACTCTCTCTAAAAAGTCTTCCATACTGCTAAATTTACCACCGGTTTCCCTATCTTGAATCATATATTTAATAACATCACTACCTAAGTTTTTTACGCTACTAAATCCATAGCGAATTGTTGTATCATCTTCAATGGTAAAATTGTCAAAAGATTGATTTACATCCGGGGGCAAAACTTTTAGTCCAAGTTCCTCACATTCTGGTATAGCTGCAGCAATTTTATTTAAATCATTGGCTTCACTAGTCATAAGTGCGGTCATGAACTCAGCAGGATAATTGGCTTTCATGTAGGCCGTCCAATAAGCTGCAATTCCATAAGCACCTGAGTGAGCTTTATTAAAACTATAGTCAGCAAACGGAATAATCAAATCCCATAAGTTTTTCACTTTCTCTTCATCAATATTTCTTTTTTTACATCCTTCCAAAAATTTCGGGTATTCCGCATCAAGCACCGATTTTATCTTTTTACCCATGGCCCTACGTACATTGTCAGCCTCACCGAATGTATAACCCGCCAAATTTACGAAGGTATACATAATGTCCTCCTGATAAACCAATATACCATAAGTCCCTTCCATCCACTCTTGCATTTCAGGTACATAATAACTCACATACTTAGCATTATTTTTTCGCTTAATGAATTCGGGAATGTTGGCCATAGGACCCGGACGATACAGCGCTACCATGGCCATTAAATCTTCCACTTTTGTGGGCTTTAGTTCTGTTAAATACTTTGTCATTGCTGCCGAGGATAGTTGAAATACTCCCATAGTTCTACCTTTAGTAAGTAAATCATAAACTTTTTTATCATTTAAATTCAGACTAAATAAATCTATATTTATATTTTTCCTACTATCGGCAATTTTAATACTATTTCCTAAAATTGAATAATTTGTAATACCCAAAACATCAATCTTACATGGTAAAATTCCCACTTTTTCCGCATCATGCCAATCATATTGGGAAATCAACATGTTATGTTCTGAATCCCATTGAACCGGTGTGTAATCAGTTGTTGGGGTTGGTGTTACAAGCACGGCTGCAGCATGTACTGAAGCGTGGCGGTAATTACCTTCAAGCTTTTTTGCAATATCAATAATTCTTTGAGCCTCTTGGTCTTTTTCATACAAATCTCTAAATTCAGCCGAGGTAATGAAGGCAAATTCAAAACTAGCTTTTTTACCAAAAGGAGGTTTTGGCACGAGTTTGGCAATCTGATCACACTTACGATACGACACGCCCAGGACTCTACCTACATCTCTAATACAGGCCCTTGGAAGCATTCCTCCAAAGGTAATTATCTGGCAAACTCTATCATTCCCATACTTTTCAATTAAATATCTAATTACTGTCTCGCGCTGATCGTCAGCTACATCCAAATCAATATCGGGTGCAGAAGGCCTCAAAGGATTTAAAAATCTTTCAAATGGAATTTTATAGTAAACAGTATCCAGGGTAGAAATGTCAT
The DNA here is from genome assembly GCA_963784355.1 of uncultured bacterium. Taxonomy (GTDB): domain Bacteria; phylum Patescibacteriota; class JACMRA01; order JACMRA01; family JACMRA01; genus JBCDGH01. Next base: position 81,238 of record CAWAQU010000012.1, on the reverse strand, counting down.
TTAAATACCCAATCAAAGACCCAACTCCGGAGCCCCTAGCACTAGCCACAATGCTGTTCTTACGGCAAAATTGGGCTAAATCGGCAATTACTAAAATATATCTGGAAAAACCCTTATCTTCCAAAATCTGTAGTTCTTTTTCAATCTGATCAAAATAATTTTGTATTGTGTACTTTATGAAATATTCTTTAGGATAGCTAGTTAAAACTTTAGGATCAAGATTAATTTGTCTGCAGTGCTCAATCAATTCAGACAATTTTTCAAAAGGAAATCTAGCCACACATTCGTCATAATCGGGTTTCTCAGGATCAAACTTATGCATTAAACCAATGTAACTCTGCCACTTTAATTTATTTGTGTCAGTCTGTCCTTTAGGTAAATCTACAGGAGGAAAAAATGCTTCGGACGCTTTAGAGGCATAGTCTACACGAATATCAATATTTATCTCCTCCTCAATACTAGAAGTGTCGGTAATGTTAGGTAAGTACTCATAAGTTTTTTGCAATTCTTCAAGGCTGGGAATATAAAAATCTCTAGTTAAACTAATATCATTTAGTCTTTTTTGATTTCTGATGGCTAACACTGTACGAAAAATTTCTTCATCTTCAGGTTCGAGATACCTAGGTGCCGGAGAAATTATATATCTTACATTATGTTTATCACACAAACTGCTTAATTTAATATTTATATCTTTAACTTCTTCAATAGCTTGATCTCTCAAAGCAAAAGCTAATTCTACCAAAATATTTTCTTTGCCAACACAATCTATGTAACTATTTAGAATTTTTTCTGTAGCTTTTAAATCGTTATTTTTAATACTGCTAATTATCTCATGATCATTCCCAGCAAGTACTACAAATAAGTGTCTATTTTTCTTGATTTGTTCTGCTATATTTTCCAAACTAATATGATATGTAGGTGTTTCTTGCACAGTTCTCGCAATACTAATCAATTCCAGTAGTGCTTTGTAACCCGACTCGTCTTTTGCTAAAATTCCAACTTTACTAAAATGTTTATTACTTCCAAAAGAAATCTCACCTCCGGAAATATTTGGCATTTTTAAAGTTACTCCAAGAACGGGTTTGACTTCCAATGCTTTACATGTATCATAAAACTCTATCAACCCTGAACCGGTCTCTTCATCAGTTAGAGCCACACTTGTATAGCCCTTAGCTTTAGCATTTTTAATCAAATCTTTGATTTTAGGTACGGCTGATAGAAGTGAGTGATGGGAGTAAGTTCTGGCAAGTAACATGCTTTTAACATAAGATAGATCTTAAATCATGTCAAAAGGATTTTATTTGATTTTTAGACAATCACAGGCATCAGATATTATTAAATTGTCGGTAAGGCTTGTTATCTTATAAGGGTACCAAACTTAAATTAAAGAGCTATTTTTTATAGAAACATTGAGGACCTTCTTTACAAATATTTAGAACTTACTTATCACACTAGGTATATGATATATTTGATTGGAGGCCCACCAAAATGTGGTAAAACAACTCTAGCAAAAACATTGTCAAAACTGGAAGGTATTCCTTGGATATCAACCGATACTCTTCAAGTTGTTATAAAACCGTACATAGATGAGAATGATTATCCAGAAAAATTTCCTACAATCTATCAAAGAGGAAAAAGTAATGACGAAAAATACTCTCAATATTCAATAGATGAAATTATCCAAGCTTATCAAGTACAGGCAAAAACTTCTTATCCAGCAATTGATATGTTTACGATTTGCGAGATCGCAGACGGCAACGATTTTATAGTTGAAGGTTACCATATTGAACCTAAACTAGTTGCTGAATTAACCTTAAAATATCCTAATAGAGTTAAAAGTATTTCTCTTATCAAAACTGATGAATCAAAGTTTATAAGTAGCATTAAAAAAAGCACAACACCAAATAATTGGATAATCGAAAGAACGATTAATGAAGAAACATATAGCAAAATTGCAAAAATGATTTGCAAGTACGGAAAATTTTTTGAAGAAGAATCTAGAAAATATGGTTTTAAAGTGATAAATATGGATAATAATTTTGATCATCAAATACAAGAGGCTATTAAACACTTAATAAACACTTAAAGTGATCTTCAGGTTTAGAATAAGTAAATATAATATCAACTTAACCTGGGTATTTACTCAACCGTCACGCTTTTAGCCAAATTCCTGGGTTTATCAACATCCAAACCTTTTAAGTTACTACAGTGATAAGCAAATAGTTGCAAAACTACATTATTAATCAAAGGTTGTAATTCCTCCAGCGTTTTAGGCACAAAGATAATGTTGTCGGTAATTTTATGAATGTTTTTATCACCCTCGGAAGCAACAGCTACAATCTCCCCACCCCTAGCCTTAATTTCTTCCAAATTACTTAGCATCTTTTCATAAACTGAATCTTCTGTAGCTAAAGCAATAGTAGGCATTTTCTCATCAATAAGCGCAATAAAACCGTGTTTTAGTTCCCCACCACTCAGACCCTCGGAGTGGATATAACTAATTTCTTTGATTTTTAATGCCCCTTCTAGTGCAATTGGATAATTAAATTTTCTACCCAAATAAAACATGTTTATTGCATCATAATATTTTTTTGCTAGAGCCAAAATCTCTTCATTTTTCTTCAAAGTTTTAGATATTAAATCCGGTAATTTCTCAATTTCACCAATAAGTTGTTGAGCTTTGGATAAATTTAAACCTCCTAGCCGTCCCAAAAAAATTGCATGCATCAGTAACAGCAAACTTTGTGAGGTAAAAGCTTTCGTTGAAGCTACGGAAATTTCAGGACCGATATGATTATATACACCGGCCTCAGTCATTCTAGAGATAGTTGAACCAACTGTGTTTACTATACCTGTCACTAGTACCCCTCTCTTTTTAGCTTCTTGCAATGCAGCAATAGTATCTGCAGTTTCCCCGGACTGGCTTAGGACAATCACCCAAGTATTTTTATCAACTACTGTAGTTTTGTACCTAAATTCCGGGCTCATCTCAGCCTTGGCCGAAATCCCGGTCAGTTCTTCAAAATACATTTCTCCAAGTTTTGCTGCATAATAAGAAGTTCCTACCCCAATCAAAATTACTTTATTTATGTTTTTTAGTCTATCCTCTATATCAATCAAACCACCAAATTTTATCTCTCCTGTTTCCCTAAGCAATCTACCCCTAATTGTATCTTCAACAGATTTAGGCTGTTCCATAATTTCTTTGAGTAGGAAATGCTCATACCCTTCTTTTCCTGCTTCTTCCTCAGTCCAGTCAATATTTTGAATTTGTTTTTGCCTCCCACTTCCCACAAAATCTGAAATTTGGTAGCTACCATTATTTATATCTACCATTTCACCATCTTCTAAATAAATTACATCTCGAGTCAAAGAAATAATTGCGCTCACATCAGAAGCAATAATATATTCATTATCTTTTAATCCAAGAACCAAGGGAGCACTTAATTTAACTGCAATTAATCTGTCAGGTTCATCTACACAAAATATACCAAGTGCAAAAGCCCCTTTTACTTTACTAAGTGCAATTCTGACCGCAGCAGCCAAATCTCCACTATAGTTGACTGAGATTAAATTAGCTATTACTTCAGTATCAGTCTGACTTTTGAATTGAATCCCCTGTTTTTCCAAATCAGCTTTTAATTCCTGATAATTTTCAAAAATACCATTATGCACTACCCAAATTTTTTGATCAAAACTAGTATGAGGGTGAGCGTTTGCCTCACTTGGTACACCATGCGTAGCCCAACGGGTGTGTGCAATACCAATTTTCCCAAATCTTAAATTATTATCAAAATCCAACTTTTCTTCCAAGTTTACAATCTTGCCCACTGCCTTACGAGTATAAACTTGACTATCCAAATCAATTACTGCAACTCCTGAAGAATCATAACCCCTGTATTCTAAACGTCTTAGGCCGCCAACCAAAGTAGCAATTATTTTTTCCGGATTTCCATAATAACCTACAATACCACACATAAATATATCATTTAGTACATATTTTTTAAAGAATCTGTTAGCATTTGTCAATGAAATAACCATATTTACAAAAATTTATAGCATATGTGAGATAAATATATCTATCTAGTCATGTTTTGAAGCTTGCAATCTACACTCTTGACAAAAAGCGCTGAAAAGGGCAGTTTTAATATATTATGCCTAAAGTTCTTAAAAACGAATTTGCTGACGATTTAACATATGTTGTTGATTATATTGTTGAAGCAGAAACCTACAATCCTTGGAAAGCTAAACTTACAAACCAAATTTTAAGCAATGTAGAGGTACCCGGTTTTAGAAAAGGTAAAGCACCAGCTGAATTAGCCCTAAAGAATGTAAATGTTGCAGCTGTAGAAGATACAATTTTTCAAGAAACTATTTCCAAATACGGTAGTGAAGCAGTAAAAGATATCAAAGAAAATTTAGCTAAAGAAGATAGAATCATCCAAAGCCAAACAGTGGATACCGACCCTGAACATACTGTAGAAACAGCTGAAGGTTTCAAATTTAGAATTATGCTAAATTTACTTCCTAAAGTTGATTTATCTGGTCTTGAAAAACTTAAGAAACCGGAGATTAAAGTTGAAGACATGCCTGAAAGATTGTCCAAAGAAAGTTTTGTGAGCAGAGAAGAAAATAAATTTTTAGCCGGACTGAATAGTTATGCTGAAAGTACTGAGGCTGTAGAAAAATTTGATAAAGTCACTGTAGATTTGACTGAGGAAGTTAAGGACTCCGAGCCAAGAGAATTAAAAGATGTTTCATATACCTTAGGTACAGATGAATTACCTGAAGATTTTCAATCTAATTTAATCGGTCTAAAGCTTGATGAAGATAAAGAATTTAGTATCAAAGTACCTACAAGTACAGGTAAAAAAACTTCTAGTGTTAAATACAAAGTTAAAGTGAAAAAGATACTAAAGCCAACTTATACAAATCTTGATGAGCTTTTTGAGAAGACTGAAAATGCTAAAAAACAATTTGAAAATAAAGAAAAGTTGCAAGAATTTTTGGCTAACTATTACGATCAAGAGACAAAAGTAATTGAAGAGGATTTACAAAGAAAACAATTAATTCAAGATACTTTGAAAGTAGTACCTGATTTCAGTTTACCAGAGGATAGAATGGAAGCTGAACAAAATAGGATTTTAAAAACATTACAACAACAAGCTGAAAGTACAGGACAAAGTCTTGGTGAGATTTTCCTTTCCAGTGGTATTAGTGATACTAAAGGTAAAGTGATTGACGACGGTGTTGAGATTAAAAACAAGATAAACGATTACGTAAAAAAAGAGTTTAAATGGGTATTTATCTTAAGGACTATTTACGAATTAAAGATTGAAGATAAAATTACTACTGAGCAATTAGAAACTGTAGCTCATGAGATGGAGAAAAAGCCGGATGAATACAATATTAGAAAAAATGCTGAGCACGAGTACTATCATGAAATCGCTTTTGACAGATTGATGAGGAGTAAAGGCGCTAGCTGGTTATTTGATCGAGTTTTAGGAAAACAAGAGGTGGAAGTAGAAGCTAACTAATCACATAAGGCTATTTACCTATTAATAGTAAGGTTTTATGTATTCAAAATATATACAGCAATTTATACTTCTTTTTGCTGCTCTATTGCCTGTACAGACCATAATTACGCTACTTTTAACTAAAAATCAATTTGAGTTACTAGTTTTCTGGAAAGAAATTATTATACTTCTAACAGTCTTATTTTGTGTAGCTGATAGTATAAAAACCATATTTGTAAAGAAGCCAACTATCATAGAAACTTTTAAATCTATTTGGCCAGGTATTTTAATTGCGTTTTTAACACTATACATCACGTTTACATCACTTATCTTAAATCATTTAAAACTTAATATTTTCATAATAGGTTTCAGATTTGAGTTGTTATGGCTATGGTTTTTTGCTATTCTCGTTTCCTGGTATAATCTAACTACTCCTGATCTAAAAATTCTTAAAAAGAACTTAGTAAATTATGTTTTAGTTGGCTATCTTGCTATTATTTTAATTTTCATAGTTAGCTTGGTTATCGGCCAGGAAACATTTTTTAATCAAATAGGTTTTTCAAAAATAAATAGTGATACAGCACCTATAAGCTGTCATCTAATAGATTTTAGAGCTAAAACATGTAGCTTTGCAGGAGTTTTTGGAAACCCTAATCACTTCGCCGGATACCTCATCTTAGTCTTACCTTTTTTGATAAACTTCACATCAAAATCTAAAAACAGTATATCCAAAACTTTTGGTATAGGTACTTTATGTATTTGGATTATTTTTATAGTTCTAAGTCTTGCAAGATTTGCCTGGTTTGGCCTTGCAGCTTCCGCTATATTGCTTATTTTTTATATTTTGCTAACTAGATTTCTACTTAAATTTGCTAAAATAGAGGTCATTAAACCCATTTTGATACTTTCAGCCTGTATTCTTGTTTTTTGTGGAACGATTGTAGGGAGCAAACAATTTTTAAAAATTTCTGAGGAACAGTTGTACTCAGCACCCAACTATATAGCCAAGCCTTCTTCAACTGCGGGACATAGCAGATCCATCTTAGTCGGGCTGGATATTATAAACCAGAATCACTTTGTATTTTTACATGGTTATGGACTTGGTATGAGTGGGCCTGCAGCTAAAATAAATTATTACAATATTTTGGCCGAGAGGCTTGTGACAGAAAATAGCTTTGTAGCTTCCAAATGGCAATTTTTAAATACACGTCTTACCATACCTGAAAGTTGGTACATTCAACTAATTTTAAATGGAGGCATATTGTATTTCATAATGTATTTAGCTCTAATACTCATACCGGTACACAAATTTCTCATACATAAAAACTATAATATACAAAAATTTAGCATAATCTTGGCTTTTGTAGCTATTCTTTTAGGTAATGTATTTTTGCACTTATGGGAAAGTCAGGCAATTGCTCTATATTGGACCATTTTATTTATTTTTGGAGAATTAATCTATGAAAAAAAATCTACAGTTAGCTAAAATTCTATCTATTTTCTTAATTTGCTTACTGATTGTAGTACCAGTTTTACTTCTACAGTTTAATAAAAAATCCAGAAAAACCCTACGGATACCAATTCTTACCTATCATCATATAAGTTATTCTAATCTACAAAGCGAGAACAAAATTAGCTTTGATTTGAAGGTAGGCCCAGAAATTTTTGAGAAACAGATGGTTTATTTAAAAGAGAAAAACTATAATCCGATTTTAAGTAAAGACTTGGTGGATTATATTGAAAATCAAAAACCTCTCCCAAATAATCCTATAATCATAACTATCGATGATGGTTTTTCTGACAGTTTTGATACCGCTCTACCAATTCTTGAGAAATATAATTTTAAAGCTAATTTTGCAATAATTACAAGTGCTATCGGCAAACCTGACTATATGAGCTTGGATCAGATCAAAGTGCTCAAAAAAAGAAATATGGGCATTGATTCTCACACATCAAATCACTGTACTTTATCATCCAATTTAGAATTTGGTCAAAGACTTAAGATATTTATAAAGCCCGAAAATAGTAAAGCAATAAATACAAGTAATTGTTTAGAATTTGGCTCTAAAATAAGACTATCAGAACAGCAAATAATATCCGAGCTTAAAGAAAGCAAAAGCTTTTTAGAGAAGGAGTTAAATATGGAAATTTCAACAATTGTATATCCATATGGCGCTTTTGACTCAAAAACAATTAAGCTTGCTCGTGAAATTGGTTACAAAACAGGTTACACCACAATTGAACAAATTGGTAACTTTGAAATAAATCTTGATAATCCATTAAATTTGGATAGGTATCACGTCTATGGTCAACAAGAGGGCAATCTAACAGGTTTTTTCGCAAATTAATGTACCTTGGGCCTACCTCCCATTTAAATCTACTAACTATTAACTAAACAACTTGTCTACAAATTAGATTATTTAAGATTATTTTCCTTTTGAGCAGGCAATTTATTTTATTAAATATTTATAAAAAGTGAAGCAAGTTAATAAATTAGAAAATTAAGCCAAAAAAATACTCCACGCTAGGTGGAGAATATAAAATTTGTCTAAAAATGTACTAATTGGGTTTAATTTTAAATTATTTGGGCAACAAAAAAAGGGTAACTAAGCCCCAAAAGTTTTAAACAAGTACAGGCAGTTACCCTCGAGATACGGGTTAGTTTTTTAACACTAACTTCGGCTGATTTTTTTCTACCCAGACCCATTAAATAATTTTTGTATTTTTGTTTTTAAGTTGGTTTTGTTTTTGTTAAAATTTTTATGTTTTTGTGTTATTATATTTTTGTTTTTGTAATACCAATGTTTCAGCAAACACCGATTATTACTAAGGTACAGGCAGAAACAGAAGTCACCATTGTGTTGATAGTAGCTTTTGTTTTTCCCTGCCGGGTTCTAAGGTAGCTGTAAAATTAATCTGTTTTAGATTAGTTATATTATATAGAAAAAAATTAGATTTGTCAAGAAATATTATAAGGAAAACTTTTAGCTTAGTAATTATCTATACTAAATGACTATAATTATTTTAATAAAAGTGAAAAACTTGTAATTTATATTCAAATTAATCTTAGAAAATGTGTTTCAAAATTGTAAAATCTGATTATTGAAGGACTGTTTTTATTATTAACTAAATCACACTCTAGTTCACTGAATCAAACACTGATTATTTTATCGCAATACAGTAATAATACAGATTACTCTATTTTTAATATAAGGACGCCTAGCTTATATTATTACCTAACTAATAACCCTACAGCTAAACCAAGTACAGAGCACATTAGAGAAACTAACCAATACCTCATAGTAATCTGATTTCTTTGCCAACCAATAGCCTCTAAGTGGTGATGCAGCGGAGCAGCCAAAAATACTTTTCTTTTGAATACTTTTTTAGAGAAAATCTGGATTACGTCTGAAGCAGAAGTAAGTACAAGCATAAGTCCTGCAATCGGTATAATATATACCGCATCTATTAGAAAAGCCACTACACCTAGCATCAACAGTATTCCCATACTCCCTGTCTCCCCCATAATAAATCTAGCTGGAGGTATATTGTACCATAAATAGGCAGTCATCGCTCCAACCATTACCATTAAGAGAGTTGAGATATCATAAAAGCCTCTTGCAAAGGCAATACCCGCAAAACAGAGATAAATTGGAATAAAAGTACCTGTAGCCAAACCATCGAAGCCATCAATAACAGAACTACTCCAAAGTGATAACAAAACAATAACTACAGCAGGTATCACAACCCAATTTGTTGTAACACCGGGAATTTGTAAATGTGTTAAATTTAAATACCCCGGGATTAAAGTAATATCATTTAAATTCAGCTTTAAAAAGAACCAAAATCCAATTAATAAACTTAAAATACAGACCAAAATTACTCTATGACTCAGCTTTAACCCGCCTGCCTTGTAGTTTCCTCCATTTTCAAGAGTAGCTAACGCATCATCAATAAACCCTACAATTGATCCAAAAAAAAGTGTTCCTAGTGGTATAAATGTTTCTTTTCTTGATACAAAATTTAAAAACTGACTAAATTTACTATTTGGTTCTATTTTTAAAACAATCCAAAAAAATGTGGCAAAACTGAGAGTAGTTATCCATATTAAAAGGCCCCCTGCCCTAGGCACTTGCAATTTGGCCTCATCTTGTGCATAAAAACTTTTGGTAACTTCGAATTTTTCACCCGTTGTAGCAATTTCCCTACTTTTCTTTTTCCAAAATTTCAACCATTTTAACAAGCTAATCAGGCTAGGCGCCCACCACATAGCTATCAAAAAAGATAGAGCTGTATAACTTAAGATTTTGGCTGCTTCCAAATATAGAGATGTCAGTAAATTCACAATATTAAAATCTAAAATTCATTTTTACAAGGTTGATACTGATGCCCAGAATAAAAATAACTGATACCATTATGCAAAAAAACATTATTACATATAAAATGATACTAAATTTATCAAGAACATGTTCTTTACTTAGATCAGTATTTGGCATTTACTATTTTTTAAGCTGTACCGAAAATTTTGTCAATTTAAAATTCTTCAATATCACTAAGTTCTGAAAAGTCTGATGGCTCATTTTGGCTTTGGCTTTGATTATTATTTTTGTTTCTAAAATCTTGATTAGACCTCTTTTGTTGATTTTGCTTAGGCTGATTATTACCTTGTTTTGGCTTAAAATCGGTATTTATATTAAGTTTTTGCTGTAATTGAATTATATCAGCTTTCATTAAATCAAGTTTTTGCATTACACCATCTTGCCTGTAAACATCAGCACCAAAAGCAGCTAATTGACCGCTCACCTCATCATATTTTTTTCTTTGATCCCCTCTAACAACTCTTAAATCTCTATTTACCCTATCAATTTCATCATTAAGTTCATCAATTTGATCTTGTAAACTTACCCCACCTCGACTTTGTGAACTATTTTTCAATATTTGAATATCTTTCGCTTGCTCGACTACCTTATCATTTACTTCGATTATTTTTTCAATCAATGCTTCGTAATAATTACCCACATCTTCGAAATTGAGCATTATCTGCATCATTTTATCAAAGAATATAGATTGCTTTTCTTCAAATTCATTTAGTGAGCTAGATCTTTTTTCTCTACTGCCTTGATAAGTTTTGTAAAGTTCTTCCAAAGCATCTTTAGTACCGGATTGCTTAATCTGGCTAGCGTTTAAAAATGCTTTCTTTTTCTCTTCTTTTACATTCTCATTAGGTTTCTGTTTTTCCGGTTTGTCATTTTGATTGTCCCTATCGTTTCTGCCTTTATTTTGAGTATTTTTTGACTGGTTGTTTTTATTTTTATTACTTGTGCTGTCGGGCTTTTCAGCATCTGCATTTTTATATACAAATTCTTCCAATGCGGGTGTGTCATCATCCAGAAGAGGATTAGGGCTATACTTAGTATTGGCCATTTTTCTCAAGGCTTCCTCTTGATCATCTCCGACATGGTCCATAATGGGCTGTGAAAGTGGATGCTGATCTTTTGAGTAACCGTCATCATCTTCATCTTCATAATCATCCAAATCAATTAAGTTAGCTGAAGTGGTTGTTTTATTAGACGGACCCCCAAAAGTATTTCCCGTACGATTTGATCCTGTAGCGCTAATCTGGGGTACACTTAAATTGGGAGCTTGAAAACTATCATCAAACTGAGGTTGATCGGGAACGTCGTCGGTAGCAAAACTAAAATTGGAAAAGTGATCTTCAAAATTGCTGCTATCATTTTGTTGTTGATTTGAAAAAGATGAAGTGCCGGAGTTGTCAAAATTAAAATCGTTAGTTGGAGTTGTAATAGTAGGTATGGTAGGTTGAGCAAAACCAGATTGAGAATTGTTTATATGAGATTCCGGATTTTGGATAGTTTGTGAGGTTGAGTAATTTTGTAGCTCAGGACTGTTAGGATTAAAATTGAAATTTGGAAGCTGATTATTTAAACCTTGGTTCGGGTAAATTGAGGTCTGATTTGGAATTTGATTTAGTGTTGGAGTCGAACTTTGGTTAAAACCTTGATTTGGATTAAACTGTTGAGATTGCTGAGAGCTTGGGAAAACTTGAGGATTGTTAAAATCAAAATGATTTAATCCATCTTGTGCAGGTGGTGTAGGATTTATACCAGGGTTAAAATTTTGAAAATTATTATTAAAACCTTGATTAAAATTTGCGTTGTCAGTTTGAGGGAAGACATTAAAAGCATTACTAGGAGGTGCTTGAGAAAGCCCGGGTTGTTGTTGCGTTTGTTGATTATTATTTGGATTGAAAGCAGTCGGAACAGTTTGCTTCTGGTTATCAAGCCACATTGAGTGGAGAATATCCACAAGCTCATTTTGTTGCTCAATAGTAGCAGTTTGAAGCCATTCCCTCCATTCCTGTTTTTCACCCTCAGACAAAAAGTATGAAAACTCTATTGCCTCTAAAGGTGTTAACGGAAATCCATCGCTGTAAGTATTTGCTGTCATCAAGTCTGCTTTATATCTTTGTTTATAGAATTATAGCACAGAAAAATAATGTTGGCTAGCAAATTTTTAGGAAAATACAATTTTTAGGAAAATACTGGGTTGAAGAGCTAAAATAAATGCTTTTTTAGTTGACTTCAGGGTAGTTTTTAATAGCCAATACAGACTAGATTATTGCTTAAATTCTACTAGATTTTTACCGACCCAAACATATTCCCATTCCTCAGGTTCCGGGCCAACATTATTTTGACCTGCCGGGTAGCTTGGAATAAATCCGAATTTTTTAGCATTTAAATAATTATTTCTCATTATCCATTCATACCCTTTAGTATCTTTAAATTGGGTGAAGCTATTTTTATCATTAGCATCTTTTATATCAATAGTAAATCCTGTGTGATGCCTGGAGTAATTGGGTACCGAGCTCATTTGCAGTACTTTATCTATTACAGCGTCCGCATCTCCTCGAACTATTTCATCCGGAGTGTACAGTTGTTTATTGTCTTTTTTGCTGGCTTCTTCAAACCGCGATTTAAATAAATCCTGTTGGACTGATACCGAACGATAGCCGGAGACTAAACCAAGTTTAATCCCATCATTAAGTGCAGCAGCTTTCATGTCTAACCAGGCTTGTTTTGCCTCAGATTGTAACTTTTCACCATCAACAGATTGTAAAACCGATTCAAAAGCTTGTTTTCTCTTCTTGTAGCCTCTTTTTTCAGCTAAATTAACAATATGCTTGTCTGCTTGAACATCTCCGGTAATATTGAAATTCTGACTGGTTTGGGCAACATTTTTGTACGCCATTTGTTCATATAAATCCTTAAATGCCGCTCCAGTGAAAAATTTAAATTTTAGCAGATCTTTTACCTCCTCTGTGGGATTACTTTTTTCCAGTAACGTTTGCAATTCTTCAATCTTTTTTATTAATTCTTGATATCCTTTAATTTTTTCATCCTCACTTGATTTGGTGTACTGACTTAAAAATTGTTGTTGATTTTGTAATTGCAATTTGTCACCGTAACTGATTAAGGTTGAGTAAATTTGTATAGAGTTATTGATTTTTGTTTTAGATTCATTTAGTAAAATACCGATGTTTTCCAGATACTGTTTTTGATTTTCAAAATAAATTGCTAGATTTTTGTTAGGTTGGGGCTCGGTAATTTTCTCAGAATAATTTACTTGAAGTAACTTCAATTGATTTTGAGTACTTGCTATCTTCTGATTTACAATGTCAATCTCAGTTTGTATTGTTTTCTCACGATCTTTTAATACTTTTTGGTTTTCAAAATAAGGTTCGTAGTCAATTGTTTTAGTGAAAGAAGTTAGACTAATCTGATTCTCAGGACAATTCAGGTCTGCAATGTTTAAACCTTGTTGCTTGGCTTCCTGAAGTAGAGATTTACAGCTTTGAACTGATTGGTTGTATTGTTTTTGGTTGTTTAAAACTGTCGTTGATAAAAAAATTAATAAAATTAGCGGTGCTAAAATAAGTAAAAATAGATATCCTCCCCATTTTTTTGGTTTTTCCGATTGAGATTTCTGGTTGGAGCCATCTGATATGTCTAAATCTAAATTATTCAGCCCATTTTTATAAGGTAAATAATAAGTTTTTCTGTGTGTTTGTTGATATTTGGACTCGTATTCATTTTTTGTAGAATTCAGATTAACTTTCATACTCTTAAATTTATTTTCTTATTTTTTCGGTGTAACTAAATAGGTTAGATATCTACCAAAAATACCTCTAATCTGAGCATCTAGTGCCGGAATACCCATGACACAGTAGATAAGGGGGGAAGTAAGGCATTGCAGGATAACTAAGGCCCAATGATACCATTTGACATCAATATTTTTCGTAGCTTTTTGGCCAATGTAAAATATAGTAATGTATGTAAAAATTGCTAGGAAAGCAAAGCTAACCCAGGCAAAGTACTGAGAAAATAAAGATAAATTTTGGGAAATGGGTTTTGATCTAAACAAATCTCCACCGGCAAGTTGAGGTAAGATTATACCCGCAGAAAATAAAATTGGGGATGAGGACCAAAAAAAATGATTAGTGAAAAGCAGAAAAGCCCACTTGAGTCTAATTCTAATATCTATATCAGACTTTTCTTTATCCCAAAAAAATCTTTTAAATAAATATGGAAATCCTTCAATACCGCCCCAAGCCCATCTCTGAAGCTGCTTATACTGATTATATATTGTTTCAAAATAGTCGTCAGCTTCTACTGCATCTCCTTCAAAGACTCCGTAGAAAGGTACTACTTTAAAGTTTCCGTTGAAATGAATAAGGCATTTTATAAATAAAAGCGAGTCTTCGGCAATTACTTCTCTGACCCAAAAATCTACTTGTTGTAAGACTACTAAAGGCACACTATAAATAGCAAAAAAAGTGACTTCTTCTTCAAGTGCCAATTGACTCATATTATGAAGCGTGGTTTGGGCCGCTACTTGCCTAGACCAAATACCTGTCTGAAAAAAATTGTTGGAGTAACTATGCACTGGTTGGAATCCTCTTCTAAATCTATCCTCTTCTAAACAAAATCTGTAAGATAGGTTGTGGTAAAAGTATTTATCTATGTGAGAATCAGCATCTAAACTAGTAGCCAAAACTAGCTCGGGATCAATCTGTTTTGCTTTTACAAATAAAGAAGCTTGCCTAGAACCCCAATCCTCATTGCTTGCCTTTCCTTTTACCTCACCAACCAATCCATCAGGATGTTCCGTAAAAATTATATTTAATTTATCAGCCAATAACTCAATTTTTTCAAGTTCAGTATTTTTATATTTAGCCCAAAATTCTTGATTTTCTGATGAGACAAAATGCTCTTTTGAATACACTATATCTAACTCAGTTTCTACAAAGTAATTTGTACTAAGCCAATTTTCCTTACTTATTCTTTCTCTAAATAATCTATTTTTTTCTGCTCCGTTTCTAGCCTCCTGACTTACAAACACTACAATTTTACCTAAATTATAACCCGCCTGGTAAATTTTCTCTAGAGACCTAATTAGAATTTCCGCAGGTTCATTATAAACTGAAAAGATGTTTACATGGTAAATCTCACCGATATTTTGAAATTTGGTATTTTCTATTTTATTTAAAAGAGCAATGTCATTTTCAATCTTATACTTCCAATCTATTTTATCTTTATATTTGTTTGCAAATTCTTGAAGTTTGGCTTTTGCTTGAGAGGTATTGTTTGGGAAGTAGGAGAAAAACTCTACCCAATTAAATTTTTCCCATCTCCTAACTTGATTATAGGTATAAATTGTATATGAGGTATTTAAACTTAATTTTAGGACCCATAGAAAACTATAGATAATCAAAAAAATGGATACCACATTTCTGCTACTTTCAAAAAAAGAGAAACTTACCACAAGTGATATGAAAATTATGGATGATAGCCCTATTGATGCTTCTAAAAGTCTATATTTCCAGGTTTTTCGATCCTCTTGTATTGAGTGATTCATGCTTATTCAAAAATACTTGGTATCACCAGCAAATTATTTTGCTTATTTGGGAAATTATTTATAATGTTTTGCCTCACCTTTTGATAAATGCTATTATCTTCTGCAAATTCATCTTCTCGTAATTCATTAATTTGTATTATTCTACTATTTAAAGCACTTACACCAAAAGTATCAACTTCTTTTAATTCTTCAACATAGCTCAATATTGCCCCAAGATCTTCACCATATTTATTTAAAAATTCCTCAGTAGGATTTTGGCTCAATCTAGCAAGGTGAGCTATTTTTTTTACTGCACTTGCAGGTAAAGCTTGTGATGACATGTTAATTTTCTTCGTTTATATTATTTTTCTTTGAATCTGTTTCCGTAAGTTCAAGCAATTTATTTTCCATTTTGGTCAGCTCCTCTTCAATTTCCTGTTTTAATTTAAAGGCTTCTTCGAGTAAAGGCATACTTTCAGACAAGCTAACTTTCTTTTGCTCAAGTAATTGCTGTATTTCTTGCAGTCTAAGTAGTTTTTGCTCCAAATTCATAATCAAAAATTTACTCTAAAGCTTTATCCAACCTAGCTTTAATTCCTTGACTATCTAAACCTCCTGACCACCAATCCATAACTTTTCCATCTTTATATAAAATTGAAAATGGTGTACCTAAACCTTCTTTTGCGCTATTTGCTAATTGCCCACCGGGTTTTGAGACTCCTGAAGAGTTTGCAGGTAACTCTATATCTCTTAGATCTTTTACATCGTTCTCAATTTCCTGACTTATAAGATTGCTATTACGATCCTGATTCCACTTTTCTACATCCAAATTTAACTCTTTGGCGATAGCTTCTAAATTATTCCCGGTAAATTTATTTCCATCTTGCAAATCAAAAGCTTTTGCACTAAATTCAGTGTATTTTCCTTGTTTCCCAGCTGCTTGTACGGCTTTGGCTGCAGTTTTTGCATAAACATGAATAGATTCTAAAGGAAAGTGCTTGTATACAAATAATGCTTTATCTTTATATTCAGATTTTACTTCTGTCATAACAGTTTGATTGGTACGACAATAAGGACACTGATGATCCACAAAATAAACCAAAGTCACTTTACTGGCCTCATTTCCTTCGATATGGTTGTAACTTCTTCTAATACTTACATCATATTTTGCATTATCCACCAACGCATTGTTTCGTTGGAGCGCAGATAAATTGAAGTAGTTGAACAATGAAAGTACAATTCCAATTACAGATAAAAATTTTATTATTCCAGGTAAAAATTCCCAAATAGTTTGCCAAAAATTGTCTTCGTAGCTTTTAGCCATATTAACTTTAGTTAGAGAGAATATTCCGGTAATGTCAACTTGACAATTATGATTATTCGGGGCAATACTTGCTTGTATATTGCATTGCCCATTTAATGCAGCTGTAGCTCAGTGGATTAGAGCGTCAGGTTGCGGTCCTGAAGGTCGCAGGTTCGATCCCTGCCAGTTGCACCACATAAACAAAATATTTTATAATAATTTTAATCAAAATTGTTCAAGATAGTTGCTCAGTCTATTTATTACATTTTTAACAACTCTTGTTAGTCTTAACTCAATAAAAAGCTTAAGTTTATATAAGTTTCAAATCTAATTTAAGTACTTTTACTACCAACCCTCAATACAGCTAATTATGAATAATGACATACCAAACGACAGAATCTACAATAGATACCAACCAACGAATCCAAATGTAAAACAGAAGGTAGAGCTATATCCTAAATTAGGAGGTTTTCTTTGGGCATATATTATCTTATCATTACCGGGTTTTATAATGAGTTTAATCTGGACTATTGCTACAATTTTACTGGTTATAGGCCTGATATTCGGTTTGGCAGGACTTAATAATAAAAAGTCTGAGGATACTAAAAGTTTTCAAACAAGCTATATTAAAAATGGACCTAGCGATAAAACCGTCTTAGTCTATGACTTGCAGGGAATGATAACTACCGGAGGAAAAGGATTGCCTGACAGCAGCCGCAATCTAGGGATTTACACTGATATAGTTGCTAAAGATTTTGAAGAAATTAAGAAAGATAATAATATTAAGAATGTAGTTTTTAGATTTAATACCCCCGGAGGTGAGGAATATGCCAGTGAGATTTTAGGTGATTTGATTGCAGATCTTTTGAGAAATAAGAACCAAAAACAAGCTGTGTTTTATTTTGATCAATTGGTTGCTAGTGGAGGGTTGTGGGCTAGTTATAAAAATACTGAAAACTATGTAATTGGTTCTAATTATGGCGAAACCGGAAGTATTGGAGTATATATTTCAATCCCAAATTTTAAAGGTACTGCAGAAAAAATCGGTTACAGCCAAACTGTGATAAAATCAGCTCAAAATAAAGATATCGGTAACCCTTTTAGAGACATGACGCCTGATGAAGTAGCCCATATTCAAGCTCAAGTAGATAAGAGCTATGATAGATTTTTAAATATTGTTTCGGCCGCCAGAAAAGTTCCAAAGGATAAAGTAAAAACTTTTGCTACAGGATTTACCTACCCTAATGATGAAGCTAAAAATTTGGGATTAATTGATGAACTTGGAGATATTGGCAAAGCTGCAGATAAGGCAGCCTCAAATGCGAATTTAGGCAGTGATTATAGCCTAGTTGAAATTAAAACCGAACCAAATTTTGTTGATAGCATTTTAGGAGGAAAAAATACTCTTGGTAACATGCTGGGTCTGCCTCAAACTACAACTAAAGCTTTGGATAGATTAACCACGCTAGAGTCCGGAAAAATGTATCTGATTGATGAGTATAAGATTTAAACTACCGATCCGAATTTAATAAAACTTAATATCCTGAATATTAATTCCTATAATACTTAATATCCTGAATATTAATTCCTATAATATAATAAGCCATACATTTTACTTCTGGCACACTTTGCAATATACCGTAGTTCGACCACTAGACTGGACTTTTTCTAATAACGTACCACACACCAAACAAGGTTTCCCTCCCCTATTGTAGACTTTATGCTCATTGGCATAATTACCTCTACTACCATCAGCAAGAAGATAATTAGCCACAGAAGATCCACCAAGCTCAACCGCTTTTGGTAGTATGTATTTTATTGCATTATAAAGCTTTCTAATTTCGCCCTTTGCAAGTGATTTTACCATTCTTGTAGGAATGACTCCGGCCGCAAAACATACTTCATCTACATAAATATTACCTAACCCTACCACTACAGTCTGATCCAAAAAAACTTTTTTTAGTTGTCCACTTTTCTTAGACAAATGCTGCAAAAAATACTCAAATGTAAACTCTTCATCAAACGGCTCTACACCTAAATCCTTAAAGTGATTTTCCTGCTTAAATTCTGCTTGATTTGGATAAAAAAGTAAATACCCGAATTGCCTGACGTCATTATAATACAAAGTGCCTTGCTCTAGTTTAAAAGTAAGATATGTGTGTTTGTGTGGTAAATTTTGCTCGCTATCCTTAATTGGATGACCACCCCAAATAAGCTTCGTTTTATCTTCTATGTTAGGTTTGTAGACCAATTGTCCGGTCATTTTTAAGTGAACAAGCAAGATAGATTTATTTTCTAATTTAAAGATCAGGTTTTTAGCCCTTCTATCTATATCTATAATTCTTTGATTTGTTAATCCGTCTATAAAAGACGACGTTTTTTCCTCTGAAATTTGTCTTGTTGTACCTTTTGCCGAGATGAGCTTAGGTAATTTTACGTCGATTTCTAAAATTTTTTGACCTACAATAAACGGGACCAAACTCCGCCTTAAACTTTCAACTTCAGGTAATTCCGGCATAATTTAACTTGTTTTAATTTTTTTGAAATAGTCAATAAGCTGAGCTACAGACATCAATTTTTAAGAAGATTTTTTGTAATCAGAGCTACAATAAAAAATAGCAAATTTACTATTACAATTACTCCTCCGGTAGATAAATCTAAGAAATAAGACAGAAATAAACCCAACCAAATAGATAGCAAAGCAAAAACAATACCATATATCAGAGTTGATTTAAAGCTTAATCTATACTGCAACGCGGTAAGTACGGGTAAAATCATAATCGCCCCTGTAAGCAGTACTCCGGTAATTTGAATAGATACCGAAACTACTAGGGCTGACAATATCACCAATAGATAATTAAGTTGTTTAACTTTCAATCCTTGACTAATTGCCAGCTCCTCATCCAGTGCTATTAAATAAAACTTTTTTCTAAAAATTGCAAAAGCTGAAATTGTAATCAAAGCTACAATAAATGATAAATATAATTCATTCCAAGTGATTGAATTTATACTGCCAAATAGCACCCTGTTTAAATTTGCCCCTGCATTTTTTGATAAGCTAAGCAAAACTGCGCTGATTCCCAAGCTTCCGGATAAAAATAGAACTAGAACTGATTCTCCATAGATCTTTTTATTACTTCTAAGATACTCTATTCCAATTCCCGCTGTTACTGAAGCCAAACTGGCAACATAAACCTCACTAAATCTAAATAGACTAGCAATGGAAATTCCAAGTAAAGAAACATGCGACAAGGTATCAGCCAAAGCCGGCAATCGCCTTACAACCAAAAAAAGCCCTATGATAGGTGCTACAATAGCCACTAAAGTACCTCCAATTAAGGCTCTCTGAAAAAATTCGTAACCTAAAATTTCAAACATATTCTAGTGATGATGGTTAATTAATTGTCTAAAATTTCCATAAAGTCTATCCAAATTCTCTTCCTGTAAAAACTCCTGTCCCGAATGAAAACATTCTATAGTTTTATTTAAAAAAAATACTTTATCTACCTCCTTGGATACTGCAGCTATGTCATGAGATACTAAAATAATTGTGAGATTGTATTTATTTTTTAGGCTTTTAATCAGGTTATAAAATACACTTTCGGACTCAATATCTACAGCAGCAGTCGGCTCATCTAAAATCAAGATTTTTGGACTACTGATTAAACTTTTAGCAATAAAAACTTTTTGTCTTTCACCACCGGACAGTTCGCCAAGCAATTTATCTTTTAGGTGATCTATTTTTAATTCATCCAAGATTTGTTGTATTTTTGCATCCTGTTTTTGGCGGTCAAACATAAAACTATTTCCCGGTTCAAGACTATTGTCGAGTAATTCGTGGACTTTACTGGGAAAGTCATAGCCAATACAACTACTTTTTTGTGGCACATACCCGATGAAAGAGTGGTTACCAAGTTTTGCACCGGGGATTTTTATAAATCCTTTTTGTAATGGTAAAATCCCTAGAATCAACTTTAAGAGAGTACTTTTTCCTCCACCGTTTGGACCCAGAATTCCTACGTATTCACCCTCAGTAAGTTCAAAATTTACATCTTTTAATACAAATTGATTATTATATTTAAAATCCAGATGTTTTACTTCAAGTATTTTCATATTATTCACACTCCATTGCAATTTTAAGGTTTTTTAGATTATCCTTCATCAAATTCATATAATTTTTACTATTTTTCAATTCCTCTTGAGTTAAGTTTTCAATAGGATTTAGTGCTAGTGTTTGAGCCCCGGTCTCTAAAGCCAAAGTATTGGCCATTTCTGGACTTACTAAAGATTCAAAAAAAATATATTTTATTCCCCTAGCTTTTACGTTATCAGCTAGTTCTTTCAGTTGAGCAGTAGAAGGCTCCACTTCAGGTGAAAAATTGGTTATAGATTTTATTTGAAAGTCATATCTTTTTGCCAAATAATTAAATGCCTTATGACTTGTGATAATTGTTTTCTGTTTGCAGTTTTTTAGATTTTCCGAATATTGTTTATCTAAATCCAACAATTCACGCTTAAATTTTTCTCCATTTTCTGTAAATTCAATTTTGCTTTCAGGAGATATTTCACTTAACTTATCTGAAATTAGGTCAATTTGCTTGACTACAAGACTAGGGTCGAGCCAAAAATGTGGATCTGCTGTATGGTCGACGTCTTTGATATTATGATTATGACCATCCTCATCTACAGATTCTGCGGAATGTAATAAATCGATATGCTCAGATAAATTTAGTTTTTGCACACCTTTTTGCTCCAACTCCGGACCCAATTCCTCCAGCCATGATTCAAAACCCGCTCCGTTTAATATTAATAATTTTGAGTCATAAATAGATTGGACCTGATTTGCTGTCGGCTCAAATTCATGAGGCTCAATACCCGGACTAAGTAGACTGCTTACTTGTAATTTATCCCCTGCAATTGTTTTAGTAAATTCATATATCGGATAAGAGGTTACAATAACTGTATTTTTGCTTGAGTTAACTTCCTGTTTTGAATTAAAAGTTTGATAGACAAAGCCAAGAGCCGCTGCTAAAAATACAATGAAAACAATATTAGCTAAAATTACTTGGCTGGATTTTGATTTAAACATAATGGGAAGCTAAATTTAACAGATTGATATTATCTGCAAAGCTGGCAGTATCCAAAAAATTCCAGTAAATGCTCTTCTATTTTAAAATTTGTTAACTTTTCTAGATTGTTTTGAAAGTCTCTTAAGTTTGGTTCTACAGCTATGCATTCAATTTTTTTACATATTTTACAAACTAAATGGTGATGGTGATCTTTAAGTTCGTATCTTTTTTTACCTTCACCAAAATCCAATTCCTTCAATATATTGTTACTAATTAAAATATTAATTTCTCTATACACAGTAGTTTTATTTGGCTTGTTCTGAAAAATTTCCAACAGCTCACTTACTGATACAGGTGACTTTGTATTGATTAAATAGGCCAATATAACCTCTCTAGTTTTGCTTGATCTGTAATTTTTAGCTTTTAAAAAAGCCAACAACTCTTCAAAAATCATACTTTTTTATTGCAACTAAGTTGCATTTTGTCAAGTGCTCTCATAAAGTTGAGAATATCAAATTAAAGTTAGATTGTTGATCAGTTTAGGCTTTGCCTCCAGTATTATTAATCGGACTATCAAAAGGCTTTTTTTTGTGAAATCTACTTATGTTCCAAAATAATAAAATTACAATTAGACTTTGCACTGCACCTCCAATAATATCGGTAAGATAGTGCACACCTAAATACAGTCTGCTGAACAAGATTAATAAAACTAAAATAGCGAAAAAGAAAGTTGATAAAATTCTGATTGTTAGATTCTTTGTTAATTTAAATATCAAGGCCACTAGCATGGAATAAAATATTACTGAAGCCGAACTATGCCCTGAGGGAAAGCTAAAATCCGTCTCAGTTATTATTTGAGATATTGTGGGTCTACTTCTACCTACTACCTGTTTTAAAATTAAATTAATTATGAAGGAAATTTCGATAGGTAAACTAAACCACACAGCCTTTAAATATTGCTTTTTTATTGCCAAGGCTGACACGATAGCTATGGTAAAAAATACAAGATAAATCCCCCCAAAATTAGTTATGAATTTCAAAAAAACATCTAGCTCAGATGTTCTTAACTTGTAAACATACTCTGAAACTGAAACATCAAAACTTAGTGTTTCTTTTTCCCATACTTCCCTAGTAAGTCTATAAAACAAAAAAGACCAAAACAGAGTGAGCAGTAATCCTATGACTGTTTTTATCTCAAGTACTTGAACTGTTTTAAAAAATCTAAATTTTTGTGGTAAAACTACTTTATCTCTGCCATCCATATATTTTTATTAAGTTTTTGTTTGTAGAAAATTGAAACTACTAAATTTTGTACTAGTTTTTATTTTTAAATAATTGTTTAAAATAGTTCAAAATCTGACGGCGATTATTCTCGTCTTTTAGTAAATGATAAGCACTTGGAGCGATTGAAATAAACAATATAAATAAGACAATAGGTAACAAATACTTATCAATATCAGATATCTTGCTGCCCAAAAAATACCCCAAAGCTGTCAAACCTACGCCCCAAACAAGTCCACCAACCAAATTGTAAGCTAGAAATACTCTATATTCCATTTTTCCCATACCAGCCACAATTGGAGCAAATGTACGCACTACCGGCAAAAATCTAGCCAGAATTATAGTTAATTTACCATGTTTTTCATAGAATTCTTCTGCTTTTAAAAGATTTTCTTTATGAAAAAAAACTGAATCGGTTTTATTAAACAATTTTCTACCCACTCTTCTACCAAAACCATACCCTACTGAATCACCTAAACAAGCAGCCAAAAAAATTATTACCAATAAAATTTGGATATTGAAAAATCCTCTAGATGCCAAAAACCCTGCTGTAAAAAGCAAGCTATCCCCCGGAAGAAAAAACCCTATCAAAAGACCGCTTTCTGCAAAAATAATAGCAAATATGCCTACATAGCCAATACTAGTAAGTATATGTTCAAGATTCATATACGCATGATTTTCGGTTTAGTCTGATTTGTCAATTCTTTTATTTCACTCAAAAAATCAGCTTAGTAGAAAATGCAATTATTATGATGCAAATTTAAAAGATGTGGTGAGTATTTTAATTAGTCAATCAAATCCTTGGTATGCAAAAAATCAAAGATAAGGTGATCCACTAGAGAGGTTTTTTCTTTATCAGCTGTTTTGAACCAAGCAATTTCCTCAATTTCCGAACTAGCAAAAAGTTGACCAAGATAATCACCTGTATAACAAGTCATTCTGACGATCGTTCCTTCAGGTTTACCATGAGCCTGGGCTTCAAAAACGCCCATAAATTTAATAGTATCCTGAACTAACTCAACATTTAACTCTTCCTTTACTTCTCTTGTTAGGGCTTGCAAATCAGTTTCCCCATTTTCTCTCTTGCCACCGGGAATATAATAAGTATCCTTACCCTTGGACCTTGTAATCAAAATTTTCCTGTCTTGCAAATAAACCCAAGCTAATTTATCAATAAAGGAAGCTGACTGCATAATGTATAATTTATTTAATTTGATTGATGTTAATAATCTTTGCTTTATCCATACTAGTTGAGCCAGTCTCAGAAGTCGGCATAATCAACAATTTTCGATTATCTTCAGGACCTACACTACTAGTATTTAAGCCTTTAATATCAGCCAAAATGCGGTGCACTTGCAATCTTTCATAACCTGATAAACCAACTAAGATAACTGTATTTCCTTGAGTTAGTACTTCATTTTGAGCTATTTCAGGTATTTTACTACTAACCGCGGCTTCTCTTTCTCTACGATAGTTATTGATATCTAACAAAAAATGACTACGGTCTTCTATATTTTTTCTGTGAACTAAAACTCTTAAAATATGCTGGATTGAACGCAATATCTCCCCTTCTTCTCCAATTACATTTTCAGGATTAGAAACTAATAAGCTTACCCTCCACTGATCCCCTTCCCGCTCAATCTTTACCTCAAATTCTGAAGTTAATGGATCTATTAGTAAATGTAAAAAATTAGTTATGCTTTCTTGTACTTCTTGAGTCATATAGCTTGTAAAGCTTAGATTATTACCTACTCTTCAATTCATTTTAGCACATATTGTCAAATTTTACCAGTCAAAAATCTGGGCAAACCATTCAAATCTTTCACTATCTCCGTGTTTAAATAAATTTTTTGGAGTGTTTTCTCAGCTTTTAGGATATTACCCGGGTCAAGTTCAAACCCTGCAAATATAGGTAAATTGTCGTATTCTGTATTGATTATTTGTAGCTGTTCAATGAGTATTTCAAACAAATCTAGTCCCTCTTTACCTGAATATAAAGCCATTTCCGGTTCATAATTTACTTTGTTTTGCTTGGCTAGGGATCTTGTATTTTCCGGTAAATAAGGTAGATTAGCGAGTAAAATCCAGGTTTGAGAAAAAATCGGCTTTAATTTTTTGCTTGATAGTAAATTTGATTTCAAGAAAACCGTATTTTCAATTTTATTAGCAGCAGCATTTTCTTTGGCTACGTTAAGTGCTTTTAAAGAAAAATCTGTAAGTACCACAGTTTTAAAATATTTTGCTAAACTAAGCCCTATCAAACCACTCCCGGTTCCGATATCTAATAAAATTATTTCTTTGGTGTCTGTTTTTTGTGTAAAATTTACTTCAAACCATTTCAGCCATTCTTCAGTTTCAGGTCTTGGTATCAATACATTCGGGTTTAGTGTTAAGTTTAGTTCATCAATTTTTGTACTTTTAAGTAAATAATCCAAAGGATAGCCCTCTTTCAATTTTGCTTTTTTCTTTTCAAACTCATTTTGTTGTTTTTTAGTAATTTTAGTTTGCCTAACAAAAACATCTTTTACATCAATACCTAAAATATTAGCTAAAAGCCTGATTTCCTCAAAATTGCCCATAGTTTTAAGCATGTAAAAACTTTTATATTTCTATTGAATTTTGTCTATTTTCTTCTTGTGAAATGTTTATGGTATCCGAAACCTTGACTAAAATAGCTGTTTCAGAGATTTTAATCTCATGTTTTCCGAATCTTTGCTATTGGCTTGGCTTTGCACAAAAGTAAATCTAAATAAAGTCAAAGTAAATGAAATTTTTAATCAGTACGAAAATTTGGGTTTTGCAGTTGAAGACAATTTTGCAAAATTAGGCTCTCCTAAATGGCTTGAGAGGTGGCCCGGCAATCAAAACTATCATCTGGAAGTAGCTAAATTTCAGAGTGAACTGGAAAATTATGACATGCAAATTGTTACTTTTTTAGATAACACCTTTCCCAAAAAATTGAATATTTTAGATGATTTACCAATAGTTTTATATTATCAAGGTAATTTGGATTTGGTAAAAAGTCAGGAAATGATCACAGTAGTAGGCTCCAGAAAATATAGTAAGTATTCTGAGATTGTTATGAACCAGATATTGAAACCAGCTTGTCAGGCTGGGATAGGTGTAGTTTCCGGCTTAGCACTCGGTATAGATGGTTTGTCACATAAAATTGCGCTAGATAATAAAGCTCCCACTATCGCAGTAATTGGTTCCGGGATTAATGATGATGTGTTTTACCCTGTACAAAATCTAACTTTGAAAAAACAAATAGTCCAAAATGGAGGGTTGGTATTAAGTGAATATCCACCACAGACAAAAGCCACAGTGTATAATTTTCCAAGAAGAAACAGGATTTTGGCAGCTCTCAGTGAAATCACTTGGATTGTGCAAGCCAGTTTGAAATCCGGCACTTTAATCACGTCAGGACTAGCCAGAGATCTAGGAAAAACTGTAGCTACTACCCCAGCTTCAATTTTGGAAGATAGTTATTTCGGCAACTTGGAGTTGATTAAAAACGGTGCTAATATAATTTCTGAATATCAAGATATACTGCAATTACTTGGTTTAAGTACCTATAGCTATACAATAAATACCGAAGCGGATCCGGTATTTGACAATAAGGACGAAGAAAGGGTATATCAAAAGTTGAACTTAATCCCGCAAAACATTGAAGATATTAGTAGAGAGTTAGGTTTTAGTACAAATGAACTTTCAGTAATTTTAAGTCTACTTGAACTATCCGGCTTGGCTCAAAATATTGGTGAAAATCAATGGATAAAAGCTTAATTTTATTATTAAAATATATTTATGTCTCCCAAAAAATCTGTACTTGTTTCTTTGAGCCTTGGATTATTTGTCTTGATTGCAGCATTTATAGTTGCTACTGGATTAAATTCTAATTTGAACTCCGCCAAACCTTCAAATTCTAATTCAACCCAAACTAAAAGTGAAACAAGCCAACAACAAAGCACAATTCAGTCATCTACTATTGCAAGTACAACAAGTTCAGCAAATATTGATCCAAACACTAGTAAAAACAATCCCGAGCCTCTGAGTTATAAAAATGGCACTTACGACGCAATGGGAAGCTATACTTCTCCGGCCGGCACAGAAGAAATTGGTTTAAAACTTGTTTTAGAGAATGACATTGTACAAAATGTAGAAGTTTTTCCTAAGGCTGAAGAGTCTGTCTCACTTACTTACCAAAATAAATTTAGAAAAGACATTGTAAATCAGGTTAAAGGTACAAAGCTTGATGAGGTTAAAATTGGTAAATTAAATGGCTCCTCTCTCACACCCAAAGGATTCAATGCAGCATTAAATGATATCAAGACACAAGCCAAGTCATAATGCTCATGTACTTAAGCTAGAGGCCCTAGGAACCATTTGGCATGTCTACCTCTACGACTCTATTACTCCAAAAGCATGGAGTGGACTAAAATCTGAGCTTTCTCGCATGATCTTCAATTTTGAAGAGTTGTATTCTAGATTCAATACAAACAGTTTAGTTGGTAGATTAAACCAAGCAAAAATACTGGGCTCTTTTCCTATAGAGCTGGTTGAAATGATTATTTATGGTCAACAAATAAAACAACTTACCAGAGGTTACTTTGACATTTTCATTGGCCACTTGATGGAAAACATAGGGTATGATGAGAAATATGATCAAAATTTAAGAAAAACTAGAGAGTTCAAACCAGAAAATAGCACTTTATTTATTAAGAAACCTGATGATTTAGTTTTGTCACAATATCTCGACGAAAATTTATTAAATTTAACATGCAATGAAATTCGAATATCTAATGAAGTAAAATTGGATTTAGGTGGGCTGGGTAAAGGTTGGTTAGTAGATAAATTAAGTAAATTTTTAATAGAGAAGGGTCATAAATTTTATACTATAAATGGTGGTGGAGATATTTTTACCACCGGACTTGGACTGGAAAAAGAGAAAATCTGGTTAGAGAATCCTTTTAATTTTGAGGAAGTTATCGGAAGTGTAGAACTGGCAAATTCTGCGGTGGCTTGTTCTAGTAGTAATCGTAGAAAGTTTGGACAAAATCATCATCTCATCAATCCATTAGACCAAAGTAGAGTAATAGATCAAATAGCTGCTGTCTTTACCTATGCTAGTAGCACACTCCAAGCAGATGTAGCTTCAACCTGCTTATTTATTTGCCCCGAAACTCAATATGTGGAAATTGCTGCAACATTACAGACTGAGTATTTAATAGTTTACTCAGATGGCAGTTATAGAAAATCTGATAATTATCCGGGCGAGTTAATCAGTTGACATAAATCGAGTAAGTGTTCAGATTTAACTTAACATTAGCTATAATAATAAGCTTACATATGCCTGACTTTTGGAATAAAGATAATTTCAAATCTTTCGTTAAAATTTTGATTTATTTAAGCGTTGCTTTGATCATTTTCATTCCTTTTATTTTGAAAGATGAGTATGAATTTGGTAAGCTTTTAGGTAACCTAGCTGCATTTACTTTTATATTAGCCGGTACTCCAGGTGTACTTAGAAGATTTAAAGCTTCCGGTATTTTAAACAAAGTACAAAGCTTATTAATGTATTCCAGAGCTCAATTGGGAATTTTAATGTTTTTATTGGCAGTAGGACATTATTTACTTGTCTTTATTTTACCTATCTTGGCTTTAGGTACTTTGCCTACCACCCTTAGACTATTTGAATTACTTGGAGTTGCATCATTATATCTATCCTTTCCTCTGTTTCTAACTTCAAATACCTGGGCAAAAAGAAAACTAAAAAAGTGGTGGGGCAGACTTCATATGCTTGTCTATATAATTATTTGGACTATTTTCCTTCATGTTGCATTACGTGAAATTTCTCTCACAGCCGTACTTTTATTAATTTTCGGGGCATTACAAATATCTTCTCTGGCATATGCTAAATTCAACAAATAACGTATTTACTAAAACTTTATTAGTAGTTAACGGAGTTTTCGAAATCGCTATTGCTATATTTACATTTTTATTCCTAAAGGATTACAGTTTGTGGGCACCTGTTCTTAGCTTGGGTATCTTCAGCCTCCTAGCTGCAGGTAAAGACAATATAGTCGTCCACAGACTGGCAATTACAGTATTTTTTTGCCTACACATAACTACAACTTTGGCTAAAATGCTAAATCTCATAGTGGAAAAAGAAAATAGTTCATTTATTATCTTGCTAATTCATATTACTTTTACAGGATTATTTTTATTTAGCTTATTAAGACTACCCATAATTGACGTAAGAAAACCCGGAAAAATTTCTACAGGGAATAGATAAATAAATTCCACACCTAAAAACCCCGGTAATAACCGGGACTCTTTGTTGTTAAAAACGTTACTTTAAGAATTTGTTTAGCAAAACTAGGTAACTTCATTAAACTCGTACAAACCTACAATTGCTTGTGCTCTAGCTTCGTTTTCAGGTGTATTTCCACAATTTGCAATAAGTTGCTTAATTGATTGGCTTTGCGATCTTAGCTTAGATTCAAATTCATCTCTGATGTTGATTGCTTCATTTAAAGCAGCTTCTGTAGCAGTATACGCTTTTACAGCATCAGTATTTACATTTTGATCAATTGTACTAACCGCAGATAAAACTGTTTTTGCCTTTTGGAGTTTGGCAATATTTTGTTCGTGAATATCTCTCTGTCTTGCAATTTCAACAGGGGTAGGAAATATTTCCAATGCTTCAACTAAAGCAACTATAACAGTTTTTTGGTTAGAGCCACTATAATTCCCTCCAAAAATTGAGGCAATGCTTCTTTCTTGGTTAGGATTTATCAAATCTTTAACTTGAGGTACTGATTCGGAATCAAAATAATCCTCTTCAACTATAATTTTCTTACTATCTGTCTGAGTTCCATTGGATGATTCAGCCCAACTCAAATTATTTTTTTTCCAGTCTGCGTCACTTCCGATTGTTTGACTAGTAGTTACGTCAATTACAGAATTGCCTGTGTTAGATGTTTTCTTTGCATTTGTACCGTTAAAAAAGTTCATAACTTTGTAAACATTAATTGTTATGACTTATTCTATAGCACAAAAAATTGGTTTAAGCAAATACTCAACTTAAACAGCATATTCAACTACCTTATCTTCCCACAGTCCAACCACTTTAATCTCCCCCGGATAACGTACTCCTGCTTGTATTTCATTGGCAATTTTCCTAGTAGTGTCATGCATTTGTGCTGGACTGATTTTTTGTGTATCAAAGAAAACCCACAATTCTCTACTACCCCTCATAATCCAAGATTTGTTTACACCTGGAGTGGTCTCAGCGATTTTTTCCATAGCTTCCATACGTTGGAAATAAGCCTCTGCCGTTTCTTTTCTAGCGCCTGGTCTACCTCCTGAAATATTATCACAAGCATCAACCAAAGCCGCTTCTATACAAAAGCCATGCTCCGGATCATAATAACTTTCATCGTGATGACTAGATACACATTTTTTAATTCTCCAATCCAAGCCAAACATATCACAAATTTTCTCACCTAGGTTTATATGGTTCCCCTTTGGCATAGTCTCTTCATCGACCGCTTTGCCCACATCATGCAAAAATGCTCCTTTAATACAAATATCTACATCTACCGGGTTTTCTTTATTGTTAAACCTTTCGTTCATGTCCCTTGCCAATAATCCTGCAAGCTTAGCCATTTCCACACTATGTTTAAGCATGTTTTGACCATAACTAGTTCTAAATTTAAGCCTTCCAATGATTCTAACTAATTTTGCCGGAAAATCATAAATACCCAGCTCATTTACAGCCCATTGTCCTGCATCGGCAATTTCTTGCGCAATTTCAGCTTTGGCTTTCTCATAAAAATCTTCAATACTAGCAGGGTGAATACGCCCATCTTTCAAAAGCATCTCTAAAGTTCTTTTAGCAATATGTCTTCTGACTGAACTAAATCCTGACAAAGTTACTACTCCTGGAGTTTCATCAATTACTAATTCTACGCCTAAGGTCTTCTCTAGCCACTGGATATTTCTACCGGCTTTTCCGATAATTTTACCTTTATCAGCTTCATCCTCAAGTTTGACAGTAGTGATTGTCAGCTCATTGGATACTTCACTCGAACATCTCTGCACTGCTAAAGCCACAATTTCTCTAGCCTGTATATTAGCGTCTTCCTCATATTTATCAACAAATTTTTGCTGCCAGACTAGCAGTTCCTGACCCATTTCTTCCTTACTTCTCTCCAAAATCTTTTTCTTTGCTTCTTCCAGTGTCAACCTCGAAATTTCTTCCAATTTTTGGTCCATCTTAACTTGCAAATTGTTTTCCTTTTCCTCTACCTCAGCTCTTTTTTGCAATAGGTCTTCTTTAATTTTTCTAAGCTCATCCTTTAAAACCTCCATTTTTTCTTTGTCTGCATCAAGTTTTTCAAGCTTTGCATTGAGTGTGTTTTCTTTTCTATCAATATTTTCCTGCAAATCAAGTATTCTTTGTCTCATCTGTTTTTCCTCTTCTTGAATTTGTACTTGAGCTTCTAATTTCATTTTTTCCAACAAGATTTTATTTCTTGCTTCCATCTCATCATTTAATCCAGCTTCTTTATCAGTGTAATTTTTCTTGATTTCAGCTTTAAATTCTTCGAGTTGTAATTGTTTTTCCTCTTTAATTTTTTTACTTTTATATTCAACTAGCTTATCAAGATCCTCTTGAGTAAATTCACCCCTACTTTTAGGCTTGTTTTGTAATACATAAGCATAGTAACCCAGCCCTGCTGAAGATATAGCAAAAATAACAGTTAGTATATATAATATTGTCGTTGGCATAATAAATATGTAGAAAGATAGGGGAATAAAACCCCTTTTAAAAATTAAGATATATAAAAATAAGCTCCATTAAGTGAAATGGGGATAATATAAATAATAGTAAAAAGTTTGATTTAATTCGATTTTGAGTTCCTTTGTATTGTTCAGTTTTTATCTCGGTAGGGAAATTCAAAAAAAATAACCTGTCAATAATAGTCTCCGCTGGAGCCAGCAACAGGGATCGAACCTGCGGCCTAGTCGTTACGAGTGACTCGCTCTACCAACTGAGCTATGCTGGCATTTACTATTAACTTAATTTATCTATTTTGTCTTAGTTAGTGCTTAAGTTTACTTCGAGGGAATCATAAAAGAAAATTCAAAAATTGTAAAGCTAAGATCTAAGCCATTATACTAATTAAGCCGCAAATTTGTTGTATTCCTCAATCCAAACATCTCTCTCATCCCATTCCAATTTTCCCTCCGGCTGGGTAAGTCCTTGTTCGGAACCGACGCCAGTAGATACAATTAAAATGCGTTTTTTTTCATCGGATAAAGTTTCTGGTGTATCTTTGGTACCAAAAATTATCTTGGCTAAGGTTAATCCCATTTCAAAAGCTTTTTTTCGATTAGTCTGTTTTAAAAATTTTTTGCTACTTAAGTTTTCGAGCAACAAATCTTTGGTTACCATCTTTTCAACTGGAAGATCCTTAGTAAGCAAATCTAAAATTTCCTGTGGCTTATCCTCCATATCATAATTATCTGTGGTAATTATAGAAAAATCGGCATATCTATAGCTTATAGAACCCATAACTGGTTTTTTCCAGTCATCTCTACCAGCACCATCGGAGGATAATATATGTATAATTTTATCAAAGTATTTCTTAGTTTTCCACTCAAGTAAAGTCTCCATAAGTTTTTGCAAACTTTCAGGCTCATGAGCATAATCAACCAAAATTGAAATTGGGGACTGTGAACCTGAAGCCAATACCAAAGATTTGTTAAAAACAATTTGTCCGTCCTTCACTACAAACTCCATCCTTCCGGGGATTTGGCTTCGTAGTTTAGATAAAATATTTTGTAATTCACTTGAAAATTGGGGCTTAAATGATTCTACAGTTTGTATAGCAAAAAAAAGATTTTGCAAATCAAAACCGGCAATAAAATCAGTGAAATATTTTTTGTCGTTGTAAATTAATGTCTTGTAGAGAGTATTTTCCTCATCAATGATTTTAAAACTTTTTTCCGGTACTATTTCTATTTTCTTGCAATAAGACCTAATATTTTCAGGTACCTTATTCCACATAAATTCTGAAAGTTCATCTTGTTTTTTTTCGTAATTTCCAATAAACAAGCCGCCTTCTTTTAAATTTTGGAAGAGAATTCCCTTAGCATTTTTGTAATTTTCTATTCCCCCATGTGCTTCTAGATGTTCGGGGTACAGATTGGTAAGCATGGTTACATCAAACTTACCCATACCCCAATGTCTATTTTGCTCAAGCCCGAGACTAGACATTTCAAGTACCGCATAATTGCAACCGTTTTTTACGATCTCACTTAGATATTTCTGCAAAACAAATCCGTCCAAAGTCGTCATTTTATAGGGATTCAAAAATTCCTTAGATATCTCTCCTGATGTATTTATTGTACCTGTGGAGATATAGCCCGTTTTAACTCCGGCCAAATTCATTAATCTCCCTGTCAAAATCGTGGTTGTAGTTTTACCTTTTGTTCCGGTTATACCGATTAAAGTTATTTTTTTTCCCGGAAAGCCAAAATACGCTGCTGATAGCCAACTTTTTATACCATGTCCAAGTGGTCTTACTCTTTTTGTCACTTTTTTCCCTAGTAGCTTTTTTAAGAAATTCAAAAATTTCTGCATACTCTAATCATGACTCAGAATATTGCCATTGTCAACATATCACCATATAAAAATTTAGATATTAAACATCTGTAAAATCAAATTACTTTGACAAAGCTTGGTTTTTTTCGCATTTAAATATTCAAATCTATGCCAGTAATCAATTTCTTATCTCAGCCCAAATCATTTCAAGTTTATTTTCTAAATAAAAGCACATTAGATCAAAGTTCCAAGAAAATTTTACTGGAAAGTTTGAGTTTTGCAGCAAAATATAAACAAGTCTGCATTTTACCGGAGTCAAAAGAAATTTATATTGGTACTGAATTAAAGTCTACAACTACCAATTTTGATCCCTTTTTCAAAATAAATCCAATACAACTAGGAGCTACTCTATATAAAAAATTGGGCGATTTCAAAGAAAAAAGTATAAATATTAAAAATCAACCACCACTAGAAAATATTGATACAAATAAATTTTTTGAAGATTTTGTCTTAGGATTTTTACAAGCCAGCTATAAATTTGATAAATTTTTAAAAGAGGACACTAATAAGTCCGACCTTGAAATAAGCTTTGACCAAGAAATTGCCACTTTTTTGGACTCTGAACTAAAGAAAAAAATTTTGATTTTCAATGAAGGTTTAAATCTAACTAGAGAGCTTGTAAACGACACGCCGGAAAATATAAATCCCCAAACCATGCCGGAAATTATCAAAAAAGAGTTGGCTACAAAAAATAATATAGCAATTAAGAACCTGTTTGAAATCTCTACCCATCACTAAACTCCCCAATTTCCAAGTCTCCTTGCCAATAATCTAACGAAACATAGTTGAATCATTGCTTTACTTGTATTTATCATCCTCTCAGTATTTTTCCATAACCTATGGCATTTATCCAGCCAGGAAAAGGATCTTTCCACAACCCATCTTTTTGGTACTACAGCAAAACTTGTCTTAGTATTCTGTCTTCTTGGAACTACAGTAATTATCACTCCCGTATCCTGATATATTTCAAATTCAAACCTTTCTCCTTTGTAACCGCTGTCTGCATATATTTCCTCAAGTCTGACAAGCAGCTCTTCTTGGTTTAACAGAATTTGAAAACAAACATCTCGTTCACTTTCATTAGCAGGAGTAATGACAATGTCCAAAGGCAGACCATTAGTATCAGTTACTAAATGTCTTTTGATTCCTCCTACTTTCTTACCTCCGTCATAACCTTTCTGCTTTTTACATGCACAATCAGTATTTTTAACACTCTGGGAATCAATAATACCCTTTGTCGGTAAAGGTTCTTTTCCCAGCAATAGACGATACTTTTTTACCAGATTTTTTTAAAATCAGGTCTATTACTCCTGCTTTCTTCCATGTATTAAAATAGTAATATACTGTTTCCCAAGGCGGCATATCTTTAGGGAGCATCCTCCACTGACACCCGGAAACCAAGACATACATCATTCCATTGATAATTTGATGTTTTGTCCATTTTAGAGGTTTAGTACATTTTTTATCAGGTAGATAGTGTTTTATTTCCTCGTACTCTGCTTGAGTTAAATCAGATGGATAAGCCATACTGACTTATTACAGATTAATTTTAGAAAGTATTCAAACAGGTTCTAAACAGATCCAGTATGATGAACTGGAAAAGATGGGGATGAAAGGAATTACTTTTGTAGGTAGAGCTAGCCGTTTTAAACCAACGCTTGTACATGTAACTTTGAAACCTGAAGGAGAAATTAAACATACAATTTGTTTGATTGGTAAAGGGCTAACTTACGATTCGGGAGGCTTAGATATTAAAGTTGCCGGGCATATGAGGACCATGAAAACTGATATGGCTGGTTCTGCCACCATGTTTGGCGTAATTAAAATTTTGAGTGAACTAGGGTTAAAAAATACTCAGGTGCACTGGATCTCAGCTTTTGCCGAAAACATGATAAGCGAGAGCAGTTATAAAGCTGATGATATTATTACCTCTTATTCGGGTCAAACTATCGAAGTTTACAATACTGATGCAGAAGGCAGATTGACTCTGGCCGACGCTTTAACTTATGCTACTTTATTAAATCCTGACTATATTATTGACGCCGCTACATTGACAGGTGCTTGTATTATGGCTTTATCCGCTTACTTTACAGCCTTAATGGGCAATGATACAGAACTCTGCCAAAAATTGCATGATACTTTTGTAGAGGAAAATGAACCTACAATTTTAGTGCATATGCCGGAAATGTTGAGAGAGTATGTACAAGGCAGTAACAGTGATCTGGTTAATACTTCCAAGTCACCAATAAGTTCAGGTCATGTAACTGCGGGCTTATTTTTAAGCCATTTCGTGGACCAAAGCCTATTTAGAAACCCTGAGATTAAAATTGAGAATCCAAAATGTTTCAAATGGGCTCATATGGATATAGCCGGCTCAGCCTACAATGAAAGCAAAAATAATTTGGGTGTCAGTGGTGCCACTGGGCAAAGCGTAAAAAGCCTAGTGAAATTTGTGCAAAAGATTGATTCAGAGTAAAATTAGATTTAAAACTAAACCAAAAACTTCTCTGACAGTACCTCAAAAGCCCTATTAGCATCTTTACGTCCGATTATAAGTGTGATTTCAGTGTAAGTAGATATGATTTCGGTCAAATTAATCCCCTCCCAAACTAGGGATTTTAGAACCTCATAAGTAATACCTCGCACTTCAAAATATTCCTCGGAGAATTTCAAACTTACTCCGGCAAAGTCTTCATGATTTTAATAGGCTCCAGCGGCCCAAATAATTTAATTAGATCCTGCTCATACCTACTGTTTACAAATACCGTAATCTCTGTATTTCCTGCTATGATATTTAAAAAGTGATTTTGGAATTTACTAAAATTTTTATATACCTCTCCTGTTTTAAAAGTAGCTGACGGATGTATCGGAAAAACTACCTCAGATAAAGGGAATTTGAGTGACAAATCATTTACTTTAAAATCAATATCAAATTTAGTGTGTATTTCTCCCTGAATTCTAGAAAGTGCCGTGACAAT
Source organism: uncultured bacterium (assembly GCA_963784355.1). Taxonomy (GTDB): domain Bacteria; phylum Patescibacteriota; class JACMRA01; order JACMRA01; family JACMRA01; genus JBCDGH01. The sequence continues at coordinate 44,501 of CAWAQU010000012.1, read as the reverse complement.
GGACCCTTGAGTGACAGGCTTAAAAGTAATATCTTCTACCTGCTTTTGAATTTGAATAGCATATTGAGATAGATTTAAAATTCCTTTTTGCAAAGATCTTCCACAAAAGGTTGGTTTTTTAAAATTTGACGCACCGCGTCACTAACTGAAAGCATAATATTTACGATTTGTAACATTTCATACACAATTTACTCATTTTTGTCTAGAAGACAGGGAATTTTGCTAACTTAAAGGAAATATGTAGAATTAGAGATTATATAAATTTAATGAAAAAAAATATGTTGGAGCAACAATTTAAGCCAAGAAATATATCACCTTTGCCGCAAGTCCGAAGGAAACTTAATTTTCAACCTCAACCTGAAAACAATGTTATTAACGGTTGGAGTTATCTACAAAAAAATCCTCAGTGGAATGAAGTTTATCCTGTTTTAGGCCAAATTTCTGATGTGATTCAACAATCCTATGAGCTGGGAAATTATATTTTACCTAAAACTACTAATGAATTAAAAGATGCCCTTGAAAAAGGCAGAATGATAATTATATTAGGTAGGAATGAAAATGGGCAATTAGATTTTTTGTCATCATGTATGTACAGTGAGCTAGGCAAAAATTTAAGAGGCCAAGTGGTCTACGAAGTAGGAGGGGTAATAACCAATCCGGCCGTTACAGTTGATCGAACTAAAAAAACACCCAGCAAATCTTTGGTATTCCCTATAAATTCCTACCTTACCAATACTCGCACTTCTTTTGCCACTCAAGCTCTCAAAGCTATTATTGCGCAAATCCAACAAAATGATCCAAATGGTGAAATTATAGCAACAACTAGAAGTCTTAGATCCCAACTAGCCTTATTGAATACCGGATTTAGAAGACAAGACTGGACTCAAGAGCTGCAGAATTTATCTTGTGATAGTAGATGTCTAGGTTGTACAGACCATAAAAATTGCCATTTAGCCGATCAGGGCTTTACAAATATAAAAAATCAATCAGGATGTCATTTAATGGTGTATCCCAAAAAAATTAATTAGTTTGTATGACTTTTACTAGCAACAATCACAAAATCCAACAACTTGCCACAGGTGATTATTTATCAATAAGTAGTTATGTGTTTGACTCTGAAAAACCTGGTCCAAATATATACCTGCAGGCTAATTTACATGGACCGGAAATTTTTGGTACAGCCTTACTTGGCAAACTAATGCAAAAACTTCAACTGGGCAACACTGAATTTACGGGAAAATTAACTATAGTCCCCTGTGCCAATCCGATCGGAGTACAGCAAACCACTTACAATAGCATGGATGGCAGATGGAATAAACAGAACGGCACAAACTGGAACAGAATTTTTAACACAACAGAAAATTTTAAATCGAAAAAAGAAAGAGAAGAGTATTATCAAACACAACTGAATAATGTAAACCTAAGTATAGAGCAAAAACTATCCTCAGCTCTAATGCTTCTGTCCTCGGAAGCGGATTATGTTATAGATATACATACCACCGGCATTGAAACAATAAATCATCTTTTTACTTTTCCGGGTCAAAGCCAAGTTTTTAATCACTTACAAGCTAAAATACATGTTATAACTGAATATGACGATGCAGCTGGAGCTTTTGATGAAGCACATAGTATAGCATTTATGAAAAATTTGGATGAAAGTGACGTTCCAAAAGTCTGTACCTGGGAAGCTAGTATCCACGGGCAAATTGAGCAAATCGAATTGGAAGAAAAATTGGAATATTTACATAATTGGCTAAATTTTATTTGGGGAAATATACAAAATGTTGAAGATAACTATTATAAACTCCCTGCTAAAAACTGTTTTCATTTAACAGCTGTTAAAGCTGGATACTTAATATGGCAAACCGATGTTGGCGACACATGGCAAACAGGGCAAAAATATGGAGAGGTATACAGACCTAATGATAATTTATTTGAAGACATTGTAAGTCCCGACAATCTTATTTTTATAGGTAAGTACGGAATTGGGGCAATAGCTTCCGGTGAGCAAATCGCCTGGGTTGGTAAACTGACTCAAGCCCAAATGGAGCTATAGCATATTTAGTAGAAATACAGTTTAAAAGTTAAATGACAAACACTGCTGTAGTAAGCTAAACACTATTAAAAATAAAACTAAAATTGCATCCAACGCTGCCTTCTCAACAAATTGACAAAAACCGTATTACCTGGTAAGTTAATGCTATAACCAATTGAAACTATGTCGGAAAACAGCTCCTCAGATTTTGACTTCAGTAAGACTCTTAGCGCTAGAGAGAGCTTTGAAGATTACGTTTCTAAAAAAGAAAATGATTTAAAACAAACTTTGCACACTTCTCAACCAAATTATAGACGAGGAAACAAATCTTGGGTTATAATATTCGTATTGATGCTTAGTTTAGTAGGCCTTGGTACATACACACTAATTCAAAATAAAGAAAATGAAAAACAAATCTCCAGCCTAAAAAATCAAAGTGTAGCCGGGGCTCAAGATGTTAATTCAGCTCAAAATATTATATCTGCAGAAGGATTTAGCCTAGTTCTCAATCAAGCCACCCCAAGTAACTTTGCCCTTGGCAGAAAAAGCGGTAGTTTTGAAATTATCCCAGAAAAACAAGCTGTCACCACAAGTCTTTTAACTAATAACACAAAAGCCGGACAAACCCTACAAAGTGGTCTTGAAGTTTCCACAACTGAATACGATAATAAATTAGACAAGGAAGCATACGAAAATCTAATTGTTTCCAAGCTGGGTGATCAATTTGAAATAAAATCTAGAGATATCAATTTACCGAAAGAAATCAAAGTAACTAAAATTCAATCTAAAGATAACTCAGAAGATATCGTTTATTACGCCACAGTTACTGAAGATAGCTACTATTTGATTAAAATATACAACCAAGCTTCCAGATATCCTGAATTTGATGACTCAACAAGATTTACAGAAAATTTGCTCTCAGCGTTATATTTAAACTAAATGTTTTAACCTCTCTAAATGAACACTTTAGCTTAGCTAGAGTTTTAAACCTGTATTTTGAAATCTACAATCATGTAGTCATTTTTTGTAACGATACAAGGATTTATATCAATTGATTTAAAATCTACCGGCAAAGTACGAGCTAACTCAGCCAAACTTAATAGACATTTCAATAACTCGTCTAAAGCAAATTGACTACCCCTAAAACCATTTAAAATTTTGTATACTTTAGTTTTTTGAAGTATTTTCAAGACCTCTTCCTTGCTTTTTGGTAAAGGACCCATCGCAAAATCATCTATAGCCTCAGCATATATTCCCCCACTACCTAAGACCATAACAAGACCAAAATCAACATCATTTTGAATACCACAAAATACCTCGATTCCTTTTTCAACACTTTCTTGAGCAATTATTTCGAGACCTTGATGAGCTTGGACAAAATCTTGAATTTGTGCTATACTATCTACCCCTACTCTAACCATATTGTTTTCCGTACGGTGCAGAATGTCTCCATTTACACATTTTAGTACAACCGGACTACCAAGTAAATCAAAAATTTCTTCATGTTTGGAGTCTTTTAGATTTATATATTTTGGGACATTTATACTGTATTTTTTTGCTAATTTCATTACATTTTCAAATTCCGAAATACTACTGGTAAAAGTATCTAAGGGCAAAGATTGCATTGTAACTGGTTCAATATCTTTCAATTTAGTTCGTTTTCGCAAAAGACTCTGGCTATATTTATATAAATAATTCAAAGCTTTCACCGCTCTTTCTGGTGTTTGAAAATAAGGTAGGTTGTGCTGTTTAAATAAATCATGCGCCTCACCCAGCCTTTCACGGCCTGCAAATACAGGCAAAATCACAGTATTTTTAAATTTGTCTGCAAAATCTACCAACACCTTAGCTGTTTCCAAAATTTCTGTATTTACTTGGGGAGTTAAAATTACAATTAAAGAATCAGGCTGTATATCAGTTAACAACGTTTCCAGTACATTTTCATATCTACCTGCACCGGCATCACCCAACAAATCAATCGGATTTATCTTGCTCGAGGCCCCGGGTAATATTTCAGCAAGTTTAGTCTGTGATAAAGTTTGTAGTTTTGTAATTTTCAAATCTGTATTTTCTAATGCATCTAAAGTCATAACACCCACACCCCCTGCATTTGTGACTACAGAAACAAGGTCGGAGTCTACGCTTTTATACTTTGAAAATAGATTTAGGCAATCAATCATTTCCTCCAAATTTGTTACTTCAATAGCTCCCGCTTCTGATAAAAAGGCTGAAGTTACTTTACTATTTCCGGCAATTGCACCCGTATGTGAAGAGGCTGCTTTTTTTGAAGCTTCGGTTTTGCCCGGTTTTAAAATAATTACAGGCTTTCTGCAACTATTTAGTTGTTTATAAAATTCTTTTCCATTCTTAAAGGACTCTAAATACATTCCAATTACTTCTGTTTCAGGATCACTGTCCAAATATTCTAAAAGTTCAGTCTCATTTATGCCGGCTTTATTCCCTAAACTAATTACTTTACTAAAGCCAAAGCCAAAGTAATCTGCATTCTCTAATAATACGGAAATTAAAGCGCCTGATTGTGATACTAATGCTACATTACCTCTAAACTTAGGCGCAAAGTCAAAAGTACCATTAAAACTATATTCACTTTTTCCCAAGCTCATCAAACCAAGACAATTAGGACCTACAAGTTCGATACTATACTTTTTACAGAGAAGCATCAGCTTTTGCTCCAATTCCAAGCCACCCTTACCAAATTCAGAAAATCCGGCCGAGATTACTACCACATAAGTTTGTTGTAGCTGACTGCCATCCGCTAGTTTAATTTTTAATTTCCCAAGATCATCAATCACCGCTAGGATTTCTTCAGCTTTTATAGCCACAATTACTAAATCAGGGATTTCTTTTAATAAAAACACGGAAGAGTGGGATTCATACCCTAAGACCTCAGAATGTTTTGGATTAATAGGCCAAATTTTGCCTTTATAGCCACTTTCGATAATATTTTTCAGAATTATATTCCCGATTTTTCCGGATGTATTTGAAGCACCTATAATTGCAACCGAAGTAGGGTAAAATAGTCTGTCCATGTACTAATAATTCCCCATTTATTGAGTTCTGTAAAGAAATTTGCATTTAATCAAAACTTAGTGTATACTTAGACTATAAAGAACTACGAAAAACAAAAACAAATATGAAATACAGTTTGCAAAGCGATTATAAAAATAGAAATGGCGAAGCTAATATTAAGTTACAACTCTTGATAGTAGGCGTCTTGATATCCATATTACTCTTTATATCAGGATATCTCTTTCTCCAAACTACTAAGAATGCTAAAGCAGCAAATACTACTTTTGGTTCTCCACAGCAAGTCACAGGTGTACTTGGGCAAAATTTACCAAATATTATCCTAACAGGTAGTGATATTGCAAATGGAACTCAAGCAATTTTTGTACCTAGCGGTTGTGAAAATTCACTTACCGGAACTATCCAAAATACTGGTAATGCTGTTACTTGGATTCCTACAGCAGACCAAACTATACCAAACTGTGCACTTACTAGCAGCCAAGTAGGTAGCTTAAGAGTTGGAGGGGTTGTAGGAGAAGTACCCACAAACTTTAGCTTACCACAAAATTTTGCTCAAATTAGAGGCATTTCTACAAATACTGATTCGTACGTGATCAATTTTGCTACAGGTGCGCTTTCAACAGGAAATCACCTTCATTTTTACTATACCGAAACAGATTCAAATTACAAGCTGCAAGATCCAAACAACTTGCCTCAAAATCAACACTATTCCGGAGTATCGCCATTTAATTTAGAAATCAGTAGTAAACCCAGCCTGGCTAGAAAGATTTGTGTACTAGTAGCAAACTCTACTCATATAACTTTGGAAAACACAGGTAACTGTATCGATTTGCCAATAACCACAATTCTTGCTATAGATAACATACAAACAGCTATTTGTAACCCTGGTACAATAGGCCAAACAGTTAGCTGTGACTTTAATCTAGCAAACGGTAATTACTACATTACTCCAGGAGTGTACGCCAACACCGGAGCTAGTTTTGAAGGTACAAATTCATCTACATGTGAGATTGTTAATAACACTATCTTACAGTGTCAAAATATACCCACTACTCAGGCCGTAGTCGGTTCAAACAATATATTCCTAAGTCTGAAACAAGACTTTAATTCTACAGCATTTAGCTCATCACAGAAAGGAACAATAAATCTGACTCAAGCTACGCCTACTTCAAATAAAAGTGGAAGACTATATTTTATAGGAAAAGATGGAGTTAGTGCAAACTGGGACTCAAGTCTAGAGTTTAACACAAGTTATTTGCAATCTCAAAAATATAAAGATGGTAAAGTAACTTTAGTATACGATCAGGTACAGTCTTCCAATGGTGGTGCTGTAACAACAGGAAATTGTACTTTCAAGTTATATAGATACGGTAATTCCGGGACTCAACAAAATTTATTAAAAACTTTTACAGCTACAATGACGGACGGAAAATGCCAAACTGATTTTACTGCAGCAGACCAAACTATCAACTATTACAGAGTTAAAGTTGAAGTCACAAGCAATAATTCTACTTATTATAATGTAGATACTTTAGTATTGATAGTAGGTGCAGTAGGATCATCAGGAGGAACACCGGAAATTGGGGGGATTTAAATTAATATTACATGATAAATATGACAACGATTAGAAAAAATATAATACAAGTTCTTATCCTATTTATTGTAGGAGTAGTACTTGCTGCCACACTGTATTCAAACTTTGCCAAAGCTAGACAAAATGATACGGTTGTTGATAGAAGTGCTTATCCTATCCCTAAAAACCGTACTACCCCATTTTACCTATACTTTTCCTATGGGAGTATTAACTCAGATACTGATATACAAAATGCTCAAGCGTCAGTAAATATTTCAGGAGAGGGTTTTGAATTTTCTCCGGGGGGTTTTGCCGATTTTTATTATGGTTCCCCACTTAGAGGTGACAATGAAAATCCGCCTGACGTAGCAACTTGTAACTCCACTTATCTAGGTCCTGTATACCCTATCAGCCCTAATTTGATTGCAGGCAATAATTTTACATATGGTTTTCAAACTGCTAATCAACCCATATCCCCAAGCGGTAACGGATCACCTGCAAGACTTAGAGAGAAAAATACAGGTTGTATTAGAGTGCAAATGAAAGTTAAATCTGGTGCTAGTGAAAATCAACAAGCTACAATTACTTTTGACCCGGATGCAGCTAATTCTTCAAGTTATCAAGAGTCAAACAGACCGGGAAAGCAAGTTTTTGTTCTGAAAATTGGTGCATCAACTGACTCATCATCTACTTCAGGAACTGGTTCGACAAGTTCTACATCAACGACATCAACAGGAAGTACAACCTCAACTGGAACTGGATCAAGTAGTGCAAGCAGTACAGGTAGCTCAACTGGGTCAGGTAGTACAACGGGTTCAACAGGCTCATCTTCCTCTGGTAGCACTGGTAGTACAACATCGAATAGCAATACTTCGAGCACAGGTTCTGGATCAGGTAGTACTTCACCATCTACATCTACTTCAGGAACTGGTTCAACAAGTTCTACATCAACAGGAAGTACAACCTCAACTGGAACTGGATCAAGTAGTGCAAGCAGTACAGGTAGCTCAACTGGGTCAGGAACAATAACTACTCCCCCTAAATCTACTATTAGTTCAACACCGCCGAAATCAACAGTTTCAACTGTAGCACCAAAATCAACTGCTCCGGTGATTACCAAAGTCACTTCAGGTAGTAGCACACTTAACATTACCTCTGGTGCTATGCAAACTATAAATACACCTTTGGACGGCGTGAGCAAGTTTGAAATATCAGCCTTAAGTGAAATAACCAATTCTAAACTAAATTATAAACTGATTTCTGATTTTGGCTCATGTACTGAAGTCAGCGGTACACAAAAATTGGGTATCAGTTTTAATTACGAATTTGAAAAGAGTAAAGTAGATAAAATTAAGGTATTCTTCGCATTACCTAAGGATTTAACAAATATCAAAGCCTATAGCTGTAGCTCTCCGGGAGTAGAAGCCAATGTAGAAAACCTTGGTAACAATAACTATTCATCAATTATTCCAGTTTCAAGTACATTTGTAGTGACGGGTGATGCCCCTGTAAAAAACACTGTTAGAAGTGGAGGAAGCGGTAATATTGCAATATTGCTTTCAATTATAGGTACTCTAGGAACAGGCCTAATCATTTACAAGTCCAGGAAAAAGTTTGCTGCAGTTGAGATAGTTAATCAGCAGCCAAAAAATTCTAAAAAGTAGGCAAAGTAATTAGTTACTAGTCCAGCTCTTGGCATAAATCACTCGGTCTTACTTTAAGAGCGTTAGCTATTTGCACCATTTTATTTAGTGTAATATTTCTCTCACCTCTCTCAATAGCACCTACATATGTGCGGTGTAATCCTACAACAAAAGCAAATTCTTCTTGTGATAAACCTAATTTAAGACGATATTTTCGCACAGTAGATCCAAACCGGGTTAAAACCGAGATTCTTAAAGACATAAAATATATTATTATTTAAGGGTAAACTTTTTAATAAACATAAGCAGTTATTTGGCTTTTGACATAAGTCATTTTCTATATTATGGTTGTTTTAAATTATTTTTTATTTTGGATAATCTGTTCGAATTTTTTTTGTAGCAATTGTACTTGTCTTGATGTTAAAGAAGGAGATAATTTATAAGCCAATTCAAAGTCTTTTAATAAACTTTTAAGTTTTGTATTGGTTTTTCCTTTTGTCTTATTTGAATTTTTACTTGTTAAGGTCATAAATCAAAAATTTGTATTAAAAATTAAAGTATAAATGTGTTACAAGATTTTCACGGTTTTGTCAAGAAAAAACTTACTACCATTTTTGTGAATTATGAATTATTATAGAACTTATACCGAAATTGCTGAGCTTTTCAATGTTTCTAAGACAACAATTACTAGATGGATTGATGGTGCAGAAGAAGGCAGAAACAATCTTCAAGTTGATAAGCGTGACAAAAAAGTTTATGTTTTGAAAAATGAGCATAACTATGCGGAAATGCTAAAACTCAAAGAAGAAGGAAGCAAATACAGACCAAGCTCAAGCTACGCTGAAATCGAACCAAAATCGGAATTTTACGAGATTTTTAGTAAAGAGCAGCAAATTGAAATTATTAACTCATTGAAGGTACAAAAGAAAATTGATCTAAAGTTTACTTACATGGGTGAAGGAGCTAAAATGTGGGATGAGTTTTATGTGAAGAGCTTAGAAAGTGGAACTTACCCTGTAATAAAAGCTACAAAAGAATTATTAGACTCAACAGTCTGTTTTTTAAATACTAGAATAGCAAATTATAAAAAAATTAATATTATAGATTTAGGTCCAGGAAACTCTTATCCAATTCAAGAAATACTTAATCAATTTGTAAAAGATAACAAGCTTGGTAAATACATTGCTGTCGATATAAGTAAAGACATGCTACAAATTTCTGAACAAAACATCAAAAAATGGTTTGGTAATTCTGTGGAGTATAAATCATATATTAGGGATTTGGAGCATCAAACTTTGATGGACATACTTTTTGAAAATAAGACAGCTGATACACTAAATATCGTTTTCGCTCTAGGTGGCACAATTGGTAATTTTGAAAATCATATCAGAGTTTACAACAACATTAGATATTCTTTGGATAACGAAGATATTTTTGTAAATATCAGTATGATTGATAAAAATAATCGAAAAACTGATTTTGATAGATTAGCCAATAAAAACCTTACACATTTTCTAACTCCAAAATTATTAAGCGTTGATATTGGAAATTGTGATTTTTACGGAAAATATAATGATCAGGATTCTAGCAGGATTGGATATTTTTTACCTGATAAAGATTATAAAATAAAATTTAAAGTTGCTGGAGTTATAAAAGAAGTTGAATTAAGTAGAGATGAGTCAATAGCCATTTGGTATCATAAAATGCTATCAAAGCAGAGACTTTTTGAAGATTTTGAGTATTGTAAAATGGAGCTTATATTCTCTTTAGCATCAAGTAATTTATCTCATATGCTGACAGTCTGTCAGGCAGCCAATAATTAGGTTCTAAAATTTATTTTTATCGTATTTACACTGCTACTTATTTGTAGCAATTTTTACTTTTTGGACATTTGAATTTAAGCAAGTTAAAATACGCTATGTGTAATCAGCCTTATATTATATAGGTTTTTTACAAAATGCTACTTTTATATTTCTTGACAATCAGCTATAAGTATTTAAGAAGAGACTAGTTTAGATTTTAGTACAAATGCTTAGGTTTTTAAAAATATTTTTTATGTACCTAAAACAATTTACCAAAATAATACTTCTGGCATTGATTCTATCACCCTTTGTGATTACAGTTCCAACATGGGGTATTAGCAATGAAGCTAAAATTAATTACCCGTTTCTTAGTCTTTATCGTACAATCAGCTTTTTTATGAAGAAAGTATAGCAAATAATTATTGTAATATAGTCTTAATTTTATAAACATAATCACTTTCATTACTTTTGTACCGTTTGCATTAAGTATTATTCTGTTGATTGTTAGAATAATATTATGGATTTATTGTTTGATAAGTAAAGATCTTGATTGTAACAAAATAAATAAAGCCATTAGCGAGGAAAATTCAGTACTAAATAAATTTAATAATATTAAAAAGTAATCAGTAGCATTGCCAAAATTGTCTATAGAACTTGCAAATAAATTTATATTTTAATTTAACCTATCCAAAAATGTTACAACATATGTTAGCAGAATTACTTTCGCTATTAATCAAAATACTGAAAATGATTTACAAAAGTAACAATATATTTGTGAAAATATGTTCCTGGTTTTTGGTTTTAATTGTATTTTTGCTTGTAACTATGGCTATATTCACTATTTCTAAAGGTATGTTTTAGTTTTACTAATATAGATTTAAACTAAGCTACCAACTTACTCTTTTTCCAATCATGCCAGACTTTTATGCCCATTATACTGGTATAAACTGCATTATTGATACTAAAACTAATAGCTACAGCAATACCGGGATTAAGTTTAAATAAATTAACACCTAAAAATGCAATTATAATGGCTGTTAAGTTACCTGTTATAGAGGAAATTAGAGGGGTTTTTACGTTTTTTACTGCCGCAAATAATCTATTTAAAATATCCCCAGTACTTTGGAAAATAATACTCAAAATCGTGATAAAAGTAAATAAAAGAACTCTTTGTTGATTGGTTTCTTGAGCAAAAAAGCTATCTGCACCAAAGATTTTATACTGATTTATTATCATGAAAAATATTGGCAGAGAAAGCATAGTTAATATACCCCCTATTGTACTAAAAATCGCACTTGCCCTCAGATACTTCCATAAATGCTGCCAGAACAATTTATCTTGTTTGTCTATGTACAATTTAGTAATATCAGGCAAAAACACAGTCCCTACCCCAATTAATAAGCCTACAAACACGCTTTCCAAATTTAAAGCAATCACCAAGGCACTAATTTCACCATCAATTGAAGCCGCAGTTAAAGTCATTAGGGTCTGAGTAACTCGAAAATTTGAGATAATAAATAGTCGAGGCCAAAAATTTTGCCATGTTTCTAACAAATATACATTTAAACCATCAAAGCTTCCTAGATTAAATTTAAAGCCATGTTTCCAGCAATCGTATATAAATAGCAATGTTGACAGTAAAAAGCCCAAAACAACCCCATACCCTGCCCCGTTGAGGCCAAAATAACTATACAATACGATCAACCCGAACAATACACCAAAATTTGAAATTACCCCGTCAAAAGAATATATTACAAAAGATTTAATGGAATTTAAAAAAGCCCCAAAAACAGTTTTCACAGCAAAAATCAACGGTGTACAAAGAAGTATTCTGGTCAGGCTAACCAACTCTTCTGCTTTGCCGCTACTTACTAATTTATTAAAAACCTGGGGGTTCAAAAAGCCTAAAACTTGAGGTGTAAATGTGATCAAAATAATGCTTAAAAAAGCAATGAAAGAAGATAAGAATAAAGTACACCAACTAACATAGATGTTTTGCTGCTCGTAGGATTTTAGATTGTTTTCTGAATGTAGTTTAATAATATTAGGTAATATAGCTACTGTAATGCTGCCAATCACAAAAATTGAGATGATATTATCCGGTAAAATAAAGGCTAGGTTATAAATATCTGCTTCAATAGTTGGTAATTTTCCTACTACCAAAGTTCTCAAGGCACCTAATAATCTGGATAACAAAGTACCCAAAGTAATAATAAATATGGCTTGTAAATTGGGCCTATGTAAAAATGTCGCTTTTATCTTTTGTATGATCATCTAAGTTAGATTATTACTACAAAGCCAGCAAAAAGTCAAAAATACACGAGCACCATTATTACAAAATAGCTAAATTCCCTACTGATTTTGACCTTATATTTAAATTATGCCATAATTACGCTATGGAAAGCATATACTCCGCCAATTCTAAATCCATTTCTAAATTATCCAAAAAAGCTCCACATGAAGGAAAAGTGTATCATGCTAGCAGGATTAAAGAATTAAAAAATACCAAGCTATACTCTGCTTTCAATCCTGAAATTAAGGAAAAAAAGACAACAAATGGTGATCAAGTATTTGGTAACGGTATTTATGCAACCACCGAAAATTCAGGTTTAGATTATGCCAAAGAAAGAGGTGGACAACTATTTATAATTGATATTCGTGGTAAAAAGTTTTTTGATTTAAGAAGGCTGACTTATTATTTCCAAGAGAAAAATAGCGGCACTATCTTAAATGTAATGTCGAATTCATCAAATCCAAACCAAGTAGAATCTGCCAAACAAATATTAGATGAACTCAAGCTATTAACTACCAATTTTATTACTTTTTTAGAAGCCAAGTCTCAAACTATAAATCCGAATGGAGTAAATCATTTAGAATTAGCTAATACAGTAAAGACACTTATTACTCTTAATCGAAATTTATTAAAAGTTCTCGACTCAAATAACGTATCTAATTTAACAATTGGCATAAACTATGGACAAACGTTAACCAATATAACTTGGTTAAATAAATTTGGTATGTATTATTTTTCTGAATTTTTAGACAGTTTTGGTTTTGACGGAGTTATTGGGCATGAAATTGCTGATTGGAAAGCGATGAAGGGATCTTACAAAGGTAAAGATTTAGTGTATGTTTTGTTTGATAAAGATTTTGAGGGCATAGAAGTCAAATCTTATGACAAGACTTCATAAATAATGTTATTGTTACTTTTATAATATTGAAAAAATAAAATTTCTAGATAAGCCAAAGCCTTTTTATTTATGAAAAAATCTTAAAATCATTTCAAATTGCTTTTCTGTTTCTTTTTGTATTTCAAAACCTCTACTTTTATAAAATTTAATCGCTTTGTGGTTTACTTTATGCACCAAAAGAGTAATATTTTGATTATCTTGCCTTGCTTCAGAAATAAGCTGATCTAAAATAAATCCTCCAATACCTTGGCCAGTATAATCAGGTAATAGCTGAATCCCTCCTAAATGTACTGAGTCTAGGTTTTTTGTTACTCTAAGTCTTCCAACTATTTTATAGTCACAGCTTATTAAAAAAGTATTAGAAAGCTCAGGTGTAAATTCAATTATATATTTTTTATAATGGAGTTCTTTTTGCTGTTCAGTATATTTTTGCTTGTTTATATTTTGACTCATGGGTGCCATTGATATTTGTGTAATATCATATAACAACCTCATGTCTTCGAAGGTTGCAGGTATTAATTTTATTAGATTAAAATCAGCCATTAAAATAAAAAAGTGCTTACAAAACAAAAAACTCCCATTAGAGGGAGTAAAATCAATAAAGATTTAATTTAGTTAGAAAATTATGTTCAATAATAAGTAATTAAAAGTCGAAGCTACTTCCACCTACATTCAATATTTTAAAAATAACTTAGAGTATAAGTTAAGTGTGAGAAATGAAATGTGTAGGATTTTGTTATATTGTAAATTACAAGTAAGTTAAAAACTTATTGATCAATCTTAAGGCTAATGTTATAAAAACTTAGCCCACTACTCCTTAGAAAGGAGGTGATCCATCCACAGCTTCCGCTACGGATGCCTTGTTACGACTTAAATCCAGTTACTAGTCTAGCCTTTGACCCAATAAATTGAGCTTTGGGGCTCTCCCAATTTCCAGACCTTGACGGGCAGTGTGTACAAAACCCGAGAACGTATTCACCGCGATGAGGCTGATCCGCGATTACTAGCAATTCCAGCTTCACGAAGTCGAGTTGCAGACCTCGATCCGAACTGAGGGAGGTTTTGAGGGATTTGCTCCAGATCGCTCTTTCGCGTCCTGCTGTACCTTTCCCATTGTATCATGTGTGCAGCCCTAGACATAAGGGACACGCTGATCTGACGTCATCCTAGCCTTCCTCCCGATTAAACTCGGGCAGTCTCCTTAGACATTAAATAACTAAGGATTAGGGTTGCGCTCGTTTTCCGACTTAAGCGAACATCTCACGACACGAGCTGACGACGACCGTGCATCACCTGTGCATTTCGCCCTTGCGGGCCAATAGCTTTCGCTATTTGAACAATGCATGTCAAGCCTAGGTGAGGTTCCTCGCTTACTATCGAATTAAGCCACATGATCCACTGCTTGTGCGGGTCCCCGTCAATTCCTTTATGTTTTAACCTTGCGGTCGTACTATACAGGCGGAGTGCTTATAGCGTTAGCTTTTGCCACTGAATCGGATCGATTCAACCCAATAGCAAGCACTCATCGTTTAGGGCGTGGAATACTGGGGTATCTAATCCCATTCGCTCCCCACGCTTTCGTCCTAGCAGTGTCAAGAAGTACCTAGTAGCCTGCCTTCGCTTTTGGTGTTCCCCTACATATCAACGGATTTCACCCCTACTCTGTGAGTTTCAGCTACCTCTTTACTCTTCTAGCTATGCAGTTTCTAGAGCAAACACGCAGTTAAGCTGCGGTCTTTCACCCTAGACTACACTTAGCAACCGACCTGACACCCTTTACGCCCAATGAATTCCGGATAACGCTTGAAGTCTCTGTATTACCGCTGCTGCTGGCACAGAGTTAGCAACCTCTTATTCTAGTAGTCACTTCATTTTTTTAGTTGACTAAAAGCATGTTTACATACCGAAAGGCCTTCATCCATCACGCGGCATCGCTCGGTCAGGCTTTCGCCCATTGCCGAAAATTCCCGACTGCTGCCACCCGTAGGTGTCTGGACCGTGTCTCAGTTCCAGTGTGGCTGATCGTCCTCTCAGACCAGTTACCCGTTTTAGCCTTGGTAAGCCATTACCTTACCAACTAGCTGATGGGACGCAGGCCTCGCTCTAAGCGCATTGCTGCTTTAATCTTTCGATCACATTTGGAATTACCTAATCTTTCGACTAGCTATGCCAAACTTAGAGGAAGTTCCTACGCGTTACTCACCCGTTCGCCGCTAAAAACAATAGTGTATTGCTACACTAAAGGTTTCCGCTCGACTTGCATGTGTAAAGCCTGCCGCCAGCGTTTATCCTGAGCCAGGATCAAACTCTCAAGAAATAGAAAGTAGCCTGACTTTTAATTACTTATTATTACGCACAATTTTCTAACTGTAAAACAGTCTTAATTTAACTAGCTTTTGAGATAGATAAGACTAATTGTTACTATACAGAAAAAGTTTTGATTTGTCAAGTAATTTTTCGTAAGATTACTTAAGTTTTATTTCATATAGTATTTGACTGTTTTCTGAAACTGCACAACGTTTAGATTGTCCAAAAATTTCTTGCCTTTCAAAGAATGAATTTTTGTGCTATACTTAATCATATTATCATTTAACTTAGGATGAGTTGAATTTTAGAAGGAAAATATATGACAAAAAAAGTAAATTTCAAACCCCCAAAAAATAAGAACGATTTAACAGGATTACTTGCCAATTTAATAGAGAATAAAAGAGTCAGTGTATTTATAGACGGAGCAAACTTATACTTTGCAGGTGGAGTAGCCAAACTTAGAATTGATTATAAACAATTGCACAGTTGGTTTAGCAGCAAATCTTCACTAGCCGGTTTAAATTACTATACCGCTTTTGACCCTGAAGATCATAAACAAGAAGATTTTTTACACGAGCTTGAGAATATAGGCTACACGGTTATCAAAAAACCGATTAAAGTTTATGATAATTTTACCAAAGGCAACATGGATATCGAACTTGCCGTCGATGCTTTAATGCAGAAAGATTTGTATGATATTTTGATATTGATTAGCGGTGATGGAGACTTTAGATATTTAGTAAAAGCTTTGGAAAATCAAGGTAAGAAGAGTATTATTTTAGGTGTTGGAGGGTTTACTTCATTTGAATTACATCAAGAAGCTGATAATTATTTCTTTTTGAATCGTATAAGTAGAGTCTGGCAACAAACTAGAAAAGTTAAGGAGGTTATACAGCCAACTATTGAATCTGAGCTTGACTCAACTAAAGCAGAAAGGGTTGTGACAGACAAACAACCGGCCAAAGTACTTAAACCTAGACAGCCTAATCCTGATAAGCCTGTGAGTAAGCCGATAAATAAGCCTGATGATAAAGCAAAATTACCTGTAAGGATCAAATTAGCTAAACCAAAAAGTAGTGAAAATCAAAATCCGAAAATCTTTTTAACATAAAAAATAACCCCAATGTGGGGCCTTATAATAAGTTTGTATAATCGTGCAATAGTTTACTTGATTTTAATTTCTACAGCTTTTGGTTGACTTTCAGGTAGCTTGTTTATTTTAATTTTGAGAATTCCGTTTTCAGATTCTGCTTCAATAGAAGATTCATCAACATTTTTAGGCAAACTCACACTTCTGGTAAAGCTATAGTGTTTGTATTCCTGACGAATAAGCTCACCTGCATCAGTTTTTTCCTTTACCTGATCATCATGGTTATAGTTTATGTTTAATAGCCTATCAACCAGCTCAATTTTAATTTTTTTGGAATCTATTCCAGGAATGGTGAGTGAGATTTCGTATTTGTCTTTATATTCTCTTACGTTTAAAGCTGGTGCTGTTGAAACCGCTCTGGAAACTGAAGAAGCTACTACGGGGCGAAAATCGTCGAAAAAGCTGTCCATTAAAGTTAATAAATTAGAAGACATAGTGCAAAAAAAAATATTAAGTTAAAATAGATTTGTAACCGGGGCTACCAAGATAAGAATTGAGCTTTTGATAATTATTCGGCCGTAACATGTTTTTATCTAAACTCAAAATCTTTTTCCCAATAAGCCCAGCTACATTCTTATTATAACATTAGCAATGTATTATGTCAAGTTGCTAATTTTGGACCAAAATTATTGTGTCTACTGATACTGAAGTAACCTAATTAACATATACAAACAAAAAAGGGCCTAAGCCCCTTATAATCACTAACTGTTTTAATTCAGGTAGAATTTATTCTAAATTATCTTTAATTTCCAACAATCTATTGTATTTAGCTACTCTTTCACCTCTTGCAGGTGCACCTAATTTTATAAATTCACTTTGAGAAGCAAAAGCCAAATCACTGATAAAATCATCAGTTGTTTCACCACTTCTATGACTGACAATTGTGATATAATCATTAGATTTAGCGTCATTAATCATCTGACAAGTTTCAAGTACGCTACCAATTTGATTTAATTTGATTAAAACACCGTTTGCAATATTATTTTTCAAACCTATTTCAGCAAATCTTTTAGGGTTGGTTACAAATAAATCGTCACCGATCAAATGCATTTTAGTACCCAATTTTTGAGTTGAAATCTCCCAACCTAAAATATCATCCTCCGCAAAACCGTCTTCTAGAGATATGATATTGTAATTTTCTTTTAAATCTACGTAAAAATCGGTTAAAGCAGCCTGGCTAAGTTCAGTTTTATCAATCTCGTAAACATTCTTTTCTTTGTTGTAGAATTCGCTAGCTGCTGCGTCCATAGCTAAATCACAATTTACATTGCTATATCCTGCATCAGTAATGCTAGTCTTGATGAAGTCCAAAGCTTCTTTAGTATTTTCCAATTTTGGAGCAAAACCTCCCTCATCTCCCAAACTTACACTTTGATTAGCAGACTTTAGATTCTTTTTTAGTGTGTGATAGATTTCGCTAGCAGCTCTTACATCACTTTCGATATCATCAGTATTTGGAACTACCATGAATTCTTGAATTGCTAGACCACTATCAGCGTGTACTCCTCCATTTACCACGTTACACATTAATCTTGGAAATTTATTACTTGGAGGCAAAGAACTGAAGTAAAGTCTTCTTAGGTATTGCCACAATTCCAAACTAAATAAATTAGCGTAGGCTCTATGAGCTGCCATTGAAACAGCTAAAATAGCATTTGCACCTAACTGACTTTTATTTTCAGACTCATCTAAAGCTAAAACTAAGCGATCCACTTCTGCTGCGTCGTTGAACTCTCTATTTAAAATTCTGCTGGAAATAACTTTTACAATATTATCCACAGCTTTTTGTACTCCCTTACCTTGAAAATCATTGCTTCCGTCTCTAAGTTCTAGAGCTTCGTGTGTGCCGGTACTTGCGCCGCTTGGTACACTAGCTTTACCGATTGCTTTGCGTCCTTGCTGATCTAAAACGATTGTACATGTAACTGTAGGGAGCCCTCTGGAATCTAATATCCAACGTGCATTTACTTCTGAAATAATGGCCATATTAATTGATGTTAAATAATCATTGAATCAAGCTCATATTTTTTTTATTTAGTCAAGGTTTTCTTTCCATTTTTTTACCACGCCAAATACATTTTTAAAACCTGATCGCTGTAGATAACCATAGATTTTTTGTAGAGTTTTGGGTTCAACACTAGCCCAATTGTCTACATTGTATTTTTTTTCTAACTTGGTCTTTAAGTCTTCTGAAATTGAATCATTTGGCTCGTTTTTCAATGTTTGAGTAATTATGTCCGAAGCAATTTTTCTTTGTTGCATCTTTTGCCTAATCCAAACAGGACCTTTTTTTTCTTTGTAAAATAAAACTAGATTTTCAGCTAGCCTTTGGTCGTCGATGTACTTTTTTTGTTCAAATTCACTTAAAACTTCTTGTATGTCATTGAGAGTGTATTCTTTTTGTTTGGCTTTTTCTACTAACTCTTGTTTGCTGTAATCCCTTTTGGCAAGCAGACCAAAAAGATAAGTTTTTAATTTTTCCTTGGTCATATTTTTTATTAGGTGAGTTTATTGAATTCTGATACAAAATTTTCTGCAGAAAACGGAATACTGCTTTCTTTGATTTTTTGGAGATCCCAATCTTTTTTGCTTTCAAATTTTAGGATAGCTTCAACCAAACTGTCAACCTCTTGATGCGGAAAAAATATGCCGTTTTGATCATCTTGTATGTATTCCAAGGCTCCACCTGCTTGATAGGCGATTACAGGAACACCCGCTGCTAATACTTCAATCGGTGTCATGCCCGAATCCTCTTTTCCAGGAAATAAAAAGCTTTTGCAGCTAGCTAATAAATCTAAATATTGTTCATCCGTAGTTCTACCTAAAAATTCTACTAAACCTTTTTTGTCAGGATTTTTTGATTCAAAATCTGTAACTATTTTTACTAAATCATCCATTTCTTTCTGAAAACCTGCAGCTCCGCCAATTTTCAATTTTTTACCAAGTCTCAAGCAGGCTGCAATTGCCAAATCTATACGCTTGTGAAAACTAATCCTACCGTGACAGAGGTAAAATTCGTCGCCCATTTCCGACATTTTCCTATCCACTTCCCAAAAATTTTGAGTTTCAATTGGTGGATAAATCACAACAGAGTCTGTATGATATACTTCTCTAATTAACGTCTGAATAAACTTAGCATTAGCTACCCATTTACAACCATTTTTATTTAAATATTCTACAGCTTTAAGGTCCATCCATTTTAGCCAAAAAGTAAAGATCGGTATAAAAGTCCGGTAGACAAAATTTAGGCTTTTATGATCAGTTTCCGTTATTAGCCCATGTAAAAATCTAGTTGGAGAATGACAATA
Source organism: uncultured bacterium (assembly GCA_963784355.1). Taxonomy (GTDB): domain Bacteria; phylum Patescibacteriota; class JACMRA01; order JACMRA01; family JACMRA01; genus JBCDGH01. The sequence continues at coordinate 24,444 of CAWAQU010000012.1, read as the reverse complement.
GTGAATGATTTTAGGGCAGTTTTCGTACCTGACATTTTTAGCACAATATGTTGAAGAGATCAGTACTAAGTCGTAGTTTTTTACTTTCCAAAATGACATGACAATTGGATACAACCAAAAAAAATGTTTGAAGAATTTTAGAGCAAAATTATGTTTAAAAATATTTTGTAACCAGGTAGTTTTGATACGATTTTCCGCATTTGCTTGGTTGTAAAGTTTGGATGATTTGAATTTTTCCGAAGTAAAGAGGCAGGTGTAGATATCAGCTTCAGGATACATTTCCATCCATTTTTCTACAACTTTTTCCGCTCCACCATATTGAAATAAATAGTCGTGTACAATTGCTACTCTCATATTGATACAAATTGATTTTTCTAGTCTATAGTTCTTTTAAATAGCATAGTTTGTCAATATCTCATTCTTGTGCTATCTTTAAAGGAAATAATATTTTAGTACAATTTATGATTTCCGGTAAAACAGAAAATTTATTAAAAAATAAGCATTTTGAACCTAGCCCTAGTATAACAGATTTTGTTGTGACTCCAAAAGTTGTATTTAATAAATCTGAAAATCCAGATAAAGTTAAAATTGGAAATTATTTTTTTATGTCTTTAGTAGAGGCGCCTCTGTATATGGAATTAGCTGACCTTGAAAGTAAGATCTGGGAATTTGATTTTTTACCCAAAACTAAAAATATTGACTACTTGACTCGCTCAGGGATTAGCATGGATAATTTATTTTTATATAAAAAGGGTCCATTTTACGATATTTCTGAAAGCAACATTGTACCTTACACTGAAAAACACAAAGTCTTATTTTATTTATTACTCAGCCATCTTAAAATAATCGATCTTCATAATTGTAATAAAATTGATTTGCTTAGTGCTGAATTTATTGGGAACTATACAAATATTACTATGGCTAAAAATTTACAACACTTAGGTTATAGAAAATACAGTACTTATTCTGATCTCAACTCAAGTAATAATACTAGCCAAGTAAAAATGTTTACAAAACCTGAAGTAATTATTGATAATTTGCCTGAAATAACGAGACTTTTTAAGCTGTTAATAAAACGATACCCAAGCTTAAAAAATTTAGATACTAGCAATTCAAATATATAGCTAGTAATTAGGTCAGTTTATTAATTGTTATTTTTTTCTGACTAAAAATACGCCTATTGCAATAATAACTAGTAAAATGATAAATACAAAGAAAGAGCCTGAATCATTTCTACCAGCCTCTGCAATTTTCTTATCTCCCTCAACCCTTGGTGTAACTACAGTTGCATTAAAATGTTTCATTTTTTTCTAATTAAAATTACTCCTGTGACAAAAATAATGATTAGTATTAATAGTATAAATCCTATACCTGAGTCATTGTTGCTTGCTTTATCTAAATTTTGATACCCTTCTTGTTTATGAGAAGCAAGTATTTTTAAATATCGTTGTGTCATTTCATTCTGATTTTAAAGTATAGTAAAAATACAAAAAAATCAAGCTCAGGATAAAATTAGTCAACAAAAATTACCCCAATGGGGCATCTTATTTTATATGTTTACTGTGTATAATTTTGTTTTTGTGGCGGGACTGACGGGACTCGAACCCGCGACCTCTGCCGTGACAGGGCAGCGCTCTAAACCAACTGAGCTACAATCCCACTAATTATTTTTTGGTGGCGGGACCAGGACTTGAACCTGGAACCTCCTGGTTATGAGCCAGGTGAGCTGCCAATTACTCTATCCCGCGATAACTTTTAGTTCTACCCTGAAGGATTATTATATTCTTGTGTTTTTGTCAAGGTTAAACTTGTTTAGTGCAGATCGATATTTTAATCTCAAACAGAACTGGATACACCTGTTACTTACGGAGCAATAACTATTTTCCTCGCATTATCACAGAACACAAAAATGAGCTTAATCAGGGTACCAAAGCAGACTTTGGAAACAAAAGCTTACAGTTTTTAACCTCGTTGCAAGCAATGAAGTATTCTGATTACTAATAATTAGATCTTCTTGACAAAATTTTAGCTTTAGGGCTTTAATTAAGGGAATAAATTTTATGCTTAATAACCTAAAAAACGCCGGTAACTTGATGAATAATGCCAATCAAGTACGCCAACAACAAGCCAGACTTCAAAAGTTGCTTTCTGAAATACGGGTAACCGGTACAAGTAAAAATGGTAGAGTAACCGTTACAATAACAGGAGAACAAAAAATTATTGATATCAATATTGATCCTGCTCTGATTAAGTTTGTATACGAAAACTTTATTTCAGCAAGTAAACCTGACACTATGCTTGCCAAATCAATTATTGAAGCTGTAGATGATGCAATCTCTAAAGTGCAAGGTGAAGTTGTCAAAAAGATGCAGGAAACCGGTAGCTTAGGTGATTTAATGTCTATGCTTCAAGCAGCTAGTGCACCTGGTGGAGATAAATAAAGCACAAGTACTGAGAAAATATAAGTAAATTCTAAGCCCCCATAATGGGGGTAATTTTGTGCAATAAACTTGAAAATGTGTGTTTGAGATTAGGTATTAAATTATTTTGATATTTGATTATAAATCAGTATTTCTATTTGGCTTTTTAAGAAATTAAGCTATTTGTTTGTCTTCATTTTCTATAGTAAAAACTTGTATTAAGCTAGGTATTTGATCATTTTGAACAACTTTATAGCTACTTATAAACCTTTCAAACATAAGCAGCGCTGTATTTTCTAGATTGTTTTCGGATTCACCGGTGCTATTATCTTCACTACCTGATAATAAGAAATTGTTTACGTTTATTATTTTGCCGTCCCTTATATTGTGGACAAACACACTGCCGATCTGCAAACCTTGTTCATTTTGCTCAGCTACTAAAGTAATTAAATCAATATCTTGCGGCTGAGGTAATACAACTTTCTGATCAGAAACAGTATCCTTTAAAATTCTCAATCTATTTCTCCAAAGTCCGGCTAATTCAAAGTTTTGTAGTTCCACACTTTCTTTCATTTTATTTTGGAGGTAGGCTTCTACATCTTCAGTTTTTCCACTTAATACCTTGGCAATTTGATCTAATTTTAATTTGTAATCTTCAATATTCTCATATCCCGCACACATACCATCACATTGTTTGATACTGTAGTAACTACAAGGTCTAGTTTGAGGGAATCTTTCCTGACAATAAGGGAAAATACTTCTTAGCGTCCTTAAAGTCTCAAAAATGCCGCTTCTCTTTGTATAAGGACCAAAATACTTACTTTTGGAATCATACTTTCGTCTGGTTAAGAGTATGCTTGGGATAGGGTCGTTTGTAATTCTAACATAGACATAATTTTTGTCATCTTTTAGCAAAATGTTGTATTTAGGCTGTAGATTGTGTATTAGATTAGCTTCTAAAATCAAACTTTCTTCTTCAGAATTTACCACTGTATACTCAATTCGTTCAATTTGACTAATCATTAGAGAAAGGCGCTCATTTTTTGGCCTTCCCTCCTGAAAATAACTGGACACCCTATTTTTTAAATTCTTCGCTTTTCCAATATAAAGTACATTTCCATCCGCAGCATAAAATCTATATACCCCGGGCTTATGCGGAAGATTTTTAATTATATCTTTGAACTCCTTCACTGTTAAATTAAATTTGATTTGAAAAAAAATTGCAAGCTGAATTGACTAATTGTTATTTTTCATATATTTTTGCTCTAACTTAAAAATTCGTACAAATTCTCAGGCTTACTAAAAGCAAAAATTAGTTTAGTAGTTTAGATAAGTATTAATTAAAATTATCAATGTCCAGCAATTACACGCTCGGAAGAAAAGGTGAAGAAATCGCCGCAAATTACCTCTTAAATAAAGGCTTTAGCTTGATTACCAGAAATTTTCAATATTACCGTGAAGGTACACAAGGCAGACTTGGAGAAATTGATTTAATTGTGGAAAAAGGTGGTAAATTGCATTTAGTAGAGGTAAAGTCCAGAAGCAATGCGCAATTTGGCTTACCTGAAGAACAAATTACTGCTGCCAAACTGAGGTATTTATACAGAACTTATCAATATTTTTTACTAAAGAACAAAAAGTATCAAAATTATTTTTGCCAGTTAGATGTAGTTTGTATCAAGAATGATGAAATTGAAGTAATCCAAAATGCTTACAGTTTTGAGGGGATTATTAGATAAAATGGATTTTGAAAATATTCAAGCACAAAAAAAGGCCCTCGAAGGGCCCCAAATAATATAGTAAATTAACTATAGTAAATTAACTTTTTTATCTGTTGGTTTTGTTCATACCACCTTTGATCATTCTGTATACGAAAAGTACAAGCAATGAACCAATAACTGCAGTAATAATACTAGAGAAACTGAAGTCATTATCAGTACCACCTCTGATACCTAATACTTGTGCTAAGTAACCTCCTACGATAGATCCTAAGATACCTAAAATAACGTATCCAAGAAATCCTCCTTCTTCTTTGTGTGGATCAATCAAGTTTGCAATGAACCCAACTATTAAACCGAATAATAGCCAAGTTAGTAGTTCCCAAATAATCATAATATAAATAATTTTTATGTTTTTAAATTCACTTTTTCAACCTAAATAAAATATAGATTTAGAAAAAGCTGTACTATAACCAGACATAAATTTTTTAAAGTTGTCAATCTGAGCTGATTTTCATTCAGGAAACACCTGGGCTCATGAGAATTCTGAAAAAATTATTTTTTGTTAATTGCTGCTATTTTGTAATTTAGTTGATATAAATTTTGGGTAAAAACTGAACTATTTTTGGACGTTTACTTCCATTGTATCAGCAATAATTTTTGCCAAAATGCCATAGTCTTTATCACCTGGTACCAATTCACCTTGTATAAAATTTCTATAAATATCTTCTGCAGGACTTTCAGGATTTGCTTCTGTCAATTTGTTAAAAATATAATTCCCAGCAGATCTTAAAACTAGGTTAGTTTTGTTTTCGGGATCTAGCATCATATTTCTAAACTGCTCTAGGGCAACTTGATTTCTTTGATCTTCATTTCTAGAATCAAAGCCTTTTTCAGCAGTCAATTTAGCGACTCCCTTACTAAAATTATAACCTAACTCGGCAAATTGCTGTTGGTGCCTGTTTGCAATTATACGGTTTTTAATTTCTTGAAAGCGGATATTGTTTGCTCCAGCCTCAGTTAATTTTACATCCCTATCAAATATTTCTTCTGTTTGTGCTTTAACTTTGTTTACAGTTTCCGGGTTTAGAATTTCTGCTGCTTTACCAGTAACTTCATTTTTGTCAGCCAAGATGGAATGTTTCAATTTTATTCTCTGACTAACTGTCTTTTCCTCATTCCCAGACTCCGGTGCACCAACTAGTTGATTTAGTACACCATTTGGTCTCCCAGCTAAAATTTTATAAAATTTATCAAGTCTTGCATTATACTCAGGTTTTGTATTGAAAGTGTTTTTTCTTATTTCCTCTAAATTTTTTAGGGTATTAAAAAAACCATTAGATGTCATTTGTATTTCCTCTCTAGATTCAGCATTATTTTCTGCCAAATCTTTTACATCTGTCTTTGGATATATGATTTCTATTAACGCATCAGGTTTAAAATTAGATAATATTGTATAATTACCGTCACTAATATTCACTGTAGGATTGTACGCTGCAAGAGTGGGTACATTTTTGCGGACCTGATTAATAGCATTGTTATATACCTTGATATCAGAGGAGATGATAAGTGGCAATAAAACCTTCTGACCGTTTTTTCCACGTAAAGCTGCTACGGGAGCATTAGGAGTGCCTCCGGGTATTTTTAATTCCGGGTTTGTTATTGCTTCCGTATTATAATTATTTTTGGAACCGGGTTGAATTTTAGTGTTTACCTCAAGATTTTTTGTCTGACTTTGTAATATTTCAAGTTCTTCTTTTGATTTCAAAAGCTCTTTTAATTGATCTATTGTTAAGTTGCCTAGATTAATAGGGTTATTTAATTTTCCTTGGAGTGCAGTAATTCTGTTTTCAATTGTAGGATCAATTTTAGGTTGTTCTACTTTCACCTTACTACCCTCAGCATTGTTAATAATAGTCTCGCTCAAATTTTTATCAGATTGCGGATTTAATCTTTGTTCTTGCAAGATTTTATATTGTTCGTTCAACTTATTTAAAGTTCCCAATGCTTTATCTAGGACTTGATTTTGCTGTGTTTCAAGTTTTGGACTTAGTTCAATTGTAGGATTAAGTTTTGATGTGTTAGGTGTGTTTAATTCGGGCTCTTTTGAAGGATTTAGAAATCCGGCTACTGGCTGTAACTCTGGTAATGGCTGGCTAAATTGTTGGATTTCAGTATTATTTATCTCAGGAATTAATGGTTGATTATGTGCCGTTTTATCTTTAATATTCTCAGTATCTGCATTAATTTTATCGGCAAATTTTTCAAGATAGTTACCTATCCCAGTGCCCATATTCTTTGCAAATTCAGTACCTTTGGTTTCCAAATTTGTAATTATTGAACCAAAAATAACACCTAGTTTTTTTATGTTAGGCCATTTTTCTTTTGCAACTTTAGATTTAATCTCAAGGTTATTAATACCGGCTTCAACATTTTTTTGATTTTTGAGCTTTTCCTGTTCTGTAGTAGCCTGGGGTAAAGCAAATTTTTCTTGGGTTTGTTGAATTGCTATTTTGGTTTGATTGCTTACATCTTTTAAAGGATCAACTAACTCTACATCCTTATCAGGAATCTTCACTATAGCCTCAACCTCTACTGTTTGCTTAATATTTGGATCAACAGATAAATCTATTCCACCTTTTTGCTCATCAAGATTTTGTTTAGCCTCCCCACCATTTGGTTTCGCGGTACCAAGCAAATTGCTATTACTTCTGATTTCCGGCTTTACAAGGGCTGCATTAATTTGAGTCTGAGGTTTTGCTAAATTACTTTGTTTATTGAAGGGAACCATTGCCCCATCTATAGATTTTGGTTCAGGTGGAGTATTTGTTTTTATAAATTCCATCGCACCCAAATTCTTTTTATTTATGCGGGCTGCTATTTCTTGATGAGCAATAACTGTATTTTTAGTTTGCTTTCCCAAATCAAACGCTTTAGGTTGGACTTTGACACCAGAACTACTAGGCATTGACTCAGGGCCAAACATCACCTTTAAAAAGTTTCTATTTTCTCGTCTATCAAGTAAAATTGACATATCTATTTTTATTTTTATTTTGGTTTTTTATATTTTTTGTGTTACTGCTGTGCTGCTTTTTAAAAGCTCGATAAATGAAATGTAAGCATCATCAAATTTGCTACCCAAATCTTCAAATTTAGCAAAAATCTTATCATCATAAAATTGTTGTGAAGCTTTGAGCCTAATAGCGTCTTTTTCGCCATATTTCGTAGCTACATATTTGATAATGTAGTTTGAAAAAATATTTAAACACTCTTGCGCAACCTCTTGAGCTTTGTCTGAAGGTAACTCTTCTATTCTAAGACCTAAAATAGCCATTACCAAAGCATTTACAAAGTCAAATATCTCACTGTCATCACTATTTGAAATAGAGCCGGTTTTGGTTTGCACTGACGTAGATACCGTGGAATTTTGGGGAACAGGGTTTGCAGAAACAAAATCTAGCGCTACGACTTGAGAATTTTCCTGTATTACAGGTTGCAGTTCAGGCGTAAATTCCACCATTGCCGTTTGCGGGGCTTGAGAATTCAAATTGAGTTTAGAATTTAATTGGCTTGAGGGCTCAATAACTGTGGTTTTCTTTTTTCTAAAGAAGTCAAACATATTTATTTTTATTTTTGTGTTTTTATATTGGAAATTTTGGTTACCTATGATTATGAGTAAGAGCTTAGGCTAAAGCGGTGGCCACATCTAAGCTAATATTTTCTTCATCATCTATAACTTTGATTTGTCTTTTCTTTTTTTCTTGAGTTTGAATTTTTGTGGAAATTGCACTATAGGTCACAGCTGTATTTTCTTTTAGTTTAGGCTTAGCTAAAAAAATGTGAGATAGTGGTTCTTTATAATTTTTTTCAAAACCGTAAAATCCCAGTAAAATCAGAACTTTTTCGTATTCAGGAGTGTTTTCAAATTGACTTAACAATGACTCAACCGCTTCCAATTCAGCTTTTAATTTAGATTCATATGTTTGCTGGTCTACAACTGACTGTCTTAAATCGGAATCAACAATGGTCAATGCATACATGAGAGAAGGGCTAATGTCTTGTTGATTTTTTGTGATGACTTCCAAAGCATTTTTAGCTTGTTCCAGACGTGCGATATTTGCTTCAAAGTCTTGTTTTCTCTTTTGAATTTCTTCTAGTTTAGGATAGTTTTCTAATTTTTCAACAAGGACGGTTATTGGCGTACGATTTAAAGACTCTCTATCTCCCATTAGAGGACCAGAATAATTGCTTGAATCTATCTTGCCAATATCATCTCCCTCAGGGTCAAATCCATTGACGTATACATCTTTTTTCCTGTCATCTTGGGTCCAAGATAAGTTTTCATCCCAAACTGGTACATTATTTTCTTTTGAGGTATTTGCAGTACTTTCTAAGTTTGTACTATCATGCTTTTTACCTTTTTTGAATAAGCCAAACATATTGTTTTGTTTTTATTATTTTTGTTGTTGGCTGTATTATAGCTCAAAAAATTAATTTATGCAAGTACATGAAAATTATCTGTAAAATTGAAGTAAATATCTTCAGAAAACACTATGAATAAAGCCTTATTTGAGCTTTGGTTGTATATAAAAATCTTTTTAACAGAGTTTAGTAGCACTGACCAGAGTACTAATTACTTTCTAGATTTTATGATTAGTTCTAAACCTTCAGGATTTTGCTTCACATATTCACAAATTGGACTAAACCAATCAGCCAAACATTTTGCTACTCCGGTTTTTAAATCTAAAGGGTGTAAGTTTCCGGCAAAATAATCTTTTTCTAAATCTTGATACGTGGAATAGCTTAAATCCCCTCCCCACTCAGGCTTTCTTTCAATTTTAATCTCTTTATGAGCAGCAAAAATCAAATTTTTACACCAGTTCAAAACAGGATTTAGATTTTGGGCTTCTTTAATTTCTTCTAAAGTTTGAGATTTATCTGGAATTGGGCAGTAGGCTTTTTTCAGTTTTCTGAAAATTTCGTCATAGCTATCTGTCACCCAAACTGCTGAATCAGGCTTTGATTTTGACATTTTTAAAGACTCCGCAGCTACTGAATCCATGCGAGTTTTAGCATCTTCAGCTGTCACGCCTAAGCTTAAGAGTAAGTGGTGGTGGATAGCGATTGGTTTAATTTTTTTGTCATTTATTTTTAAAGCAAAATTTTCTGCAAGCCCTCCTGCCACTTCTCTCATGAGTACATGACACTTTCTCTGATCAATTCCGGCGTGCACCAAATGAGTTTGCATGAAAAAAGCGTCCGCTACCTGCAAAGGTGGGTACATGAGTAAACCAAATTCTACATTTTCTCCAGCTTCTTTTCCTGTAACTGTAATAGATTTAATAACTCTGTTTAAAGTAAGTTGTTTTGATACACTGAGATAAAAACTCAAAATGTCTTGGTTATTTACTTGTTTTTTATAGAGCTCTTCAGCGTAAACAATCTCAACTTTTTCCACGTCGCAGCCTACTATTTCACAACACTTGAGCATTACAGAACCAAAATAGGTTTTAGCTACTTTTCTGATAGTTTCCAAGCTCCCATCAAGTTTGTTGTTTAGATATGTATGATAGTCAGCCAAGAATATGGAGCAGGCCACTCCGGCATCTTGCAAAGCTTTGATTTTTAGAGCTGTCATCATGCCCGTACCTATATGAATTTGGCCACTAATTTCAAAACCTATATAGTGCCTAATTGGCTTATTAGATTTGTTAGCTTCCTCAACCAAAACTTTTATCTCTTCATCCAATTGCTTTTCATCAGTTGGCAAAACTTCTACAGTATTAAATAAAATTGCTTTTTTTAATGTTTGAAAGTCGTATTTTTGGGACATATTATTTTTTCAAATCAATTATTACATCATTTGACCCTTGCACTTGAGGCAATTTACCATCCCATTTATCAATTTTAGCTTTTTCTAAAGTTTCTGGATTTTGTCTAATCGCTTCACCTCTTATGATAGTTGCTTGTGCATCTGCTTTTGCTTTAGTGATATCGATTTCGGATTGAATTTTGGTTTGCTCCAATTCTTGTTTTTTTCTTAAAGCGTCTTGCTCGGCAATTACTTTAGCTTCAATTGCTTTATCAAATTGCTCGGACCAATCTATATTTTCCAAGTTTACTGCAATTACAGTACTGTAATACTCCTTTAACCTTGATTGTAGTGCATCTTCAATATTTGTTTTTACAATGTCTCGCTTGTCCAATAGCTCTGTAGCAGTGTACTTAGCTGAGCTGGATTTAACTGCTTCTTGAATAAAAGGAGGAATAACCGAGTCGTTTAAATAAGCCTGATTTTTGATCATTTGGTAAAGCTCCTTGGCTTTAGTAGCATCCAATTTGTACTGTACATTGACTTTAATTTTGACTGTTTGCTGGTCTTTAGTGGCTGATGTAGCTTCTGCAGTTGTGGATTGAATGCCTGAATCATAAGTGGCTGCGTGGCTGTCAATCCAAGGTGTTTTGAAATACCAACCTGGACCTTTAGTATCGGTAACCTGGCCAAATCTGGTAATCACAGCTACTTCTCGCTCGTCAACTTTTACTATATCAAATAATGCAAAACCTATAATTTGTAAGACTAGTAGAGCTAGAAAAAACGAACCTAGTATGGTAGTAAATAGTTTGTTTGGTATTGTTTGATTTATATTCATAATGAGATTTTAAGTTCTCTGTGAGAAAATGTGTCAGATTTCAGATCAGAATCTACAAAAATTATTTAATACCAGTTATAGCTAATAAAAAATGGCTGGAACCAAAAACTGAATTAGTTGCTTCAACTTATTAAAATTGATTTGATTAAACTACTTCAACTTTTTCAATTTTGATTGTTTTACTTGGTTTTGTTTGATTAGGGTTTTCAGGGTTTGTTTCAGGATCTACATCTTTAGAGATAGTATCAAGTACACCCATGCTTTCAGTACTAATCACTCCAAATACAGTATATTCTGCAGGTAAGATTGTTTTATCAAGTGTAATAAAGAATTGGCTGGTAGCTGAGTCAGGTTCCTGAGTTTTTGCCATTAATATAAGTCCCTTTCTATAAGTTACCGTACCTCTAGTCTTGTCAAAATCAGCGTATAGGCTCGGTTCTCTAAATTTAGGATCATTTGTAATTTGATTTTCAGTTTCAGAAGAACTTACAACAGGCTTAATTTCCCATAATTCGTCAGGTACCCCTACCCCTGTGCCAAAACTACTTTCTCCCCCTTGTCCTGTTCCTTGAGGATCACCTCCTTGAATAACACTAAAATCTTTTTCTTCTACCATGCGGTGAAAGTTGAGACCGTTATAATACCCTCTATAACTAAGCCTGAGAAAATTCTCTACGGTTTTAGGGGCCCAGTTTTTATTCATTGCAATTTTAATATCTGTGGCCTCTGCATCGCCTACCTTAACTTTCATATCTAAAAGCCATTCACTTTTTTCATTTAATTTAAGTGCTGACGATTCGGAACTCAACTTATCCTCTAGGTCTTTTTTGTCCTTAGCTTCTTTCTCTTCCTTTTCTTTTTTAGTCTTTAAAGCCACAGCCTCATCAGTTTGATCTGTGATATGAGGGATCAAATAAAAACCAACCCATAAAGTTGCAGCAATAGCTGATAAACCAATTAACAGAGCTAGAATCTGGTTAACCGTCAGATTAAGCCTTTTAAGAAAATTTTTAAAAGTGTCTGCAGGTTTAACACCTTGTGGGGTTTCGGTTTTAGAAACTGGTGTAGCTTGCTGGGCTTCGACTACAGGCTTTGCAGATGTTTCCGGTTTTCTTGAAGCATCAATTATTGTACCTTTTGTATTGTTCATATGAGGTTTTTTAGCAGACATAATATTGTATGTTTGACAATCTGTTAAATAAAGTAATACCATAAGAAAAACTTCGTCAAGAGAAGAGTGCCTTTTTGTAACCTTTTTTACTTAAAACTTGTAGTATTATTGTATAAAAACAAAAAATTTGCTATAATATAACTTTATCTAATCTATACTTGCCAAATGTCTAAAAAAACTATCGCTGAAACCCTCAAAGCCAATACCAACGAATCTGAAACATCTGAGAAAAAAGGTAAAAAGTCTTCTGCTGAACGTAAAAGGCTGACCATTGGGTCGGCAAAAACCTCTAAGGCCAAAACCCCAAAAATTACTAAAATTTTTAAAGCAAAACCTGCTGAGCCAAAAGTAGTAGATGAAGAATTGCTCAAAGTAGCAGCAGTGGAGGGTGAGGAAGTTGACGGTTTAAAAGCCGATGAGCTTGATGAATTTAACGGCCCCCGAGAAGCTAAACCTAATGAACTTGTAACTAGAAAAGGTATTTTAGGCTTGAACTTAATTTCTACATCTGATTTAAATAGACAATTAGCTCTAGATGATGATTCTATCGAACAAAGAGGTAGTAGACGTTATAAAGTCACTGAGGACGGTGTAAGAATCAAAATGAAGAAAGTGACAAAGCAGAGAGCCAATAAAAATCAAGGCAAAACTTTAAAGAAATTTATAGAAAATGATAACTCATTGTATCCTACCTTTGAAGCTGAGTCTATTGAATTCCAGGCAAAAGTAGTAGAAATGATCAAGCAAGGTATCACTAGAGGCTTTGTAACTGAGGATGAGATTTTATACATGTTGCCGTTTCCGGAGCGAAATGTCAGGCTTTTAGAAGATATAATGGATTTGTGTGAAGATAGCGGTGCACCAATTAGCTATGAGAATACTTTAGATAATCTTTGGAATGTACTAGAGGATGAGGAAGCCATGAAAAAGCAGGAACTGGAACTTGCTGAGAAATTGTCCGGAAGTCTTGCCGGTGACGTGGGAGGGGAAGAATTAAAGGATGACGCTGTACAAAACTACATTCGTGATATTTCGCGTTACCCGCTTTTAAATAAAGAGGAAGAGGTTGACTTATCTAAGCGTATCGAACAAGGGGATCAAGCAGCAAAAAGAGAATTGAACAATGCTAATCTTAGACTTGTTGTGCATGCAGCAAAAAAATATATGGGGCGAAATTTAGCCTTTTTAGATTTAATTCAAGAAGGAAATATCGGACTATTGAGAGCTGTAGAGAAATTTGACTGGAGACGTGGTTATAAATTTTCAACTTATGCCAGTTACTGGATTGAGCAAAGTATTAGAAGAGCACTGGCAGATCAAAGTCGCCCTGTACGTTTACCTGTCCACGTAGAAGAAAAACTAAACAGATATAGACGAGAGAAAAGAGCTCTAATTGATGAATTGGGCCGTGAACCGACCGATGATGAGTTGGCAGAAAAGCTAGAAGTAGATATTGATACAATTTTTTACTTTAAGAGAATTAGTCAGGATACGGTTTCTATTGATACTTTAGTAGGTTTTTCTGAAGATAGCGACACCCACATGGTAGAAATGATTGAAGATGAAGCTACTGCGCAACCTGTTGATGAAGCATCTAATCGTGTACTTAGAAATCATATTATCCGAATTATCGACGACTGTTTGGAACCAAGAGAGAAAAAGGTTATTTTACTTAGATTTGGTTTGGACGGTACCGGAATTGCCCATACTTTAGAAGAAATTGGTGAAGTATTTAATGTAACTCGTGAAAGAGTTAGACAGATTGAAGAAGTTGCACTTAATAAAATCCGTCAGCATCCTGAAAGCTTCAAATTAGTTGACTTTTTAGAAGGACTTAACCCACAAACCTTCTCTCCAAGTAGCTTTAGAAGAGATGAGACCAAGATTACTGATGTACCGATGAATAAAAAGATTGCACTTGAAGTTGCTGTAGATATTATTACTGCCCAAGTAATTTCTCAAAATTGCAGTCTATACTTCCTCAGAGGAGATATGGGAGCCGGAAAAACTACTTTGGTACAAGAAATTTGTAAAAAGTTAGGTACAACCATAGCGGCTTCATCTCCAACCTTTGCTTTAATGCAGAAATACCAACTTAAGACATCATCTCCGGCAGTTAAAACCGGTAACTTTGAGCAGGTTTGTCACATGGATTTGCATAGATTGAAAAATATTACAGACGAGGATTTGAAATGGATTGAAGAGGAATTTATCAACACCTCAAGTGTAATTTTTGTAGAATGGCCTGAGAAATTGTTGAAAAAACAAGCCTTTATTCAGTTTATGGGACGTAAGTTTTTAGTAGTGGAATGTAAGATAGGTAAAAAGAGGGATCACTACTTTAGAGTTAGGGAAAGCTAATTAATTTAATGAAAATTTTAATACTTTACGCTAAATATGGAGGCGGTCACCAGTTTGCCGCCAAAGCTCTGGCTGAAAGCTTTACTAGGCAGTATGGAGATGATGTGGAAGTCATTTTAGCTGATGGTACAGGCAATGCAGGATTTAAAAAGAGTCTAAGCGAGGCTGTTTATAGCATATTTACAAACAGATTCAACTACTTATGGGCTTTTTTCTATTGGCTCAATAAATTTTTGCCTATTTTACTAATTACTCATTTTTTTGGGCAGATTTTAATGATTCCCGAGCTTAAGAGACTGATTAATGAGCACAAGCCGGACAAAATTGTAAATACCTACTTTTTCGGTCATTTTTTAAACTCGATTTTGAAGTTTGAAGATTATAAACCTGGAGTATTTACTGTAATTACCGATCCTTTTGTCTTTCATCCTGTTTGGACTTTAAATCAAAATCAAAAATTTATTGTTTACAGCAAAGAAGCTAAAAATTTGGCAGTTACTTATGGCGTGAAAGAAGAAAAACTACATACGTTTGGACCTATAATTGCCAAAAAGTTTGATCAGGCTATGAATAAACAAGAAATAGCTGAGTTTAGAGAGAAAATGCGAATCGGATCCGGTAAAACTATATTGATTATTGGTGGTGGTGAGGGTCTTAATCATGGGTTTACAATCTTAAAAACCATTGCACAGGAAAATATTGAGGGAAATATCGTTTTGGTCTGTGGAAAAAATGAAAATTTAAAAAGAAGAGCTGAAGAGTTGAAAAGCAGTTTAAAACGAGATAGTATCTATATCTATGGTTTTTCGACTGAGGTTTATGAGCTGATGAATCTGGCTGACGTGATTGTGACTAAAGCTGGTCCGGGTATAATCTTTGAAGCAGCTAAGCTAGAAAAGCCTATTTTGATTAATAGCTATCTGTGGGAGCAGGAATTGGGCAATAAAGATTTTGTAGTTCACTCAAAAATTGGATTATATGAACCAAATATTCAAAGCCTATCCAAAAAAGTTCATATACTACTCTCAAGTGAAAATGAGATTACGCAGATCAAAGAAAATTATGAAAATTTGGAGCTAGAAAATGGAGTAGATAAAATTGTCGAGTTTGTTTATAATAATTAAATTTTCCAATCATGCAATATTTAATAGCTTGCTAATTATCCAAAAAACCTAGCAATTCCAATACTTTAATATCCAATGCTCTTGCAATTTCTAATACCTTAGTAAAAGATAAGTTTCTTTCTCCCCTCTCTATTGCTCCCATATATGTACGGTTTACTCCTGTTTTCATAGCTAGACTAGCTTGAGTTAAGTTTTTTTCTTTTCTAAAATACTTTATTGATTTTCCAAGTAATATTAAATGTTTATAATTTGCAGACATTGTATACTTTAGTTAATAATTTGTATAATTTACAGTTTTAATTGATTGTCATTTTGTAGATGTTAAAGTATCCGTTTGGAGATAATACAAGAGCTAAAATAGCAGCAATAGCAATCATTAAAATCCAATGAATTAATTTGAATGATCGAATTATCTCCAGCTCTTCTTTTATGAAATTGTTTGTTTTTGACATAAGTTTGTATCTATGATACTTAAATATATTGATTTTAATTTAACAAAACAATGAAAAAGATGATTTTTAATATTTATTGTCTTTGTCGACAATTCTTAAAAATTCTTTCTTTATTTTTTCAATGTTCTTAATGCTAAGCTTAGGCATCAAATTAAAAATTAACTCAAATTCTTTTATGGCCATGTAAAGGATATGGTAGGAATTGAGAATTTTTTTATTTCTTTGCTTTTTCTCGTTTGGCATAAGCGCTAAAATTAAATCATCTATAAGAAATTTTAAAATTTGTAGTAAAAATAAAGACAACATGGTGTAACATTTTTTACAACCCTTGTCAAGAATAATTTAATAAGTATGAGTTTTCTTAAACGTGGTGAGACCGCAAAAAAATATAATATATCAGGTACAACATTAGATAATTGGCTTGAGAAAGCTATTTATAAGGAAAATGATTTGCAAATTCAAATGGTTGGAAAAAAAGTTAAACTATTTGATAATTCAAATAACCACTATGAATTGCAAAGGCTTGCTTTAGAAGCTAAAACTTTTAAAAATAAAATTGCTAAGAAAAAATGCTTTGTTGCTAATGAATTTTATAAAATTTTTAGTGCCGATGAAGTATTAGATATTTACAAGGGGCTAGAACTAAAAAAAGAAGTGAATTTAAAATACTTATACAGGGATATTGGAGCAGAGTGTTGTGATAAGTTTTATCAATCAAATGACAATTATATTAAAGGTTTAGTTAATAACCTAGTATCAAATTCTTTAGATGATTTTCAAAGTTATATTTCTGAATCCAAAAAAATTAACATTATTGACATTGGGCCGGGCAATGGTTACCCAGTTAAACCTTTACTTAAAAAATTTAACGATGATAGAAGATTAAATAAATACGTAACAATAGATATAAGTGAAGAAATTAATCAAATAGCTAAAGAAAATGTTAATAATTGGTTTAAAGAATTAGATGTTCGCACTTATTTACGGGATTTTGAAAACACACACTTTGGTCAAATATTTACACATAATAAATCTATTAATGAAAAAGAGAGTAACTTAGTTCTTTTTATAGGTAGTACTTTAAATAATTGTGATGATCGTATTACTATTTTTAAAAATGTAGCTAGTGGAATGTTAAGAGAAGACTTATTTATTGCTACTATTACTCTCGATCATCCAGATAACCAAATAAAAAAAGATTATATTAAAAATGATTATTTATATCGCCAAGCAGAGTGGTTTTATAATTTGATAGGGATTGATGAGGAGTGCCAAAATAACGTTAAAGTAGTATATAATCATGATTATAATCGAAATGAGAAATTTATTCAATTGACTAAGGACTATGAAATTACTTTTAGAATTGGGAATGAAGATGTAAAAGTAAATTTATATAAAGATGAAAAAATTATGTATTGGAAGCATTATTTGATTGAAACTTATAATTTAATTAAGGAATTGGAACTTTCAGGACTGGAATTAATAACCTTTAAAAAAGATTATAGTAGTAAAAATGGCTTGTTTATAGCAAGATTGTTACTCGACTCTAAGTCTATTATTTAATCACAGTTAAATTTAATTTTTGGGTATTGAAAAAAGTGGGCTTAAACTTGTTAAACCCACCTAATTATATTATATTTAAGTAATATTACTACTCCCTACTTAATATTTATCACTTTAGTACTGAATATAATTTTATTTGTACTATCTAGTTATTACCTTATAAAAGCCTTTATGCCAAAGTAAATTACATATAAAGCCATTAATAGTGGTAAACCTAACTTGTAAATTCTAATCTGTTTATCTTTGTCATCTTTAAATCTGGGTAACATAGGTATTAACATTAAGATATTTATAGCTACTATCATAGTAAATGGCATGCCATCAGAAAAGAGATAAATGAAAAATTCAGACATAATTTAGCTTACTTAGTTTGTCTCTCCCTCTTTATAAACATTATAATTAATGCTACTAATCCAAACAAGATTATTAAAGACCGAGTGTATAAAAGTAAAGATTTGTTACTATAGAACTCAATATAGTAATCTGCTGCACAAATTATTAAAAAAATAATAGCAAATATAATTTTAAGAGTTGAATTAATATTTTTCTGACTTAACATTATTCCAACTACAATACCAAAAATTGAACTGGGATGCATAAATATAAATAATTTTTAATTATTTTGACTTATATACCAAGTTGTAAATGCAAAAATTAAACCCATTATACAAATTCCTATTCTGTGATACCATAATTTGTATTTTTCAGGAACAAGTAATTCTCCCACTAATAAAAGAGTAAGCAGCAAGTTGAAATTTTTGTTGATAAATTTAATTAATTCCATACCAGTAAAATCTTCTACACTTTTCTCGTAAAAAAGCTGATTGCTATTGAAATAATACCTAAAATTGCCACTGAGTAAAGATATTGTTCCATAAAATTTGGATTAGCAATCGTGTAAATAGTTAAAGAATAGAATACAACGGATTCTAAAATAAGCATAGATAGCTTAAGTCTATTTTCTATCAATTTCAGTTTGTTGACCGTATAGATTTGTACTAGTAAAACCAAAAATACAAGTAAATAATAAAAAGTGTTCATAAAGTATTATAAAATTTTACTTAGCAGACTGAGCCATATTTAGGTAAAACTCTCCAATTTATTACATCATTATAGTTAAAATCAGCGTTAATGCCTCTGTATCCACATTTGCCACTCAACCATTTTATGTATGGGCCGTTGTAAGTACCTGCCATCCAAAGACCTGTCTTACATACCCAAGTATATCCGCCACATAATCCAGCAAATACACCAGCTCCACCAAATACAATAGCTGCACTCAGTGTTATATCATTAACAAGGCAATTGTTTAAATACACTCTTATTCCCCACCAATTCCACCACCATGATAAATATTGTGAACATCCTCCTGCCTCAGCCTTAACCCCACTAACCAATCCATCAATTATAGCTGTTTTGCTGTTAGTACTATTGGCAATATTTTTACCTTCTTCCCTTAAAATATTATTTAAATTACTCTTCTGGGCAATAGACAATTTATTAAATTCACTAATAGCTTTTTTTACAGATTTCTCTTCATCTTTAGTTAATTTCAGTTTGCTTAGCTTATCTTGAGATAAATCCACATTACCAGTATTTTCATCAATAGTTTTAATTGATTCTACTTTATCTACTGTTTCTTTAGTAATATTGCCTAAGTTTGAGTTTTGTTGATTTGCTGTAAATTCTTTCAAATACTGATCTAATACTTCAGCAGTAGCTTGTTCTTTAGATTTCTTCTCTTTAGTAATTTTATCGTTAATCTTATCTTCAATTTGTTTTTGCTGAGTCTTTAACTCTTGAGTAGTAACGTATTGTATTTCTACTGTAGCTTTATTAAAATCTTTACTAATTTGAGTTTTAATTGTTTCAAGTGTTTTAACGCTTCCTTGTAGAGATAATGAGCTTATCTTAACACTGCTTAAACTATTATTTAATAATTTCTCCAGTAAATTTTTCTTTTTTACTTCTTTCTTAGATTCTTGAAGCTTAGCATTATCTAAGTTTTTCAGTACAGGTTTGATTTGTTTAGCTTTGTCTGAGCCTTTGTTACTATTCAAATTTTCTAAAGCTAGCAACTGATTGTAAAAATTATCACTGCAATAACTAACTACTTCAGATATTACTCTAGGTGTATCTAAATCACAAGCTAGGTTTAGTGTTTCACCTTTAATAACACCATTAACTGCAATTGATAATCCATTTACTGCATAATCAGTTGTAACAGGTAATTTGGAAGAAAGGTAATTATAACTAGCATATCCTTCTACTGTACCATTAATATTAGTTTTACCTGTAATAGCTAGGTAAGCTTCAGGACTGTTAATAGCTGATATAGTATCTGCTTGGGTTTGAACCGAAAAGAGGCTTGATATTGGAGCTGCAAGGGTGGAAAAAACAAGAAAAACTGCAGTTACCGCTGTTGCCAGCTGGAGTGGCTTGAAAGTTTTGGGTATGAACATAAGTATAAAACAAATAAATAGAATAAAAAACAAATATACTTTAAGAAGCTAAGAATCTGTACAGTAATTCGAGCTGATTTTACCTACTTATCATGCATTCTCTTGTCAAGATATATGAGAGTAGCATTTTGGGTGAAATATGCGTGAATGGGCTTTAAATATATGGGTGTTTGAATTATGAATTTTTTTATCATTATGGAGTTGGATATTTTAAAAGCTATTTTATTGCTATCTTTGAGTAGCAATTTGCAAAATCCAGTAATTCAGTCAATTTAACCTAAAACACAAAACTATTTTTAAATTATTGTTTTTACCTTTAGTATTTAACCTAAATATAGGCAATAAAGGTGGTTGTATAAATTTTTAAGAGAATATTGGGTACCGAAGAAATGAGCGATATTTTTCAAAAGCAGCTTTATAGTACAAATAAATTATTTCAATAAATAGAAAATAGTCTAGAATTTGACTTAACCATTGATAAAGAGCTAAATCAGCTAGAAATATTACTCTTAACCAAACTAAATAATTTAAATATATGAACCACCCTGACATAATCCAAATCAGCCAAAAAATAAGATCTTTAAAGGACCAAGAAAAAAAGAACCTAAAAAATGGTATTATTTCCAACCCAAATATCGCAAGTGAAGGTATTAAAGTTGTACTTCCAAAATATCTATTTGAAAATGAGCTTGATTTACGGGCTGATATGGATTACTTCAATGGTTTTCTCATTGATGTTGTTGGAGATTTAATTGTTGTTGATCCAAGTACTGATTTTTATGCTAGAATGCTAGCTAGTGGCTATTCTCCACTACAGATAAGAGCTTTGATAGTTACCCACCACCATATGGATCATTTAGATGGTTTGAGGATATTTTTAGAGAAATTTTATAGATATGGAAGTAATAAAATAGATTTATTTTTACCCTATGAAGCTCATCAAACGGAAATTTCTGAGTATCACCGAAATAAAATGGCCTCAAAAGAATATATAAATTTAGTTTTACTTGATGCAGACAATGGTCAACACCAAACTTCCACAATACTTGGGAAATACCAAATTGAATTCTTAGAAATGTTTCACGGTTGCATTGATACCTTTGGATTTAAAATTAAGTTTCCTGAGTTTGAATTGGGTCACATTACTGATACAGGTTACGCCATTGAAGTGGAGACAAGTCAAGGTATCTTTCCATCTAAAGAAGCTGAAGGAGATTTTATTAAAATCACTCAAAAACATGAGTACATAAAAGAGTTTTACAAAGATTCTGACTATGTTGTGGTAAATATTAATGATATTTCATACAATCGTCATTCCAAATACCACCTCTCAGGTCATGATGTAGTAGATATATTCCAGGATTCAAAGCTTAAAAAACTGATTTTACAGCATATCTTACCCATAAATATAGAGGAGGAAGATAGTAATTATCTGTACAAACTATTTTTCTACGGCCAGCCATATGAAACTATGATACCGCATTATTTGAAGAGGGTGATAAAATTGTAATTTTGAATATAAAATAGCCCTAAAATTCTCATTTTTTCATCGACATCTAAATTAGCAACTAAAAACTACCCTTGCCAAATTATAAAAAATTGTTTATGCTATATATATAGAGAATATAAGGATTTTTAATAACAAACTAATATTATGTCGGCACTTCCAAAATTTGATAATCGCGCAAAAAATGCTTTAGCAGTAGCTCAGCAGATCGCTATTCAGCTTGGCCATAATTATATCGGTAGCGAACATTTGCTATTTGGTATTTTATCTCAGCCTCAGGATGGTTTACCGTTTCAAATGGCTTTTATTGACAATGTCTCCAACCAAGAATTGCTTGAAATAATCAAAAGACAAGGTTTGGAAAAATTCCAAGATACAAATAAATCCAAAAACGTAAACAATAATAATATTTTGCTACCCGAGATTACGGATGAATTGCAACTGTGTTTAGATAACGCTATAAAAACTGCCGAGGGCTTTAACTATAATTATATCGGTATTGAACATTTAATCTTCGGAATTTTGGAAACTAGGAATCTCACGGACAAAAATTAATGAATCTCACTGACGGAAGTAGTCAAAAACTGAAGGATATTCTAAATTCAATTTTCCACTCCTATAATCAGGGAATCAAAAGTGATGAGGGTAAATATTCAAAACCTAAGGGCAAAAAACAAAATTCTGCTCTAGATTACTTTACCATTAATTTAAATCAAAAGGTAGGTGGGGGAACAAGATTTTAATATAATTGAGAGGGACCAGGAAATTGACAGAATGATTCAGATTTTGAGTAGAAAAAATAAGAACAATCCTGTATTAATCGGAGAGCCCGGAGTTGGTAAAACTGCTTTGGTAGAGGGAATGGCCAAGCGTATAAACCAGGGTAAAGTTCCTGAGTGGCTCATAGACAAGAAGATTTTGAGTCTGGATGTGGGTGGTTTGGTAGCTGGATCAGTTTTTAGAGGAGAGTTTGAACAAAGGTTGAAAGCAATTATTGAGGAAGTTGTTGAAGCTAAAGATGTAATCCTATTCATTGATGAGCTACATACTGTAATCGGTGCTGGAGGAAGCGGCAACAGTCATGGTCCGGAAATGGCTAACATTTTAAAACCGGCTTTGGCTAGAGGTGAGATTAGTGTGATTGGGGCTACTACTGAAGATGACTACCGAAGTGTAATCAAAAAAGATAAGGCTTTTGAAAGAAGATTTCAGCCTGTAAGATTAGAAGAGCCAGATCAATCTCAAACTATCAATATTTTGAAAGGTATAAAGGTTGTTTATGAAAATTATCACAATTCCCTATTTCCGGATGAATTACTACCTAGACTTGTAGAACTGGCTGATAGATTTTTACCTGAAAGAAAATTCCCTGATAA
The DNA here is from genome assembly GCA_963784355.1 of uncultured bacterium. GTDB lineage: Bacteria > Patescibacteriota > JACMRA01 > JACMRA01 > JACMRA01 > JBCDGH01. Next base: position 1,637 of record CAWAQU010000012.1, on the reverse strand, counting down.
AGCTATTGATATTTTAGATGAATCTTTAGTACGTTGTAGAATCAGCACAAATGATCAAAATACAGTCAATAAAGAAGCTGAAAAGAACTGGTCCAGTATTGAAAAACAGATTTTGGATCTAATCAGGCAGAAAAATGAGGCTATTTTAAATCATAATGTAGAATTGTCTCAAAAATTTGAAGAGGATCAAAAGAAATTAGAAGAAGAGCTTGCTAAATTAAACATTAAAAATAAGGAAACTAAAAAAACCAGTGTAGTTACTCAAGACGTTCTGGAAAAAGTTGTTGCTGAAATGTCGGGAGTACCTTTAGTACGTATTAGCTCAAATATCTTCACTCAAGTTAAGAGTCTGAAAGAAAGACTGGAAAGGCAAATTTTTGGCCAACAAGAGGCTACGGACGAGATCACTGCAGCTCTAAAAAGATCATATGCAGGAGTGAACCCTCATAAAGGACCGATTGCCAGTTTCTTATTACTTGGACCTACAGGTGTCGGTAAGACTGAATTGGTCAAGGTGTTGACTTCTGAATTGTACGGAGACCCGAATAAATACCTCCTGAAGCTCGATATGAGTGAGTTTAGGGAAAAGCATCAGATCTCAAGATTACTTGGTGCTCCTGCAGGCTACGTGGGCTATGAAGATGCTCCGCAATTAACTGAGTTCTTGAGAAAAAAACCTTATTCTGTAATTTTGTTTGATGAAATTGAAAAAGGTCATCCAGAAAACTTGAATATCTTGCTACAGATGTTGGAAGAAGGTCACGTAACCGATGCTAAAGGAGTTAAAGTGAGTTGTGAACATGCTTTAATTTTCATGACTTCCAACCTTGGTAGAAACCAACTCAACAAATTTGCTTCCAAGCTTGGCTTTATAGATTTAAATCAGGAGGAAGAGGCTGACTACGAGTCTGTGAAAAAACAGGTTATGGAGCAGGTAGAGAAAACTATTAAACCTGAAATCTTGGGTAGAATGACTGGTAAAATAGTCTTTAGACCAATTAGCCACAATATTTTAAGGCAGATTATATACAAGGAGTTAAATTTAATCCAAAAACACTTACTGACTCAATCCAGAGCTACAGCCTTTAAGGAAGAAGTCGTAGAATATCTAATCGAAATTGCCAATAAAAACCTAGAGTACGGCGCTAGAGAGATAAAAAGCCTCATAGCTAGAAACGTGCAAGATAAAATTGCTGAATTTCTATTGGATAATCCTGCAGCAACTAATATGGAAATTGGCACTAAAGATAAACAAGTTGTAGTAAAAAATAAAAGGTCTTAAAAATAGAATTTGATTGGTTTATATAAAAGCAGCCCCTTTAATTAGGGGTTTGATCTATAAATTAGTACTGGCTAACTTTAATTATTGCAAATAAAATCCAAGTATTTTACTCATTAGAAGTTTTGGCTAAAAAAGATTCAAACAATTCCTTTGCAGAATATATCAGTCGAGATACATTTTTAAAAGCTTTTATCTCTTCAAGATAAGCATAATTATCACCATTACGCCATCTACTCATCTCTGTAATAACTTCTTCTGATATTTCCTCAAGGGTTTGAATTTTCTCCGTTAATATTTCTAGACAACGATTTGGATTTGCAAGTGAACTATATTTAGGTATTCTAAGGCTTAATTT
>CAWAQU010000011.1:0-29995 GCA_963784355.1 uncultured bacterium | reverse complement strand
CACTTGGACAAAACCAGACTTTCAATTTATTAGGTTTGCAAACAGGTAGCAATAATAGCCTAGTTTCAAAAAACCCGGACTGTCATAAAGTTGATTTTGAGGTAGATGAATGTAGATTATCAGGCAGTTTTTCAAATCCAAATCATTTTGCCGGATACTTACTTTTGATTTTACCTATTATAATTATAAGCTTGAGAAAAAAGACTGTAATAGCCTTAGTTTCGAGAAAATTGAGCCCTACTCTTGCTATTTACGCTTTAGCTCTAGGATTAAATTTAATATTTCTGTACCAAACAAAAGCTCGATATGCTTTATTAGGTTTATTTGTGTGGCTGATTTTAGAATTTATTTTAATGCTGAAAACTCGATTCCTACAAAAACTTATAGTTGTAACCGCTTTAATAATCCCTATTTTTGTATTTTTAATTCCTGTGACTATTGGAGCAGCCAGCCAAAGTCCAAATTTTAGCTTACCTTCATTTTTACCAACTAGTATCACCAAGCCTTCCTCTACCGTCGAGCACTATAGAAATACTGCTGCAAATATAGAGATTTTTACAAATTCCCCGGCAAGATTTTTTACCGGATTTGGACTGGGTAACAGCGGACCGGCTGCTAAAATGGAATATCAAAACCTCGAAAAGGAAAATTTACTTTTTAAACTAAATTCTGGGCTGAGTTTTAAATGGTATATTTTGCCGCATAGAATAACAATTCCGGAAAACTGGTTTATTCAAATATTGCTAAACGGTGGTTTATTTTATTTTATTTTTTATATTGCACTGCTTTTTTACCCTATAAAATCAATACTAAAATTTTTGATAAATGGAGAAAAGCCGGACTTTAGAGAATTGCAGGTAAATGCTGCTTTCTTAGCTATTCTTATTGGCAATCTATTTTTACATCTGTTCGAAAATCAGACAATTAGCTTGTATTGGACTTTATTGTGGGTATGGAGTAAAAGTGCAGGCACAAATGAGCAAGAATAGAAACCCAATTATTGATTGTTTTCACTACTATCACTTACTGAATCACCACGATGCTGTTTTAAATCATTTAATTCCTCTGCCAAAAAGTGAGCATTGTATTTTGCCGCAGTTTTATATTCGTTCTCTTGATCCCTTTGGTATGTATTGGAAATCTCATCGGCAATTTCTTTAGGGTGCGGAACATTATTAAATACAAACCCATTCATTTTATCCTCAGTAAGGGGGTTGCCCGGACTACTGCTACTTGTGCTTTGTAAAATCACATTACCAAAGTTAAATATCACACCGGCCAGGCCACTCAGTTTGTAAGTTATGTCTTCAATTTTTTCTAAAGACATTTCATTAACCTCCCTACTGAAAATTCCTCTTTGATCTATATCAATTACTCTTTCACTAGTTACAACCTGTAAGGATAAATAATAGTTGTGGAAAGTTAAAGTAAAGGCTACCAGTAAAATAATATTAACTGAGTACATTATTGTATCATAAAGAGATAGCCAAAAAATATCGCTTATAGATCCTGAAATTATTACTCTGATTATTAAAAGTACTATTGAAAGGCTTAATAAAAACAAAAATTTAAAACCTAGGATTACTAGGTCTTGTCTGCATACTAAAATTACATCCTCTGTATCGTTGATTCTCCTAGGAAAAGAATCTTTTTCCCAAATTAATTGATCTAAATTTTTATTAAACACAAAAAAATGGTGGGTATGGGTGGATTTGAACCGCCGACCGCAGACTTATAAGATCTGTGCTCTAACCCCTGAGCTACATACCCATTTATATACTATACTCTAGCTGGTGAAAAAATTCCTGTCAAGCAGAACCTAATCTCATTGACAAAATTGAAGCATTGTTTGATTTATTCAAGATATACAACCTAAAAGTATGAAAAAATCGCTCTCACCTCTATACAAATTTTTGCGTGGTTTCACCATTGCAACATTACCAATTATATTGATACTATTTAGCATATCTACAAATCTACCAAATGCAAAACTACATAAAGACACACTTAAAGATTCTGATTTTTATCAACAATTGAGTGGTGAGTTAAAAAATTATCAACCCGGTTATAGCTCAAAAAATGCTTTTACTCAATTGATATTTGCTTCAGTTGCTGAAGAATTGGCTACTCCAGGATGGTTACAGAATTTATTTGAAAAAAATATTGACCTAACTTCGGCCTGGTTGAAAGGTGACGATAAAAACTGGAATTTCTATTTACCTACACAAGATGTAAATCTGGCTGTTTCCAAAAGAATTGATCAAGAAACTAAAGGCTTTGCTGAAAAATACCAAACCAACATATCTACCTGCTCAACTGAAGAAGCAAATAAGTTGAAATCTCAAGGATTCGAAACTAACCAAAATTTTTGCTTACCTGAAACTGTCAAAACAGGTAGTCAATCGCTAACTGAATTTTTGGCATACAATCCAAACACCCCAAATAATCAAAATATTTTAGACAAACTTTTCAAAAATGATACTTTTAAGGATTTAAATAACACTTTGAAAGCAGAAGAGCTGGTAAGCCAAACTCAAAAAAATAGTTTTAATATTATAAACCAGACAAGAGATTATTTTGTCATACTCCGGTCTATTATTTTACCAATTCTTGCAGGTTACACTATTTTGATTATATTTTTGATATTTTTAGCCAAATCTTTAGAGCGAAATCAGTTAGCAGAATTACGACGCATACTATTATTTTCAGGATTCAGCACCATTACGTTTGCTTTAGCAATAATTGTAATTATCGGGGGTAGTAGCTATCTAACTTCAAATTTGCAACTTAGTATATTGCCGGGTTTAAGTACCGCTAAAATAGCCAACATTTTCTCGTGGCAATTAGCTAGATTTAGCTTCAATCTAGTATCTACTGCAGTTTGGATTGCAACCGGATTTTTTGTTCTAAGCATTGTTTTACTATTAATTGATCGAGCTAGTCTATTTAGGAAAAGTAAAGAGAAAAACAGTAAACTTAGGCCCAGCTCAACACGAGATATTAGAAAAAATCCTACTCTTGATGGCGAATTTAGAAGGGCTTTAGAGGCAGAAGCTAATCCCACTAACCAAAATAATCAGCCAGTTCAAAACTTACAGGCTGGTAGTTTCCAGGATTTAAACCAAACCCAATTCTCAAACCCGAGTACCCCAAATCAAACCCTTAGTCAGGCATATGGTAGCAACCAAGTTTATGGGTATAACAATGTATCAGATTCAAATGGAGATAGACAATCAAATACAAATTATAACAACTACCAAAATGTCGAAAATCAATCAAATTTAAATAGCCAATCAAATCCAAACTTTAACCAAAATAAGCAAAACCAAATTCCAAACCCCGGCCAAAATTACAACAATCCGAGTAATGGCTACGGTGTTGCATACAATCAGAACAATCAAACACCTCAAGCTCCCTACAATAATAATGGTAACAATGGTATTTCAAACAACCCCAGTATTATAAATCCAAATCAAAATCCCAGTAATAATCCAAAAAATAAACCTACTTGGTTTTAATACATGACCTCATATAAAACACCAAATCTTTGGACGTGGACCTTAAAAATAATTGTGTCAGTAGTCACGGTGTATGTTGGTATTGCCTATGGCTTTTTTGCTTTTAGCTCACAGGAATACACTAGAAAAAACTACTTTTTTTGGGAGCAGCAATTCACTATTTTAACTATCCCGGTAACAGAAATATTGTTTGATAGCAAAACTACTAGATGGTACGATTGGGAAGAAATTGATAGAAGCTCATCAATAGGCGTATCAGCATCAGGACTAAAAATTAGGTCAAAACAAACCCAGTATTCAAATTATGCTAATAGGATTGATTATAGAAATTTTTTAGCTAGCCTTGGGTACGTTAAAGAAGCTGTAATACTTGAACCGCAAAACTATAGCGGAGCTTGGAACTTGGTATTTTGTAGCACTCAAGATAATATTTGTAAATTGAGTAATCTAACCCATACAGGCAAAATTAAAACCTTAGTTGACGGCGAACTTGAAGTATGGGGTATCAATGAAGAAAACCAGCTGATACAGCTAAATCTCGTTAAATATACTAAAAGAGATCAAGACAAACAAATTTTGTTTATATGACACCCCCTATTATTTCTATCATTTTTGCTGCAGGCAGAGGGTCAAGATTGGCTCCCCTAACTGATATTACACCAAAACCTCTCCTTGAAGTTCAAAATAAGACTTTACTTGAGTGGAATTTGGAAAAATTAGTTCCATTTACAGATAAATTTATAATAGTTATTTCTTATTTAGGACAGCAAATTATAGACCAAATTGGAGATAAATTTCAAGGAAAGAATGTTGAATTTGTATGGCAAAAAAATCCTAAGGGTGGAACCTTAGACGCTCTTCGAACTGCTATATTTTATTCTTCAAAGGAAAATTTACATGGAAACTATTTTATCACAAACAGCGATGATATTCACGGACCGGAAATTTACAACAAATTTTATGAATCAATTATAGAAGATGAGGAAAAAGCCTTAGTTTCAGCTAAAATCATAGAAGATAGAGAAAAATTGAAAAGTTTGGGTGTGTATGAAATAACTAAAAATAATGATTTGGTTAAAGTATGGGAAAAGTCTCAAGAATTTGTTTCCACCCTTGCAAACAGCGGGATTTACTATTTTCCTAACAAAGTTACAGGCCTAATTTCAAAAGGCTTGAATGATTCCCAAACACAAGAACACTACATCACCACAAATTTATTCAACCCGTACGAAGAAAAATATGGTATAAAAGTAATCTCAAGCACAGACATGTGGCTCCAAATAAGCAATATTGATGACTTGGAAAATGCTAGGGAAATATTGAAAGTTGATTAATAAATAGTACAACCCTTACTTTTAAATAATACCATAGTACAGACAAAATTAGGCAACTAGCCTTCAATCAAATGTACAAATTTTACTAATAACTCTCATCAAACTCCACTCCCATATTCCTCATTTTTTGAATATCCAGTTTATTGCCAACCTGATAATTATGCTTATCAGCAAATCCGGCCACTACTTCTAATACATATGTACTTGGCTTCGCTGAACTATATATTTGCAAGGTTTGTAGTGGCAGAGTATTTTTATGCACTGTATTTATCACCCCTAGATTATCCATAAATATCATATCTAGAGACACATAAGTATTTTTCATCCAAAAAGACAACATTTGATCTTGCTCATAAACAAACAACATCCCAAATGAAGCACAAAGCTCTTTACGATTCATAAGTCCTTTTTCCCGCTCAGCTTCAGTATCAGCAATTTCAACTTTAGAAAGACCTCTATAAAAATCTCTGCCACTGCAATTTGTAGGCCTAGTAATATAATTTTGGTATATCTTAACACTAATTACTAAAAATGCCCCAAAAACTAATAATACGAGCCCCAGGATTAGTTTATTTTTAAGCTGTTGTTGCATAAATCTACGTCAATTAAAAATTTAGTAATGAAATTAGCCTGTGTAAGACCTGGCTTCCGCCAAAAATTGGGATGGATTTCCAATGAATTTTCTAATTTACAGTCCATCATATCAATAGCCTCATTCCAATATTTAAAATCCGTAGTAAACACAAAATACTTCAGATAAGTTCTATCCAAATAAAAATCAGGGATTTCCAGACTTCCCTGTGGCCTGTAAGGTAGCTTTTCTAAAAAGAAGTTATATAGTTTTTTGGACTGCTCTCTCAAATGTACTGCATTATTAAGCTGTTTTAAATAGTCTGCATTGTACTCTTCAGGGAAATATAGCTGTAAATCAAATACCACATCAGGTACTGCCGCATTAAAAATTTCGGTGTAATTATTTTTTATCCATTCTTGAGCTTCTTTCTTGGATTTAAGCTTACTTTCAAAAAAATAACGCTGCGCCAAAAATATATATACGCCTGCCTTCCAATCATATTTTTTATAATCTTCCAGGGTAATTAAAAAAACAGCCTCAATCAAAGTTTGATAAATTGTATGACTTTTACTCAAATGGTATTCTAAAATAGATTTAGTGCGAGTTTCGAGATACCAGGATACATACCAATCTTTTGATTGCAGATTTGAATTAGTAATTTTGTTGAGGTGTTCGTCAAAAAAGCTATCACCAAAATTCCATACCACACCACCCAAAGGTAATTTATTAAATACCTCTAAGAGTGCTAAATTAACATTAGGATTATCTATTACAGCCATCGAAGGAATAGTGTATCTATAGGCCTCCTCGGCAAGCTCTACAATCGGTTCATAAATCCCATTAAAACCATAATGTATAATAAGTTCCGGTTGCTCGTTTCTTACTCTTAGTTGTCTGATATATTCAGCCAGTTTTTTACCATCAAAAGCTAGACTGGACTTATCTAAATCCACTGAGACTATCTTAAATTTGAAAGCCAAAAGCTGGTCTACAAGCGGTGCCGGTAGTAAAGGATGCACTAAAATCACTGCATTTTCCTTTAGATTAAATTTATAAATCAGGTTATTAAATGCCAAAATCTGTGAATAATGACAATACGCCGACCACCTACCGGCTGTAATAGCAGGATTATTAAAACCATCTAATAAGCTAAACACTTTTTGCCTCAGCATTTTTTTAATAGCAAGGCCGGTATACCAGCGTTGTTTTTTATTTAAGATATTATAAAAAAATTTTATCTTTTTCCAAAATATTTCTTTTTTAGTCATTAATAGTTTTGATTTAGTATAGCGAATTAATATAAATTTGACAATATCCAAAAAATCTGCCTAAAATGTGGCCTAACCGAACATCATCTGACTTCGCATTTTATAAGTATCAATTTATTAAATAATTATGACTATCAAGAAAAACAATCAACTTTTAGAAAAAATTTTAAGCTGGGATTTAGAAAAAATTGTAAATTATGTAGTGCTAGAAAATCCCGAATTATCTGAAAGTGATATTAGAAAAGCCGAAGTAGAGTATAAAAATTATATTTATCTTACACTTTTAACCGGTGAATTTTTATCAATACCTACAAGAATTGTAGATTTTATTTGGCATGCACATATTTTACACACCAAAGATTATATAAATTTTTGCAATTCAGTTGCCGGAGGATACATACACCATGCTCCTGTTGAATATAGCGGTCAGGGATTCGAAGAAAACAGGCATAAAATCGAAGTTCTTTCTCAAGAAGTTTTTGGAAATGTAGTATTCAATTTTGATAAACAAAAAATGTTTGGGGTGGTTAATTTTGCTTGTGACCGCATTGAATAAATCTACTTTTTTCGCAAATAGAATAAACCAAGATCCTCTTTTTGTGAAGAATTGTACTGGTCAACAATAAATCCTGATTTTCTGAAAAGATCTATTAGCTCAATTAAGGTATATCTATAACTATAGAAATACGTTATTTTATGATCTCTATGTAGTTTAAGCATATGTTGCTCTCCTCCAATGTTAAAATTTATTTCTAAATCTTGATTAACAACGAAATACCTACTTCTCATCCTTTGTTCACTATCATAGTTGAAATTATTCATATTGATATAATCTGATATCCCCAGATAATCGGTAAGCCATTGAAACCTTTGTATAAAACTTAAAGGTGCGTATTTAGATATTTTATCTTTCTTAGTTTCGTCAGTTAAAGCAGTACTTACAAGGACATAATCATTAGAATCTATACTGTCATATAAATTTGATAATAATCTGGGAAGATTTTTTACATTTGTTATTGTTGAAAATAATAATAGGCAGATATTTACTACATCACTATCTATTTTTTGATTAAATAGTACTTTTCTTGCTAATTCTTCCTCTAAATCAATATCAAAAGCTTTCAACTCCAAATTGAACCATTTGGATAAATTTGCCTGTCTAATCCTGTTCATTTGCTTACTAATACTTAAGGAGAAGTAATTATTTAATACCTCCTGTTGTCGCAATGTATCAACTGCACCTTTAACTGCATAAGTTGCACAATCATGGCCAATTTCGAAGAGATTAGCTTTTAATTTACCACTAAATTTTTCCGCAATTTGTTTAAAATTAGCATTGACAAGCTGAACTGTATCATATTCACTACTATTTTTGTCAGATAAGAGCTCCTGAATCCCTGTATTATAGTAATCAGCTCCTTTGCCTGAGTAACTATATTTTACCGGTATCGTGTTATAATTTGATATATTATAAAATAACCCAATTAACTGATCTTCAGTAAATACCTCATACAATCTAGGATCAGGAGTAATCTGGATAGGAGCACCAGCTGATTTTGCTCTAAATTTAGCACCCTGCTCTTTTAACCTAGCAAGCTCTTTATGGTTATTTTCTGTATCTTCAATATAAAATTTACCGTTAATACCAGAAAGCTCCAAATTGATCCTTCTATTTTTTGCCTGTTCTATCCAATTTCCTACTGTGGCCGGAGTCACGTTGTATTTGTTGGCTACTTGAATATTTCTGAGTATTGCCATAAGTTTTAAGTTATGCTATAATTAATTGACTTAAGAATGTAGGTAGAATGATACTTAAATGTATCTTAGTTGACAAGTTAAAAAAAATTTTTTAAGTTCGCAGCAACGAGATTTCTTACACAAATTTATTAATAAACCATTTATGTCGCCAAATCCACAAGCGAAATCGAATACACAGAATTATCAAAATTCTAAAATGGCGTTCAATAATTTAGAGGATTGGCTAAAACAATTTGAACTAATGTACAATCTATCTCCAGAATTGTCAAAAAGTCAAATAGAAAAGCTGCAGGAAGAATTTCGCAAAATATTAAATAGTCAATAATATAAACTAAAGTTGATAACTTTTAATAAACTCCACAGGTTTTTTACTATAGTATTGAAATTGACTTATTTGACTCAAAAGATACCATCTCTTCAATTCCATACTGACGCTCTCACCATAATTAGCTTTCCAATACTTGTGAATCCAAAAATAAGGCTGATTTACTATTCTACTTTTTATCAATCTATTAGTTATCTCTTCATTCTTAAGTAAAAAGCCTGCATCTCCAGCCTTTACGACTACCACCCCTGAAAAACCTTTTAATATTTTTGAAGCTATTTTTGTTAGACTACCGCTTTCACCTAGAATTAAATAGTCCTCAGATTTAAAATCTTCTATCAAAACCTTTTGCATGTCTTTTTGTGTAGAATTTTGCCCTGTAAAGTAAAATATTATTTTATTATTAATTTTAGCCTCATCTACATCAGTCTGCATTATTTCTCTCATATCTATATTTTCAGATGGACCCGACTGATCTACAACCTGTAATACTTTCCTATTTTCTGCTACAGTGATATAATTAATGCTGGGCAAATTTTCGTTATATAGACAATTTACTGTAGGTTTAAACTTATCATAGACTTCGTATAATCTCAAATCAACTAACATCTTTTCAAACTCACTAGATGGTAAAAAGCTAGTAATTTCAAGGTTTGAGTGTGTTTTGAGCAAAGTTTCGAACTGCAAACCAAGATCAAAGTTTTCTTTATCTTTACTTACACAAAGTGAGCCATTATTATTTTTAAAAGTATAATCCTCATAGTTAATTAAAAAACATTTTTTAAGGCAATTCAAAATTTTTCCAACTATTATTTTGGCAACTGCATCATTTTCTTTAAAACTAGCTTTCCTCAATTCATCAGTTATTTCCAGCAAGCTGTGAAACTTTTTCCAAACAACTCGGTTTTTGTGATTTTGATCTATTTTAGCAAAACTAAACTCCTGATGATTCCAGAAAGCCTCGAGACTCAACATTAAAAAATCATAGCTAGCAAGCCATTTGTCTATTAAAATTGTTTCAGTACTTGAGTTTGAATTTTGGGTTTGGGATTTTAGATTTGAGTAAATTTCCAAATAAATTGCAAAACGCCCCAAATCAAAGGTTTTTTCTGCAAGATTTTTTATTTGCCAAATTATATTTTCAAAACACTCTAGCAAAGCAGAGCCACTTGAATCCGAAGTAGAAGTGCTGGTTTCATTTTCTTCTAACAGATAATCAAATATAGCACCGGCAAAAGAAAAACCAAGCCCTTTTTGCCCATGTAGCCTCAGCATCCAATTGGGATTTTGAATTTTTAGAATATTTATAATATATAATTGCAATAGTATCAGAGCCAAATTCCGTGGTAAATCCGTAGAGATTAAAGTGTTTAGCTTTTCTACATATTCAAATTCGTTTAGTAAATTTGCTTTCTCTACCAAACTTTTTTCTATAACCTGCCCTTTAAAATTAATCTTTTGTATTTTAGTATTTAATTTTGCAAAATCAGTAGTATTACCCTTTAAATTTTTGAGGTCAGGATAAAATACCAGTCCGTCAATTGGCAAGAAATATTTAACTATAACATTAAAAAACTGAGTCGAAAGTGGAAGGTTTTTTAATCTGCTTACTATATTGCAAAACAGTAAGTAACAAATTTTTGTATCAAATAAAGCTCTATGAGAACGCAAATTGGTTTGCACTGAATCATCTATAATTTTTAGCTCTAACTTCTCCTCAAGGTATTCTAGATTTACAGCCTGCATGTGAGGTAAAAAGATTTTGGCTAAGTCAAGGGTGTCTACTAGCTTATAATTTTCAGGTAAAGCCCATTTTTCTTTATTCAAAAATCTTAAATCAAAATCAATTGAATGCCCTACAACAATTTTTATATCCTCAATATAAGGTTCGAGCCAGGCTGTCCATTTTTCTTGTGCAGTGAAAAGTTTATCAGCGGTTTTCAGCTCTTCTTGAGTTATACCTGTAATCCTAGTGATTTTCTCCTCCAAATTTTGTCTTAGAGCTACTAAATTTTCAAACTCAGAGACTTTTCTACAATTTAAGCTATCTATATCAAAATCTATAACTACTCCTCCAATTTCAATGATCTGATCTTCCAAAAAATTGACCCCTGTAGTCTCCGTATCCAAAAAAAGTATCAACATTTAGAGACTTATTTCTTTTTTCCTGTTTTTTTAGTTTGGTTCTGATTTTTAGTTTCTTTTTTAACAAACTCTACAGGTACTGCCGCTTCTGCTAATAAGGCAGGGTCAGCTGTAAGTTCTAGATTGTTTGAGGGGTTGTTGTCTTTACTTTGTGGATCAGAGCTTGCAATATCCTGTAAAAGTTTTTCTGTATGGCTGGCGTAGTAATTTGTGAGGAATATCTGCCTTATAAGCGACATTATACTAACTACTGTAAAATATATATTTAGACCTGCAGGAAAATTAAAGTTAAATATAAATAAAATAAAAGGTAGAGCATAAACTGTATTAAATTCTACACTCTTTTGGATTGCCTCAGGGTCAAAAGCAGGCGCGTCATCAGGATTTTTCTTTTTTTCTGCTTTCTTCTCTTTTACAGGCAATTTTACTTGAGGAGCCCACTTAAAACTGTACATTCCATATAAAAATGAAATTATGGAGTTAAGTAAAGGTAACCAAATGTATTGCCAACCGGAGCCCTTAATGTTAATAAAACCGAATGCTAAAGAATCAAAATTTTGTTTTGGTAAATTTGCAATAAACGGATATAAATGGTCGGTTAAATTCTTGCCGGCTGTAGCATCGGTAATTACAAAATATACACCAGATGCAAAGAATAGCTGGGCAAACAAAGTCAAAAAAATACTACTACTATTGAGTTTGTGCTTTTTGTTAAACTCCATTGTATGCCTGAGTATCTCTTGTTGGTTCCCCTTATACTTTTCCTGAATTTCTTTCAATTTAGGTTGCAACAACCTCATTTTTTGGCTGTTGATATATGAAGCCGCAAAGAAAGGCCAGAGAATTAAATTCACGACAATAGCTATCAAAACAATAGCCACACCAGTATCCCCGGTAAGGTTGTAGAAAAAATGCAACAGATTTAATTGCGGATCATATACAAAGGTCCTGTATAGCCACTGAAAGATATTCATAGAATTTAATTGGAAATTTTGTCTAAGAGTTGATAAATCCTTTCAATTTGCTCTTCTTCTTTATCAATAAAGAAGTTTATTTTAGCTTGTCTGAAAGTAAGACCTTGTTCATAAAGGTGATTTGATAATTCCTTGGCAATTTTTCTAAGTTTAGCCAAAGTTGTACCGTATTTACCATTGGTTGTACTTACACCTATATTTACTTTTTGATTAAGCTTATCGTAGCTAACGGACTTTACGTTCCAAAACTGCTTTCTCAACTCTTCTTTACTAAGTAAAAACAAGGACACGGTAAGAATAAGCTCTCTATCTTTCTTTTTATTTTTTTTGACTCTATCATAAACCATTACTTTGTTCATAGGCTCTCGCAATTTAAGATTTAAGGAAATATTAATGCTTTTCGGCGGTTTGTCAAATCATCTATAATAGGTATCATATTCCTGCGTACTTGGATAATATGGTAAAAACTGTACAATATTTAAACTTACAAGATCCAGATTAAAAAGCTTGATTCCCGGGTAGGATTCCTTAGGATTATAAAGGATTAAATTAACCCCACCTGGAAAATCTTGAGTCTTGGCAAACTTAATAATATAGTTTTCTTTTAATTCCACATCCAACTTTTCAAGTGAAAAAATATTTTGTTTTAAAAGTTCAGTTTCATTAGTATAATTATTACTTCGCCATAAATTACAAAAATTGTTTTGATTAGTTTTTTGGCAATTTCCTTCTAAATAATAGGTATAATCAGATACGTATTTACTGTCATAAATATTTTGCTGGCCGATATACTCTTTATCTTTAAAGACTGGCTCTACAAGAGGTTTCAAATATTTTTGGAAATTATAAATAGTAGCGATGGATTGGTCAGTATATACAATGGCAAAAGTGTTATTTTCCTGATCAAGTAGTTGAAGATTTTCTGATTTCAGTGATGTGCTCAAATTACTTAAATCTTGTATCTCTTGAGTATTTAGCCTCACAATTTGTAGGGCAATTAAATTTTTATCAAAACAATTTTCACTAGACCACCAGCCCTCTACATCTTTCTGAATTATTCTCTCAATTTTTTCAGGTTTTACCGCATTATAAGCTAGAAAACACTCTTGATTATTTTTATCCACTATATGGATTTTACCTGAGTTATCAACTTTTTTTGTCTTACCCGGATTCTGTAGATCGTTTACAGCAATATCTAAATCATCTTTTACCAAATCTTTAGGAGTACCAACTTCAGCACTATTATCTTCAACGAAACTATTATGCCCAGATTTAAAATACCAAATGCTGAAAGTGATTATAAATAGCACTACCATGGCAGAAAAAATTTGAGGTATGAAACTTAAGCTTTTACGGTTTTTTTTATACAGATTAAACTTTTGTAAATTATTTTTTATTTCCATTTTTTCGACTCCACAATATTTATAATATTAGACAATTAAGAATATTTTAATCACTAAATCTAGTATTAATCAGTTGTTTTTATAAGTCAATAGTGGCCGAAAATGCTAATTATTTCAAAAAAAATAGCTCTCAAGATTAGCTCAACAAACTGTCTCGAGCCCACTGATCTATTGTTCCTGCTCCCATGAATACCACTAGATGACCAGCTTTTAATTCCAATTCAATATCTTGCACGAGGTTATCATCCATTTCAGCCACAACAGCTTTATCAGAATCAATTAAATTAGCAATTATTTCCTCAGGTTTTAAGATCGGTAAATTGGGATTTTCTCTGGTTAGATATGTCGGTAGCCAATAAATTTTATCTGCATTTTCAAAACAATCCCTGTACTCTTGTAAAATCTCATACTGTCTTGCATTTTGATGGGGTTGATAAATTACTACAATTTTCTGATTACTAGTTGCTATTTCTTTTACTGATTGTAAAGTCGCTCTAATTTCAACAGGATGATGAGCATAATCAGAGTATAAATTTTCACTTACTTTTTCCATTCTTCTCTGTGATCCCGGAAATGTACCAATTATTTCACCCATTTTTTCCGAATTTTCTCTTAAGGCAAAACTTAGCGCGCTAATAGCCAAAAAAGCATTTTTACGATTATGCAAGCCTTTTAGCTGAATATTGTTTAAATAAGTTACATTGGGTTCGATTGAATCATCCGGTGCATAGATTTTTGGTTTTGGTCCGATTTGCTGCATTTCGAGCTTGACGCTATCCTCCTGCCACATACAAACTAAATCGGTCGTTTGTTTGATAAATTGCTCAAAGCTTGTAAAATAATCAGCTTGTGTGGGATAAGTGTCGGGATGGTCGTAGTCTAGACTCGTAATAATCGAAATATAGGGCCTTAAGTCCAAAAACTTTTTATCATATTCATCAGCTTCGTAGATTAAAAATTGGCTGCCTTTTTCGTAGGCTCCTGAATTTCCAAAACTAAGATTAGTACCTACAACGTAAGAAACCGGAAGAGCAAGTTTTTTAAACAACCAAATTAGCATCGAAGTGGTTGTGGTTTTTCCGTGAGTACCAGATACTGCAATTAATTTTAGATTATTTTGTTCTAGAATAAAATTTACCAAAAAGTTTTGTTTACCTAATAGTATCCCATTTTCTACACAAAAATCAAACTCAGGATGACCTTTTTTTACTGGTGGTGTATGTACAAACCGATCAATTTTCAATTTCTGATTAATCTCTTCTATATTTTCCCTTGTCTGAGCATAAGCAATTTTAACCCCTTTTAGCTCTAAATTTAAGGTGTTTTCATTAGACTGCATATCAGAGCCTGAAACAGTATAACCTAAATCCAAACACAGATTAGCCAAAGCAGACAACCCTGCCCCACCGATTCCTGAAATATATATATGCATATTAAGATTAAATATCCTTCAAAACTTTGATTTTTGCGCCCAGGCTATTCAAACGATTGGCAATATCTTCATAACCACGTCTAATTGAATACACGTTGCGTAAAATGGAAGTGCCGTCTGCAGCAAGCATGCCAATCAGTATTATCATAGCTGAACGAATGATTGGAGGAGCAACTACCTGAGCTGGTGACAAAATTGTAGGACCTTCAATAAAAACTCTATGCGGATCAGCCAAATTAATTTTAGCTCCTAAACGACGCATTTCCAAAAATGAAGTTGCCCTATCCTCATAAGCCCAGTCATGGATCAAACTAGTACCTTTTGCCTGAGTAGCAATTGGCACGAAAAACGGTAAATTGTCCATGTTGATATCCGGGTAAGCACCACAAGTAATCTTGTCATCCAAAGCTTTCAAAACAGAAGGGTAAGTGGTAATATCCACCAAATCCGTAAATCCGTTAGCTGATTTATACTTCTTACTCATTTTGTACTTAAAGCCCATTTTCTCCAATTTCAATAATTCTAGTTCAAGAAAATCAATTGGAGCTGCCTTGATTGTAATACTTGAGTTTGTTGTAATAGCACTACTCAAAAACATCATACTCTCAATAGGATCCTCGCTATTGTAATGTTCTATATTTTGCTTAATACTTTCTACACCGTAAACTGTAAGAGTCGGTGAACCGATCCCCTCTATTTTAACCCCTAGTCTTTGGAGGAAAAAACATACATCCTGGACCATATAGTTGGAAGAAGCGTATTTAATAATAGTTTTTCCGGGAATTTTGCTAGCTGCCATTAATAAATTTTCCGTTGGAGTATCTCCGGCTTCAAACATTATAATCTCACAAGGTTTCAAATTTCCTACACTCACATCATAACTATTTTGAGTTACTTTGATTTTTACTCCCATTTTTTCGAGTCCATAAAGATGAGTACTGATACTTCTCTTACCTAAACTGCAACCCGCCGAGTGGGGTAAGCTAAAATTCTTAAATAAATGAATCAAAGGACCCATAAACATGATTATGGTGCGTGTTTTAGAAGCAGATTTAACATCTATACTATCAAGGTCCAATTCTTTTGGCGGTTGTATTTCTAAGGTGTTATGGTCTACCCAGCGTATGCTCACCCCGATACTTTCCATAACCTCAATAATTCTATTTACCTCTTCAATTCTAGGTATACCATGGAGCACTGTCCTACCTTGATTTAGTAAACTGGCACATAGCAAACCCATGGCCCCATTTTTAGAACGATTGGTAGTGATTTCCCCGGATAATTGGTGCCCGCCGGTAATTTGAAAATCAATTGAGTTATCAGCTAGTTCAATAATTTTGTGATTTAGAGCTTGACTAATTTTTAAGAGTGTATCTGTTGTGAAATTTTGTTCACCATTTTCTATTCTGGCAATTGTACTTTGAGATGTATCTAATCTACTTGCTAAATCCCCTTGGGTAAGTCCTTTTTGCTCTCTTAAATTTGCTATAAATTGGCCAATTTTCTGCCTTTCTGTTAATTCAGTCACAAGTAATAAAGTTTAAATTCAAGTTTTAGCAAAATATATCATATATGAGATTTTGTCAAGCAAATATTTGAACGGCTCTATATATTAATTTAATCTTGAGAGTTACAATTATTTTGGTATAACCAAATCCCGTTTATTTATTTAATTTTGGTTTATTGGTGCAAATTAGCTACTACATAGGCACTTCAATTGCTAGCAAATAGCTGTAGTCTAGAGCTTCAATCTCAATTTCTGTATTATCGTCAAATTCATAAACAGACAAACTGTCTCTAGCTTCTAAATTCTGATCATCAATATTTACTTTTCCTTCAATCAAGAAAAAATACGCTCCGTTATTTATATCATTTATGCTATAATTTATCTTTTTACCTTGCTCAATTTTAGCTAGTGACAAATAAGCTTTTTGATTAATCCATAGGGGTTTTTCTGTAGGATCCATATCCATAAATTTATCTAAATCTCCGGTAACAACAGTTTTAAATTGATTCAAGCTACTGCTGATATTAAAATTTTTCTGATCATAACGTGGTTGGATTCCATATTTTTCAGGTAAAATCCATATCTGTAGCAAGCTAACAGGATCTTTATCAGAACCATTATACTCCGAGTGAAAAATACCTGTACCTGCAGACATTACCTGTACGTCGCCGCTAACTATATTGCCCTCTGTTCCTGTACTATCTTTATGATTCAACACACCTGATAAGGGTATAGTGATAATTTCCATATCTTCATGAGGATGTGTACCAAAGCCGGCCCCAGCCATAATTGTGTCATCATTTAGTACTCGTAAAGCTCCGAATCCCATTTTCTCACGATTAAAATAAGACCCAAAACTGAATGAATGATGAGTATCAAGCCAATTGAAATTAAAATGGCCTCGTTCGCTGGATTTTTCAACAAGTTTTTTCATATTGATTAATATTTTAATAAATTAAGGTTATTAGCAAATTAAAAACCCGAGTACTAAACCCGGGAATTATCGAACTATAACTTTCTAGCTA
Organism: uncultured bacterium; assembly: GCA_963784355.1. Classification (GTDB taxonomy): domain Bacteria; phylum Patescibacteriota; class JACMRA01; order JACMRA01; family JACMRA01; genus JBCDGH01. Next base: position 12,732 of record CAWAQU010000011.1, on the reverse strand, counting down.
AATATCATTAATTAAAATTAGCAACTGCTCACTGCTTGAGCTGCCCTACTACCATTAAAATACCATTCACCACCATTTCTATAAATAACTCCTTGTCTTCTAAGAGTATCCAATTGTTCACTACTACCCATCTGTGTTCCAATACAGTTAGCGTGTTTACTTACAATTTTTGCAAGATTGCTATCACCATCTAAATCAATATATTTTGGGTCTTCATTTTCATAACTAAGCTTTTTATTTCCCGAAAGCCATGGGTTATCTTGACTCAATTCTTCTTTATCTTGAGTTTGACTAGTCGTTTGTTGGCTTTGTTGCTGACTTGCAATTTGACTTTGATTTGTACTTGTCTGAGTCTGCTGTGCTTGAGAATTTGTATTTTGCTGAGAAGAAGTTTCTATAGTATCTACATAAATATCTTGCTGAGGTTGAATTACATTTGTGTTTGTTTGGTTTCTAGGAACCTCAAAGTATTTTGGTGAGCCGTTAATTATTGCATAATCATTATTTACCACAACATATGCATAAATCCTTACTGCATTTTGATCACCTAAAATATCCCTATTAAATCTGGCATTAAATCTGCCACTAAAATCAACAGTAGTATTCCCTATCAATCTTCCACCTCTAAACCTCTCACCATTTGAATAAAACTCTATTCTTGCTGTTTCATTGCTTGATTGACTTTTGGCATAACCCATAATTTCAAATGAGCCATATTGGTCAACCACTCTTATATCATCTAAATTTGTTGTATAGTTGTCGAAGTAATTGCCGTTATATTGATTGTAATTCTGGTTTTGACTGTAGATTTGGTTATTACTTTGATTGGAAAAGTTTTGCGAATTAAAATTTATTGTATTGCTCGAACGATAACAAGTTTTTTGCTCATCTATTACACAAAAGTAAAAATTATGGTTTCTATTATCTTGATATTGTTCAGGAACTACATACACAAATGAGTTATTTTGATATTGATTAGAACAAGAATAATCATTGTTTCTTGGATCTAAACGAGTTTCTCCGTAACTTAAATCAATTGGTTGACCATCTATGTAAAACTTAATTTTCAATTGATTGTTTCTATTTGAAGCGTCATAGGCCCAAGAGCAAATATACCCTGAGTCATTTAAATTTTCAATTCTGGAAACATAGTTAGTCCCAATACAATTCATATTATCAAAACAAAAGCTACTTGCAGCTTCAGCTTGAGTGGGATTAAACGGACTAAACAAAAATCCGATTATTCCGAGTCCAGTAATTATACCTAGAGCTGATAATATTACTCTTTTTTTAAATTTAGTATTTTTTAATAATTCTGTAAGTTTAAATTTCTCATTTAATTTTATAGCCATACAATATTTTTTTAATTTTTATCTACTATACTAAGGGCAGATATAAAACTAATATACTGTCAAGGTCAGCTTAAAAGAGATTGTGATTTTTAAAACTAAAAAAATTATCTTTGCTTACAATTATATGATCCACAACTTCAATACCTATAATATCCCCCGCTGCTGCAATTTGTTTGGTAATATTTAAATCTGCAGTTGATGGATTTACATCTCCAGAAGGATGGTTATGACCAATGATAACTGATGAAGCCAAATATCTAATGGCAGGTTCAAAAATTTCTCTAGGATGAATTGGTACTGAGTCTAATATTCCAACTGAAATAATCTCTTTCCATATTAGCTCATTATGAATATTTAAATAGAGTACCAAAAAATGCTCTTTTTTTAAATTTTTGATTTCATGAAAAAAACCGGCTGCTATTTCCGGTGAATTGACCTCTAAGGGTTTGTTTGCACTTTTTTTATCTCTATCTACTAGTTCTTTTACGGCTAAGATCTTACAAGCTTTTGCTTCGTTGATACCAGCTATTTGGATAAGCGAACTATAATCCAACTCTAAAAATTCTTTAACTGAATATTTTTTTAATATTTGATTTGCTATCTCCAATGCACTTTTCCCCTTTATTCCAGTATTTATAAGAATTGCAATAAGTTCCTGGTTTGTTAATCTACTTGCACCCAATTTGATAAGTTTTTCTCTTGGCCTATCAACCGGGTGTAAATCTTTTATTTTCATATTTTATGGCGGTGAGGCTGGGATTCGAACCCAGGGTCCTGATTTAGGGGACAACTCGTTAGCAGTGAATCGCTTTCGACCACTCAGCCACCTCACCGAATACAAAATTTATGAAGTAATTTACTTGCCTTGTCAAGAGTCTAAATTAGAAAATTTTCAAATCTGTAGTTGCTAAACCACTAATTATATTTACTATAGTTACAGATATTATGGCTACAATAAGACCTAAAATGGCATACAGTAGAGTATTTAAACCTTTTTTATACCCTGCATCATTACCATTACTTGTTATCATATAGTAACCACCAAGCACGATATAAAGTACTGCAATAGCACCAGCAAGATATATCAAGAATCTTGAGATTGTAAGTACAAAAGAAACTATGTTTTCTTGACTCGTTTTAGCATTGCTATAGTTTTGTATTCCTGTTATACACCCACCCAGTTCATCACATGGATCTATAGGTTTTGTGTCGGCTCTTGCAACAGTCTGTACAAAAAGTAGGGCCAAAACACCTCCAGTTATAACAGCCCAGAAAATAACTTTTTTAATTAATCGACTACGATCTCGATATGAACCTAACATCACAATAGATCTTAATATTATCTTGAGTTAAAGCAATTAGATTGGTGTTGTCAAACTCACATAAATAGAAAGTCAATAAGGACTTAATTCCAAAAATGAATTTAATTTAAATATTGATAGGCTTACCGGTCTCCTCTAAAAAATTTTCACCTATAACCACTTCAATGGAGCTAAAATCTTTATTTTGAAACTGCACTTTATAGCTTCTAAGACCATCTTTAATACCAAGATAAATATGCAAAATTACCCCAATAGCTCCGGCAGGTAAATTTTTTTCGGGTAAATTTTTTTTTAGTCTCACTTCATTTTTAATCTTAAACATATCTTTTATTTTTATTACTTATGTCTAGATTTAGTAGCTAATATTGTCAATAAATTCTCAGTAGTCAGATTTTTAGTTAATAATTTTTACTTCTAAAAGTGTAGTGAGATGAATTTAAATACTTACAATCTCGGCTTCTACTTGTTCAACATCAATTCTAGCGAAACCTACCCATTTTAAAATTCTCCAAATCAATAGAGCAGCTAAATAAGCTAACCACTGCAATATAGGCTTAATTATACTAAGGAGTATAAATAGCACTACTGCTATTACAGCAGGTAAAATATAAGTTTTTGGCATTATCAGCCATTTAGACAAATTATCCACTACATCATTTGCCTCAGATTTTTTGTTACTCTCACTAAATCTTTTTATTTCATTTACATAATACTGTTTAGTAATCTCTTGGAATCTGGTTGGAGTCAATTCAGTATTAAGTGTGTAAGGTAAATTTGAATACCCTTCTTTGCGCCAAGCATCAAGATTTTTCTCTCTTTCAGCATCAATCAAAGTATCACAATTTTTAACTACTTTTTTATCACAATTAGCATAAAGTTCATCCTGTCGTTCTTGCGTCACTATTTCCTCTTGAGGTTTATAATTATAAGTTAAGAAGTCAGAAAATAGTAAGTTAGTCCTATTTTTATCTGGTTTCACAGTGTCACTTTTTACTACCCCTGCCTCTGTATAAAACTTACCCTTCATCAAAAATCTGTTTAGAGATAAGTTTTTGTATTTGCCTATAACCAAATCATTTAATACTAGAGGTTTATCTAAAAAAGAGTTTAAAACAAAATTTTCAGGACTTACAAAAATAGCTTTATTGAAAACTCCTAAGCAAAGTATCAAAATAACCACTGTAGAAATAATTCTCGTACTTTCCGAAGTTATATGAGCAATAGAAAATAATCTACTGCCTAACTGTATTTTTTCCAATTCATTATATGCAAAATATAACAGAATTAATGAAATTAAAGTAAATAATAACGTAATTTTATCAAAACTCAGGCCTAGAAAAGCATGAACTATTAATAATATAATACCCTGAGCTAGTATATTTAGATAAACATAGTTTTTGTCAGCAACAACAATATAAAATATGTTTGTTATAGCTATGTATAAAACACTTACAAATAAGCTTAGCAGTATATTTAGGTTAAACAAATTTATACTTGCAATTACCAATAAGAAAAAGCTTATGAAGTGAAGTATTAAAAACGTGATTGATTTCTTAAACACTCTTTGTATTCCAAAAACCTTTTGATGATCATTATTAAATACTGAGCTAAAATTATTCACCGGTTCTTGCCCAAAATTGTATTCAGGGGTGTATGGTAAAAACTTCTGATCACCATTTTCAACAGCAGGCTGTATTGTTTTTTCAGCAATATCTTGACTCTGATCCTTATCTTGGACAAAAGCTTTTCGTAAAAAGCCAGGAACATTAAATCCACTCTCACTCTCATGGGGACTAGAAGAATATTCTATTTTTTTATTAGAGTGAGGGTTCAGTTGATTAGAGCTTTGAGTGCTGCTACTTTCTGTAGATTTTACGGAATACGCTACCCGATCAGAAGATTTATTATTAAATGAGCTACTAGATGTTTTACTATTATTTGTATCATTGTCGTTACCATTACCCATTTTAAGATATTGGAGTTTGGAAATAATAGGTTTTTTTGGATCCATAGCTAAGTATAATTTCAATTGCTACGTTTTAGTGCAGCTACAATAAGATTTTTAATTATTCCTCTGTATCTTCTTTAACATCTTGTTTTTCTCTTTGCTTTTGTACTAAAGTGTCTTGAATTTCTCTAGCTTTTTCAAAATCTAACAAAGTCAGATATAGTTTTTCTTCAGCGTCAATGCCTAAAACAGTAAATTCTCTCACTTCACCAAGCTTTAAAACTTCGTGTATTTTAGCTGGGCTCTCCAATGGAGTTTCGCTAATTTGAGTAATGTGACAAAGACCTTGTATATCATCATCATTTACAACTATAGCTCCATATGAAACTATTTTACTTACCTTTCCGACAAATTTACTTCCAGGTTTAGTAGTTTTTGAAAATTCGATCCAAGGATTTGGTAAAAGTTGTTTTATTGAGAGGTTTATTCTGTTATCTTTATCAATTTCAACTATTTTAGCTTGTACTTTATCGCCTACTTTATTGCCTTGTCTAGGATCTTCCACCTTTTTCCAAGCAATTTCAGAGATATGAATAAGCCCTTCTAAATCGCTATCAAATCTAACAAACAATCCAAAGTCAACTGCCCCAACTATAGTAGCTTCTACAATATCACCAACTTTATATTTTCTAAGTTTAACTTGAGCAATTTCATCACTTACAGATTTCTCTGATACAATCAGTGTGTCAGCTTCAGGATTTATACTTATGATTTTTACATTGAATATTTGGCCAATGTATTTTTTCATTTGATTCAAAAGGCTTTTATCTTCAACCCCAACTTGCTTAATTGCATGGGTAGGAGCTAATAAAGATGCTGGTAAAAATCCATCTATACCATGTACTTTAACTAAAAAGCCACCTCTGTTTGCATCTCGAATTTTTGCTTCGATAGGTACACCTGCATCATAAGCTTCTTTGATCTCACTCCAGATTTTATCTCTACCTATTGCTCTGAAACTCATTTCTGCCATACCCAATTCATTATCCAGATCAAGTATAATGGCTTCGATCGTTTCGCCTACTTTCAATCTTGAAAGATATTCTTCATTATATAATTCGCGGCCTCTAACTATACCTAAACCAACATTTTCGATATCAAGTAGAACTTCATTTTTAGCTACAAATATAACTTTTCCTGATATTTGATCTCCGATATTTAGTTCGGTAGTATTAGCAACACGTTTTAAAAGGTCAGCCATTGTCGGCTGTACTTCTTTTACTTCAGACATAAATCAATAATTAGGCTGGTCTTGAGTTTTTGTCAAGTCCAATTACTGCAACATTTTTCCATTTAATGAGCTTGTATCAGAACCCAAGCAGGCTTGAAAACAAAAACTTACAGTTTTTGACCCATTGCAAGCAACGAGATATTCTGATTACTAATAAAGCTAATTTAAATTCAGAAGATACATTTTCATACTAATCTACTTCTCTTCTATCTTCTAAAGCCTTGGCCATAGTCGCTTGATCCAAGGTGTCAGGATTATAATACATAGGCAATCCCTGTGCAAGACGGCTGATTTTAACTGAATCTAAAATACCTTTCTGCTTTAAAATTTCTTTTAAATATGCTGTTGTAGCCTGAGAAGCAAACCCGAGCTTGAAAAATAAAATAATTTCCACGTTATTAGATTTAGTTTCTAGCATTTCGGGAATACGCCTATCAATCAAATCCGACAAATTTGTATCCTCCGCAAAAACGTTATCAAGAGGTGATATAAGATTATTTAACACATGATAGTACCCCCTATAAATCTGACTTTTTTCAATAGTAATAACATCAGTCGGTTTCTCTACTAAGCAAATTTCGTTTTTGTGTCGATTTTTATTTAGGCATATTTCACATAAGACTTTGTTATTAGTAGCAGAGTGCCCCGTTGCTTGTAACGGGGTCAAAAACTGTAAGTTTTTCTGTCCAGAGCTTGCTCTGGTGTCTGATACAAGCTCATTTTTATTATCTGCAATAACTTGAGCAAAAAAACCACAATTTGAGCAAAAAGTAATCTTATTTCTGACTTCGTATAATGATACTTCAAGTTCTTTAAATTTATCTTCCGACATTTGTAAAATATCCAAAGAAAGCTTCATACTTCCACGATGGCCAATTCCAGGTAAATATCTTAATTTTTCTGCCAGTTTTTGCACTGATTCGGGTAACATATAATTTTAAATTTTGATTTTAGGACAGTTTTTGTCAATGATTTAGGACTTCATTTCAGATCATCTTGACAGTTAGGGACTATTTTTAATTAATAATTATGCCCTTAGAAAGCAATCTAGGATTTTTTAAAATAAAAAACATATACAACTATGACAAGTAACATTAACAGACTATTTAAAGTTTTATTGGAAAACAGTTCAGGTAATGGCAGTTCAAATGACAATGGAGAGAATGTAAATCTAGAAAACCTAGCAAACAAGTCTAAAGAAGAGATAGAAAAAATTAAAAATATGGCTGTACAGAAAACAGCAGAAAAATTTGGAAATGACGAAAATGGAGATATTAGAGATAATCTTTATCAGGAAATTGGTAAGAACAGTGGTTTAAAATAAAAGGTTTACGAGGTAGATTCGATTGTATTTTAAGTATGGGCCGCTCCACATGGGGCGGTTTTTGATTGCCGTGAAAAGTTATGAATGCAATTTACCTTGACAAACTACCAGGGTTTTTAGTATAGTTTGATTACCCTAATCTTAGTATTATAATATAGGGTTTTTGAAAGCTAATTTACATATATGACAAATAAAACTATTTTAATTGAACGCGTGTTTTTTGCTGCAACTGCAACCAATGGTGCAACTAAAACTGATGGAAGAAAAAACAATGGGAAGAATCTTACTACAGAAGCTAGATCAAAAGGAGGAAAAATTGCTCACCAAAGAGGAACAGCTCACGAGTTTACTTCAGATGAAGCAAGAAAAGCTGGTAGAATTGGAGGTAAAAAGAGTCAGAAAAGAGGAATAAATGAAGAAGATGATAACGAAGAATAGTTCGAATTAAGGAAAAATTTAGAAATTTGCCGCTCCACATGGGGCGGTTTTTGATTGCTTAAAAATACCACAATTGACAGGAAACTGGATTTAAACAAGCTTAAAGTGTATAATTATCAAGCTCAATCTATGTCAAACACAAAAAAGTTTCGTACCAGACAAGCCCCTTCACCTACAGGATATTTACATATCGGTACTGCCAGAATTGTACTTTTTACAAAGCTGATTGCCAAAATCAATGATGGAGTATATTATTTAAGGCTGGACGATACAGACAGAAACAGACTACAGCCTGAGGCAGTCATCCCTTTGCTCAAAACTTTATCCTCAATCGGCTTGAGTCCTGATGAAGGCATTACCCTAGAGGAGTTTGGTGAAAAAGATGAATTTTACGGTATTTATCAAAAAGGAGAGTATGGCCCATATATGCAATCTCAACGTAATGAGCTGTACTACAAACATGCCCAAAACATGTTGGACAAAAAACTTGCCTATTGGAATTACCTTACCGAACAAGACAAACAAGAGCTCCAGGAATTAAAAAACCTGAACAAACGCCCTATAAATTATTATAAAATTAATTCAGAAAAATTTGGTGAGGAAATTTACGTCGACGTGCAAACAGGTTTAAAAGATCCTAGAAAACCGGCCCTCATGTACAAAATCCAACGAGACCAAAAAGTAAAATGCTACGATGAACTGTTAGGAGAAAATGAGTTTGATCTGAGCTTGGAAGAAGATTTGGTCATTTTAAAGTCTGATAGTTATCCCACATATCATTTAGCACATCTTATTGACGATCGTTTAATGGAAACCAGTTTAGTTATTCGCGGCTCACAAGATTGGTATGCAAGTTTTGCTCGCCACACTACTATGTTTATGGATTATTATGGCGAAGTTCCTAAATATTTACATGTACCTGTGATTTTAGGTGAGACCGGTAATAAAAAAATGAGCAAACGTGATGGCAACACCAATATGCAAGATTATTTAAATAAGGGCTATTTACCTGAAGCTTTGATTAATTATTTAGTATTTTTAGGTTGGAATCCGGGAACTGAAAAGGAAATTTATTTGGATCAAGCCGACTTTGATTTATCAGACAAACCACTTTCAAACACAAACGAAACACGTCTAAACACATTAATAAATAATTTAGCTGCCGATTTTAGCATAGAGAAAATATCCAGGTCTCCTGCAAGATTCAACCAAGAGAAATTAAACTGGTTCAACAGGCAATATATTCAGATGATGAGCTTGGAAGAATTTACATTTAGGGCCTTTGATCTAAAATTGCAACAAAAAATGATTGATCAAAGTTTGAGAGTTGGTGATTATGTATATTTGATTGATGTTGAAAAACAAAAAGTATTCATGAATCACACTCTAAACAATCCTGATCATGTCACTGGAGACGGTCAATTTTATCCTATTGGTGGAGGTCGGGAAGAGGGAGAAACGGGAATAGAAAATTTGATTAGAGAGACTGATGAAGAAACTTATGGAAAAATTAAAATCGATCCAAGCAAACTTATAAAAATTGCCGACTTCAGCTTAGCAGCCAAGGAACCTTATGAATATTTAGGCAAGACCTGGACCGGCAAAGAAATGCATATTTATTTCTATCCGATTTCTACTGAAGATTTAGATGAATATACTCTTGAAGATAATGGAAGTTGGATCTTTAAATGGCACAACATTTCAGAAGTAATTCAAACCAATGATTTCGTTACCTACCCCATTTGGAGAGAATTTTGCAAACAACACAATTTACCATGTTTTGAGCCCACTGAGCAAATTAAGACCCAATATCTTGCTTGGAATTTGGACAAAAATCGAATCACGGTTTTATCTGAATTTGGTTGGGAATCAGGATGCATTTTGAATTGGCAGAAACCACTTGCAGACGATCTAAAGTGGAAAAAAATCACTACAGAAGAAAGCTTACAAAACCTAAGTGACATACTACCTGTAGTAGTAGAGTTATCAAAAGAGCTATCACAAGAAAGACTTGAGCTGAAAAATTCGATTTTTGAACCTAATTTAAATGAAAAATTCCTAAATTTAGCTACGACTTTTGAGACTAAAATAAAGCTTTGGCTTCAAGAAAATCAGAAAGATACAGGGTCTTACCTTTGGCCGTTAAGGGTTAGCTTATCAGGCAAATTAAAATCACCCAGCCCCTTTGAAATTTTGGCTATTTTAGATACTGAGGAAGTAGAACACAGGATAAAGAGTTGTATCAAATAACTAGGCTATACATTACTTGTATATAACATGCCTTTAAATAAATTCTAAAGCATGATTTATGGGTATCAGATACAACAAAAACCGCCGGTGTGGCAGTATTTTGGTGCAGTAGATATAACTATTTTTAATCCAGTAAATCTTGAATATCACTGGTAATATCTGAAGTTATCGCAACTTCACCAGGATTACTGATATTAGCTTCGTTCTTTTCTTCATTTGCAGGGTAATTTTGGTTTTCTGAACTATCAGATTCTCCCCTAACTTTTTTTTGAGTAGTTTTGATAAATTCCAAAGCATCTTTCATTCCGCTTACAAACTTTTGAAAGTCATCTTCGAAAATCATAATGCGATGTGCCTCACTACCACCCTCAGCTAAAAGCTTGGATTCTTTGATCACAAGATATAAGTTGCCTTTTTTATCTTCTTTGACGTTTAAAAAATAAGTTCTTGAACCGGCTCTAATTTTTACAGAATAGAGCTCATTTTGATTGTCAACCATAGCAAATATACAAAATTTTTAAATTAGAATTACCTTACACATGATTTTAAAATACGTCAAATCTGAACAATTATTTTATCGCAAAAACAATGAGATGAGAAAAGACCTTGATTAATTTAATTTTTTTGTTTTTAATCTAATTCCTGACATGTGTTTGGAGAAGAATTTTAGATAGACAACTACTATGACTGGCAGCAAACTTAAGAACAAAATTACATATGAGATGTCTCATATCGTATCTCCTGTTAGTTATTGGCAAAATTTATTTAGAGAAATCAGATTGTATTCAAAGCGAATTTTATTTGATGATGTAAATGCTGAATATGTAGATATTTTAAACTACAAAGAGATAGACAAACTTACTATTGTTGCCCTAATTGCCAATTTTTTTGGTCTACTTTTTCTTACATTTCTCAATAGTGTACTTAAGTTACCCGAACACACCCCTTCACCCTTAGGTTGGAGAGTTATTCCTCAATCAGAAGCGATTTATGTTTTGATTATAGGTGCTGTCTCTACTGTTGTTGCAATTGCTTCACACAAATTTTTTAAAAATCATTATTTTTGGAGAGTTCTTACAACTATCAATTTAACAGTATTTTCATATCTCTTTATTTTTATCGGTGGCGGATCTATTGAAATGCACTTTCACTTTTTTATAGTGATGACTTATTTAACGATCTATACTGATCTGAGATTGCATTGGATTGTTTTTGCAATGGTATTTTTGCATCACGAAATACTAGGCCATTATAGGCCGGAGTGGGTATACCCATATGGTCATAATGAGTTTGCAGCTCTTAGCCATGCAATACCTGTACTATTGACCGCACTTTTTGCCTCAGCTGTCTGTGCTTATAATCGTGAGGCTGTTAAAAATCTTAAACATGCTAAGCTGGAAGTCACCAGTGAATTAGAAGAAAAAAATCATATTCAAAATGAATTATTGCAGTCTAAAAATCAATTAGACATTATATTGCAAGGTGTAGGAGATGGAATTACAGTACAAAATCCCGAGGGAAAAATTATTTATGCAAATCCTACTGCTGCCGAGGTTTTAGGATATCATTCAGTCCAAGAATTGATACAAACCCCCACCGACCATATCTTAGACAAATTTGAAATAATAACTGAGCAAAACGAACCTTTTGATATGGAAAAACTACCTGGTAGATTGGCCTTGAAAGGTAAAACCCCTCCTCAAACTGCACTAGGATTTAGAAGAAGAGGCCGTAAAGAAACGCTTTGGAGTTTGCTAAAATCTTCACCTGTATTTGATGAAACCGGCAAAGTTATTTTTTGTGTAAATATATTTCATGATATTACTGAAAGGCGTAGAAACCAACAAAAAGTCTATCATCTCGCCTATTTTGACCAACTTACAGGGCTTTTAAATCGAACTTCCTTTTTTGAAAATTTAAATAAAGCTGTTGAGGAATCTGAAAAAGAAAAGCAGAAGCTGGCACTATTGTATATTGATTTAGATAAATTTAAGGGCATCAACGACAATCTTGGACATTTAGCAGGCGATACAGTACTTCAAATCACTGCAAAGAGGTTAAAAATGGCGGTGAGAGACGACGATTTGGTAGCTAGACTCGGTGGTGATGAATTTGTAATTTTAGTTAAAAATATTCAAGGTAAACCTCAGTTGGAAGTGGTTGCCCAAAATGTAATCAAAGCCTTAGCTAAACCGTTTAAAATTAACAATGATCTACTTGATATTGTTCCAAGTATCGGTATTTCGATTTTTCCTGATACTGCTAACGACCTAGCTACTTTTGTGAGTCAAGCTGATATTGCTATGTATATGGCTAAAAAGAATGATAAACAAAAATACGTCTTCTATAGTGAGATTAAATTTGAAGAACAGATTCCGTTTAAATAAAAGTTTATTATGGACTATTAATTTATTCTATAAAGGTTAAAAATAAATTTACATATATACCATAGCTTAGTGCAACTTTGTGACTTTTAAGATAATGTAGGTTAAAATTAATATTATTAAGAACTCCAAAAAGGTTTAATTTATATCTGCTTTAATCCACTACAATATCCTTTCATATATCGCCTCATGTTAGATAACAGGCTATCATTTCCACTCTTGTTAAAATAAGGGGATCTAAAAAAACGAATTTTTTCCGGCGTATTATTTATCTCTGCATCAAAAGCCTCAATAAATAGAGATTCCAACATACTGAGAATATCTCCATATTTTAAAGTCATAAATTTAGTAATCGTACCTTTTTCTTGCATTTTAGTATAAGTATCATTATCAACAAAATCAAAACCGAAAAATAAACTGTAG
>CAWAQU010000010.1:0-66332 GCA_963784355.1 uncultured bacterium | reverse complement strand
GCAAGCTAAGATGGCGTATAATCTGGTATTTCAACCAACTTTTAAGTAATGGTTGGCTCAGTGAAATTTATAAATCCTATCAAAAAAGGCGGGAAGAATATTTTCAGATAAATTTCCGAATGGAGCAAAATAGCAGACAATATAAACTGTTAAAAAACTTTGTAAACACAACTGCAAATACGGCTTCAGTCATTTTAGGTGGATATTTGGTATTAAATAAAGCTATCAGCATAGGTACTTTCAGTGTATTTAGCTTTTATGTAGATAGAATTAAGGGACTAATGAATAATATAGGAAGTTTGTTGAAATTGATTTTAGAAATGAGATTTAGTTTGTTTAAAATTGACTTTTTGCTACATATCAAACCCAAGTTAGACTATTCAAATATTCAAGAATTTAAAGATACAAATATTGATTCAATTGAGTTTAGTAATGTTATATTTAAATATCCAAAATTTTATACTGAGGAGCGAGAGTATTTAAATCAAATGCAGAAAAGACTAGGGCTGCTTGGTGACACCTTGCCCGAAAATACAGAGCTAAAGGGCTTTGCAAAATTTCTGAAATTGACCATGTCCAAATTTACTCAGGCGCACATGTCTTCTTGGAACAAGAAGGAGCTCAAAAGAGAGTTTAAAGAACTTGAGGATATGTTTTCATCAGCTTCGGAAAATAGAGAGATACTTCAAGACGTGTCTTTTAAGCTTGAAAAGGGTAAAATTTACGGTATTGTAGGATATAACGGAGCCGGTAAAACTACTATGACCAAATTGATTAAAAGGACATTGGACCCTTCAAGTGGAGAAATATTAATAAATGGTAAAGATCTGAAATCCATTGATCCACTGGCCTGGAGAGATAATATTGCTAGTGTGGAACAGGAGAATTTTATTTGGGCATCATTAACCGTTAAAGAAAATTTGGTTTTGGGAATGGATAGTGACGATAAAACTCAACAAAGCTCTGTAAGGATTAGTGATGAGGATGTTTGGACCGCACTTGAGCAGGTAGGGCTTAAAGATAAAGTCAGTGATCTAGGATTAATTATGGAAGAAAATTTGGAGCTTAGTGGTGGGCAAAAACAGCTTTTGGAAATTGCTCGAGTACACTTACAGAAAAAACCTATTGTGATTTTAGATGAGGGTACTAATCAACTGGATGCAACTAAAGAAAATGGAATTTTAAGTGCTCTACAAAAGCTTAAAAAGGATTGCATTGTAATATTTATCACTCATAGGATGACAACTTCAAGTCACTGTGATGAGATTTTAGTTTTGGAAAATGGTAAGATTGCTGTTCAAGGCAAACCCAGAGAATTATTAGAAAGTAAAGAATCAAACTTGTATCAACAATTTTGGAAACTTCAGGTAGAAGGCAAAGTAATCAAAGAGTAATCGAAAAATAGAACAGTTTTTTAAGATTAATTACAAATAAGTCATGTGCTTGTAATGCAGTGTAAAATTATAAGTCTAAACATTTTGTTTGACATTTATTTAAATTGTGATTCTGTTGATAATTATGTCAAATGAGAGCAAAAATTTTAAATCAGTTCCTGTCCTAGAAAAAATGTCAGCAAATAAATTAATGGTACCAGCTGTAGCTATTATTTTGTCAGGTTTAATAAACGCGTGCGGGGATCCAGCTGCATCAAAATATGCTGGTGCTTTGCCTGGTGCAATTGGCCCAATATGTATTAATAGTTTTGGTTTTAAACTTAGTGAAGGCAATAAAAATATTGAGAGTGAGGCCTATATAAACCCAAATGGTGTTGCTATTGAAAAAAATAGATTAAATTCAAAAGGTGAAATTGTAAAAAAAGAGCTTTATTCTAATGATGGTACTGTTGTAGAAATCCCGTATTCTAATGGCAGACCCGGAAATCAAACGGAAAGGGGGGCTACAAGTTTTGAAATTGATAACTTTAGAGATGGCATAAATATAACAAGTATAACACCTAATGCCATAAAGCTGACGCTAGAAGAAAATAACGGCAACGTGAGAGCAGCAACTAAGACTATCACTGACCAAACTATGCGATATAATAATTTAGATCAGAAAATAGCTCACAAAATGGCGTACCGTGCAGTAAAAAATTATTTAGAGGAAGAGAGTAAAGGGGCTAATGGAAATAGCTTTTGCGAAAATTAATTTCTATTGGGTTTAGGTTTATTGATCTCCGAAACCTAATCTGTAGATAAGCTATGTTAAAACAGCCTACTCGTATATTTCAATTTCCAAATGAGATACAAAATATTTTACAGACCAATAGGCTAAATAAGCCCACCCGATGCCAAGAGTAAAAGCTCCTAAAATAAAGAGAAGTATAAAAACCAAAACATACTCTAGAAAATTTCCGGTGAAAATAATTTTTCCTTTCTTCATGTGAAATTGTAATTTTTCTGTATTGAATTTAGTACTTTTAAAAATTTGGTATTTGTTTAATTTTTGGTGAAAAATATTTTTTAACTTTTATTTTGGTTTGCGAACTACTAGTTTTTCCCATAATTATGTGATTATTAAGGTGGTTGAGAATAGTAAAATAATCAATGGTGGACTAGAAGCCCTCATTTTAGAACACCTGCATGAACATTATGCTAGCTATATAGGCTAGCATTTTTCTATGAATAACTAATTTTAAATCAACTAATTATATATATTATGAATCAAACAACATACTACTGCGACGAATTAATTTACACGGCTGATCTGAAAGGACCAGATTACGTGAGACCAACATGTCTACAAAGGCCAACCGTTACAAATAATGAAGAAAAACCAAAACCAATTACCGCAACTACCTCTACAACCACACAAATCATTGAGCAGCACAAACCTTTACCAATTCCACAACATACAGTCAGGACTGGTGGAGCTGGTGGAATATATGCATTTTTAGCGATAGCCGCACTCTTTATATTTTTAGCAATGTACTTAGACTCACTATTTTCTAAGCATACGAATTAGGCCCATCAGTTTGGTATTTATTCTCTTGCTGTTTTTTGCTTAATTCAAATATAGATCTTTCAATAAATGTTCTAACATCGGCCACCACAATTTTCACACTTGTAAATTTATACTCAACACTAGTAATTAACATATTGCCACTTAGGGCATTATTTGCTGCTATGTTTCTAATTTTACAAGTGTGACCAGGTTTAATTGATTCAATATCATAGCCAAGTCCAAAGTTTGAGTCTGCTATTTCTAACACTACCGTGTTAAATGGATTTTTGTGGTTAGCCAAATATCTGGCTGCAAAATCATTGGCACTATTAATATCTCTGTACCTATTATCACTTTTTACTTCAATTAATCTGCCGTAAGATTGTTGACTTGTATTATCAGAGTAATATTTTGCTATATAATTTGGATCAGAGCTTGGCAAACCATTCCAAAAAAGTAGACCATTAACTGTTTGAGCAATACTTTTATCAAACTCAATATCTATTATATCCCTTCCAAACATAAAAAGATGAGTTGGAGTGCTTAAAATTTGTCGTAAATATACAAGATTATCACTATCTAAATACCAATACCAGTCAGAATTAGTTAATTCAAAAGTATCTCTAAGAGCATCAAGGTATGAATTATTGTTTAATGTAACTCTTCCATTTTTACCAGTACTTGTAATGCTAGTGCTTGAATAATTTACTGAAGCTGCTGGATTAAATTGTTTAAATCTATCAATTATATCTTTCATTAGAGCACCAATTTCAGTACTACTATAAGTCTTTTTATAATTTCCAGAATTGTCTTTATAGACATCACGTTCAAGTCTGCTAATATAGCCAGCAACTTCAACAGTTACTACTTCTTCGTTACTTGCTGCAGGAGTGTAACTTAAAATATATCCTGTATAAATCTGTACACCTTGTGCTGCTTCTTGATCATATGCAAAGACCCGCACTTCATTATTGAAGTCAATAATACTCCCCTCCCCAAAATCATCAAATTTTCTAGGTATGGTCAAAGTTAAACTGCCCAATCCGCCATTAAGAGAACTGCTAAAAGAGCTAATACCAAAGTCGTAGAAAAAACCTTTATAAACATTTTTTGTAATAGGAGCATAATTATTTGTAACCCATGTTGGCCCGTTCGTTAAGGTGCCATTTTTACCATTGCTACTGCTGTCAATTGCAGTAGTACCTGTATTGTCATCTAATCTATAATAAGCAATTAAGCCTGATTCATTACCAACCAAGCGACGGTTTAAGCTTGACTGTATTTGTGTCTGAGTTCTGGCCACGTTCCAAATTCTAGCTTCATCAATAGCCCCATTAAAATATTCTTGGCCCATTCTAACTCCAAACCTACAATTAGAATTGCTAACGTTTGGAGTTGCGAAAGTACCTGATTGGCTTCCAAAATTAGTTATGTCTGTACCATTTAAATAAACCTTTCTATTTGATCCATCCCATGAAAATGCGATATGGTACCAGACCCCAGCACTAAGAGATACTGGCATATTAAAATCATTGGCCCAAAAAAAGAAATTCATTATGTTAGCACTATTTACTGAAATACCTATTGCATTATTGTATGTTTCTGTACCCTGAAAATATAAAATTCCCGTTCCTGAAAATGAATCTGGCCGAAACCACATTTCAATAGTAAAACTTGGATTACCACTCAAGCCTAGGTTTGGCAAACTTACCCAATCATTACTTCCATCAAGTTTTAAGCTTGAAGCATTATCAATCTCATCTTTATATACTTTTATATACACCTCTTTTTGGCCAGCCATAAAATTTAATTATAAAGTCTTTTATACTGAACATTCCAATCAATATTTGTTGAGGGAGCTTGTGCAAAGGTAGTTTCAAAGGCAAAATCACCAGTTACATTTGACCAAGTAAACCCTGCTTGGCTTTTAGCCGAACCGCTTGAATATGGACCTGCTGAGTTCCTTTTCCAAATACATCCTGGACCTCCTTGTTCTACAATATTGCCGTTGCCGTCAGAGACAGTTTGCCCAGTTAATACGATCCAATATGTTGTGCCACTGGTAACAGCTAAATTTAGGTCTATTGTATTTGTAACAATAGAGGTGCCATCAGCAGAACTATTAAAAGCCAGGGCCGATGTTAAATAACCTGTATAATCTGAAGGGTTACCCGAATTGTTTGATGCAATATATGCATAATTAGTTGAATCTTTTCCCAAATTACCACCTCTTGTTACTAATTTTATTTGAGTCAAAGTTCCTGTTATTGGAGCCACAAAAGACTGAGCTATCCTGTTGATACTTAAACCTAAACTATCGTATTCACTTTCTGCATCATAAGCGAAATACGAAAGTACTGTATTGTTAGACTGAATAACTTCCAATTTGACTTTGTTTCGGCCAGGGTTGAAACTTGGTAATTTCCCATTAGTAAAATCTTGTGCTTGCCCGTTTCTTGTTACAGATTTGTTTAGGTTGTCTATTACAAGACTATCATTAGCAGCCCAAGTGTTAGCAAAAAAAATAAACTGATTATTGTTTATATTACTTAGTTTCAGCTGGTTTAAATTAGTAACTGAATTTAGTTTCAAGTTAAGTACTGGTAACAAATCTCTATTACCATTTAAAGTTATTATTTTTGTATCTGACAGACTTGTAACTCCATTGGCAGTAAATAGTGTTTCGTTCTGAGTACCTTCAGCGTAGCCAGTGTAATTTAGTAACTTTAAAGTCAACTCTACGGCCACATCACGGCGAGGTTTACTTTCCACTTCAATATCTCCAACTCTATAACATCTATAATTTCTAACATCAGCATCTCTGGTTAAAAGCAACCCCCCAAATTTAAAGCCTGTCAGATTTGGAGCTGTTGAGTTATAATTAAATTTTATAGAAATATAACTACCTAAAGCTGCATTGTTTGGAGTACCAACCTGAGTCATGCTAGAGTGGGGAATAGATAAATAATTCCATAGTTGTTCCAAGTTTTTATTTTCATAATTCTTCGTGATTCCTGTTTTCTCATAATAATTACTAGAACTTGACCCAATCTTAAAATCAATACTTACAATTTCAGTCTCGTCAGGATTTGAAATTGGAATTTCCCATTGGGGTAAAAACAAGCTATTATTTGTAGAGTTCAAAGTAGCTGATAAATTTACTGCTGTATTTGTAGTCGTGCTTAAGGTTACAGAATGATTTGTACTATTACTTACCGTAGAATCAAACTTAATACTTGCAGTGTCTAAAGCAAAATCATCTGTATCCAATCCTAGGTTTACTCCGTCGTCACTAACTGACCAACCTGAAATACTTTTCGGGTTATTTATAATAGCATAGCTGCCATAAGGCATTACCCTAAAATATCTGTCTGGAAAAGACATTATTCGTTTAAAATCCTCCAGTATTTTTTGAGTATTTAACTTATAATTTGTTTTTGAATTGTCAGAGTAGATTTGGCAGAGTAGTTCAAATTGCTTTTCCAAGGGTTTTTGATTTACTACGGTTGACCCGTCACCTCTTGCAATTGGTGTCCGCTGTATATCATATGGGGTTGAAGAACGTGGGTGTGTTCCAACAAAATATTTACTATTTTGAATAATATTGTTGCCGTAAATATAAATCGGCCACTGGTCTTTTAAATGTGCAGATATTAAGGGCATAACTATGTATAAGCGTTATTCATTCCAAGCGAAGTATCACGATTATTTTTTGTTATATAACGTATTACTTTGTCTACAATTTCGTCAGTATTGCCGCCAGTAATATGGATTGAGTAATAATTATTTCCTCCTGAGCCACCTTCTGGCTTTGGTTTAGGTTTAGACCCGTCGCGATTAAATTCATCAGTAGCCGACCCAGCCATATCTTTTGTACTCTCCTTCACCGTAGGCTTTTCTTCATCAACCCCTTTTACAAAACCCTGTACCGTATTTTTACCAATCTCCATGAAAACCCTAGAAGGTGATTTAATTCCCAGTACATTTTTAGCTTCCTGAATTGCATCATTGGCCGCACCTTTTACAGAATCAACTAGGCGGCCAGCGGCATTTTTTACACCATTAGCCATTCCATCCATTATATTTCTACCTACCGCACCATAATCTATATTTTTAATGAAATTTATACCGTCCATTATACCATCCTTAATTCTATTACCAGTATTTTTAGTAGAATCACCGATTTGGTTACCAGAGTTTTTTGTACTATTAACTATATTTTCCCAAATACCACCCAAAACTCCTGGCAATGACTGGGCAATTCTAATTACAGAGCTAACACCAAAGTTAAAAATACCCACTATAAAGTCCCATTTGGCCTTTGTAACATTAATCAAATGATTGCCTGCCGCCGTAGCTGCACCTACAAGTGAGGCCCAAAGTAAGTTTGCAGTATTAACAATAAAACTAGTGACTCCACTCCAGATTTGGCCTAATGTATTTCCAAATCCTGCCCATGCTTGATTTATAAGCTCACCATTGCCTGTAAATAATCCAACTAAAGTCAGAAATACTGCAGCTGTTAGGGCAACTATTGATTGCCAAATCATACTCCATAAATTGGTGTACATTGAAAGATAGTAATGAATAATTCCCGAAATATTATTCAAGATTGTACTGATTACGGTAACAACTTCATTTAACCATATCTTTACAGATTCTACCCATTCAATAAATTTTGCACCTAGAGAAGCTAAAAGTGCTTGAAGCATTATGGAACCTTCACCAAATTTTACTACAAGAAAATCCCAGTTTTTTACTAAGAGATAAATCGCAAGTGCTAAGGCAGCGCCAATTAAAATAAAAGGTAAAAATGAAGCCATTGCAACCCAAGCAGCTGTAGCAACAGCTGATAATGCGGGTACTAACCCCGCCGATAGAGCAGCGGCAAATGTTATGCCTTGGACTGCAGCAGCAGCCGTAATTAAATTGAAATATGCAGTAGCAATTGCTAAACCTGTAAAAGCTCCAGTAATTATAACTAAAGCCATTATTATCATATCTTTATTATCTTGTACCCATTTAGAAAATTTTACAGCAGATTCTATCGCACCTACAAAACCATTTGTCAGCCCAACCAAATCAAGTGAGTCAATCTTATTTCCAAGTTGATCCATTAACCCAGCTAGCCTAGGCAAAGGCTCTGAAAATACCTGAATCATTTTGGTATCAAATGACCCTTTCAACCTTTCAAAGGCACCAGCTAAATTATTAGTTTTTTCTTTTGCCACGTCTGCTGCAGTGAATTTACTCATCTCCCCTGCCATTTCTTTAATACCTTCCGAACCTTCTTTGAATAAAATATTCGCTGCACGGATTGCATCAGTACCAAACATTGTTTCTAATGCTAAAAGCCTTTGCTGGTCAGTCAATCCTCCCAATTTTTCTTTTAGTATTCCCGAAATAGAAGCTAAGTCTTTAACCTTTCCCTCAGCAGTAAAAAATGCATTGCTGATTAAACCTACTTTATACTGTTGCTCCTCAAGCTCTTTTCCAAATGCTTTTGAGTCCATTTTCGCAGTGGTTTGTGTGCGGGTATATTGTATTAAAGCCCTATTAACCGAACTAATATCATTTCCTGCAGGTTTAAAACCTTTTTCACTTAAAAATTTAAATGCTTGTGCAGTATTATAATTACTTAGCCCCAAATCATTAAATAAACCCCTTTGGGCTTTGGTTACTGGCTGTAAATTTAGTAACATTGTTTTAAGTGAGGTACCAGCGTCAGAACCTTTCAACCCATTTTGTGCAAAAGTGGCCAGAGCTGTTGAGGTATCTTTAAAACTTAATCCAACTCCAGCTGCAACCGCACTACTCATCTGTAAAGCAAACCTAAGCTCGTTTATATTTGTGGCACTTGCATTTGAAGCCCCAGCCAAAATATCCGCTGCCTGACTAACTGATAAATTGTCTTTTTTAAATGCATTTAATGCTGTACTTGCAAGCTCAGCTGCTTCAGCTACTGAAACACCACCAGCAGCAGCAAGGTCTAAAGCACCAGCCAAACCACCAGCCATTACTTGAGTTAGATTTACACCTGCTTTTAAAAGTTCTTCTGCACCCTGAGCAGCTTCTAATGCTGAAAATTTAGTCTTAGCCCCCAAGTCCATTGCTAAACTTGAAATCTGGCCCATTTGGTCTTTGGACGCTCCAGTTAGTGAGCTAATTGCAGAAAGTTGTTGCTCATAGCTTATTGCAACTTTAGCCCCATACCCAATTAAAGCCACCGCAGCAATTCCTACTCCAACAGCGGCCACCTTTGCCATTTCGCCCATTTGAGCAAACCCCTCATTTACAAACTTCAAGCCCTCTTTTTGAAGGCTTTTAGTCTTAGAATTAACTTGCTCAACTGCTGCAGCAACTTTACCCATTACAGAAGTGGCGAACTCTTTGGCCGAAATTACAAGTTTAAGTTCTGCTGGGTTCATAATTTTTCTTTTCATTTTTAGCTTTAAAATCCTGCCCCTTGCTATATGAATTTATAACATCGTATATAAGCTCTACAGTTTCAGCGTCTAAATTATCCAATTCGGTGTATGTAAAATTATCTTTGGATAAAAGTATTTGTTTAATTTCTTGAGATTCGGCAGTTGTAAGTGGTATATTACTTTCCCCTTTCCAACCTAATTCATAGCAAAATGCTATTACATTAACCCTATTCATTTGCTTTATTGGCTTTTTCTTTCAAAGCTTTTGACTTTAATGGATCGACCCTGTTTTGTACCTGCTCAAACATAAATTCTACAATATCCGCCTCCATACTTTCAGCTGGTCTAGTCTCCCAATAATTACCCCTCGCACCACCAGTCCTCCAAAATTCCTCACTATTCCAATACATAGCAACTAACATTTCTGATTGATTTGATATGTTAGTAATGAGCTGCTCAGGGTACTCGAAAGTCTGATCCTCACCTACAATTTTCATTCCCGTATTTTCAAAAATTTTACAGGTTAGAACTTTTTTTTGCTTGTGGGAAATTTTCAGGCTAGGGTTGAAAAATAATGAAATACCTTCTCTAGTTTTAACCTCATCAGTGCTTAAAATTTCACTGGTTTGTGTGGCCTGCATTATTTGCTGCAAGGTTATTGTGCCTTGGTTAAATTCCATTGCTTGGTTTGTTTGGACTGGTTTTAGTTGATCTTCTGGAAAAGTCATAAATATATAAATTTTTAGTTATTAATAAGAAACTACATTATTTTGAACTACTACTTGGAAACTCCACCCGTCAGTTGCACTGTTTACTAAATTAGGTATTGAAAGATTATATGCTAAAACATCATCTAAAGGTCTATCTATGTCTGCAACTAATAGAGCTTTGGACACTCTTACTCTAATTAATGGATAAAGAGATGAGGTTCCAATGACAGCACCACCCCCACCTTGAGAGTCTAAAGTGAACTCGTAAGCTTGGAATGTGTCAGCCAAAAAGAAGTCAAGAATTGTGGAGTCTCTAACTATCAATCCTCCTGTATCAATTGAAGCTTTAAATTGCTTAGCGATTGTATCGAATGGGAGTTGTTGAGCTCCTGATACTGCAGAGCTGGACCAATCAAACTCGACATTATTTTTAATGCTAATCTTAAGACTGGCTTTCAAACCTAAGAAATTTGTGCTTGCTGCTAAACCAGAAGTAGTAGCCGCATATTTTGCAATGAGGTGTGAAAATTTCATCTTAAAATCAATTGTGGCCGAGTAAGTAATTGCAGCTTTGATATTAGTAATTTCAGTTCCGTTTGTTACTTTAACCTGGTCTATTGCTTTAATTTTTCCTTTAATTTTAGCCTCTGTTTCTCCAATTTCAATTTCCAATTCATCAAAAACACATCCGTATGATTTATAAATACCAGCTTTGGCATTAGGATAAAATGCTGTAAAACTAGGCAGCTGGGTTGAAGCAGATCCAGAAATTAGATTTTGTGGTAAAAAAGTATGGGTATAGGCACCTGTAGTAGCAGTTTGCACTGAAGTTGGTTGTCCAATAGCACCTTTCAAAAAGTAACCAATGTCTTTAATATTTATTTTGCCTTCTACTTCACCCTCAACAGATGATTTAGGAGTATATTCATCATAAACGTTGTCTCTAGTACCGTATTGTATTTCATCAATTTCCCTAGGTTTATTGACGTTTAAAGTATTCATTGTGACTTTTAGTACTATGTTGGGTACTAATTCAGCGGTATTTCTTACAGATTCAAATTTGATTGCGAACCATTGTTGTGAGCCTAGCTCTGGTGATATTAGATTGGCCATAATTATGTGTTATTAGTTTCTTGGGTTTGTAAATTTTCTTGTGGTGTTTCTACTACTTTATTTTCTTCACTTACCTCTTCAGGTACTATTTTTTGAGTTTCCTCATCAATCTCTTCCAAAGCGGTTTTGAATTTTTTAGTAGCTGTTTCTGGATTTGCTGCTGTGATTGAACCCACAAATGGGTTAAAATATGATTCCTGTTCTGCTGATTGTTTTTTTGTAGCCATAATATTATAAATAGTTATTTTTTCTTAAAACTTCGTTTGTTACCGATACGCTTATATCTTTATATAAGTAACTGTCTGAGTATTGCTGTACTTCAGTCCCGTCAGTAAACATTAACTGCTCCCAGGTTGAATTATCCCCAAACTGAAAATCACTAAGTTTTTCAACAATTGAACTGGCCAACTCCTCAAGTGCCTCTTCTGCAACAATTGTATTGTCAGCATATTTTGTTAAAAGTCTTATTCTATAAGTACTTGTCAGTAAGTTATAAGCAGTATCTTGAATTATTGATTTGGAGCGTGTGTGGTTTATTATTATAGTTGGTAAAGCCTCTAATTCAGTTACATTATTAACAAATATATGTTTATCCCCAGCAGCTTCCCTTATAGCAAAAGTTTGCCCATCCCATTCAATTGTGTTCAGGATTCTTTTAAATTCAGCTTTATGTATTGGTGTATAATTCATATTACTTGAAAATTGATTTACTTATATATGCATCAAGTTCTTCTCTTGCTAAATTTGGTGCCTTTTCTTGAGTTTCCTTAACCGTATTATCAAAAAAAGGTCTTTTCCCAACTCCTTTCATCCAACCTGTACCAGCATTTACATATGGTGCATAATTAAAACTTGCACCTTTTAATTTAGGATTGGCTTCTAGCTTTATCTCCAAACTATCTAAATTAGTTCTAACAGGCATACCCCCACTTAGAGATGACCCCCTACCTCCTAATAACCGTCCCGTCCTTTTATAGGTTGGTTTCTTTGGCTCATATGAATACACATCTTTACTGGCATTCAAGCCCATTCTATTCTCAGCATATCCAGCAACCCTATTTACTATTTTCTTTGCAGGCTCGAGCACGCCTTTATTTAAAAAGCTACTTACCTCTTTAAAAACTTGGTCATTGGTAGTTATAGAAAAGTCAGACATTATTTATTTCTTTTTTCTAAGGTTAGTTGGTAAAATGGGGCAATATGAGGACTGCTTTCTTCAAGTAAACTAGCAATCACATCATACTCGTTGCTATTTTCTACAAGTTGGTTTGTATTACTGATTTTGATATTTCCCAATTGGCTTTGGCAAATAAAAGCAGTATAGTTAGTACCAGCTAGCAAACCAGCACTCAAATCTCCATCATCACCTTGTAAAAATACTTTCAAGCCTGATAAAACAACCGAATAAGTTTCAGTTTTTCCACTGGCCGACTTTACAGACTGTTTTAAGTCCATTAATTTGACTGGTAAAATTGCGAAAATTTCATCAATTGTCTGCATACAAAATTTTACTTTAGGCTATATTTATTAATAATTGATTGGATTTTTGAGCTTAGCTTAAGCTCTTTATTAGAATTTGTTTGGGAGGGTTTGAAAGTAACTTTAACTTTACCAATTTCAGAGCTAGTAATTTCATTGCCACCATTATTTTTAAGATTTGTGTTAACAATGAATCTGTTCATTGACTCTAAAATAAACTCGAAAATTTCAAAATCTAACTCAGCCATATATTTTTGAAAATCTGCCTCATCACAAAACCCCCAAATAGCTTCAATTTCTAAATAATAATCTGTATATATTGGCTCATTCAGCTCTATGTAGTATATAGGGTTAGGTTTAAACCTATGTTTGCTTAGACTATAATCTGTAGCAGCAAGTGTTTTGCTATAAGTTGGGTTGCTAAAGCTTTTAATTTTTAGTGGTTTTCCACTTTCAACTTGTTTGAAATATTTTACAGGAAAAATTGTCCTTCCCTCGCTATAACCAGCCAAAGTTTCAACTGTAAAACTAGAGGTGGAAGTATAAAAACTTATCCCATTAACTTCAAGAAAGGCTTCAACAAAAGCCAAAATGCGGCTCAAATAACTTGACTGAAGTGAGTCTGTAATATTTAAATCGTTTTGAATTTGGCTTTTGTTGAAAATTGGCATTGTTATTCATTATTTTTAGTTTCGTCAGTTTCAGGGTTTTCGTTTG
Organism: uncultured bacterium; assembly: GCA_963784355.1. Taxonomy (GTDB): domain Bacteria; phylum Patescibacteriota; class JACMRA01; order JACMRA01; family JACMRA01; genus JBCDGH01. The sequence continues at coordinate 52,942 of CAWAQU010000010.1, read as the reverse complement.
GTGTGTCCAAAGGAATATCTGTTTCTGGGTTTAGCTCTTCCTCCTCATCTTCCTCACCAATTTCTACAATTTCAATTCTATCAATGTGAATTTTGCCATCGTCGGTTTTCCTCCACTGCTTGAAATTATCGCTTCCTAACCAGTTTTTATAAGCTTCAACTGTACTGAAACCAAAGTAATTAGCCTCGTTTAGCTCATTTAATTCTTTTTCCTCAGCTTCAGTTTGGTCTTTAACCCGTTGTTTTTCTTCCTTGATAAATTCGGCTTTAGTTAATTTAAGCTTTTTTATTTTACCAGAGTTTTCTTTTTCAAATTCTTGATAAGCTTCAGTTAATTCCTCGAAGCTGCAACCTTGAGCTGCCAATAAGCTCAAGGTTTTGTTTAGTACAAGGTTTAATTTAGAAGTCATAAATATTAACTTACGTAGTTATTGTCAGCTTCCAATACTGCTGTTCTAAATTCGTTCTTAGTCGGAATTGCTTTGTAAGCAAAAGTAGGCAATGCGTCCAAGAAAGTGTCTACACACAACTCAGCTTTATTGTCTTTTAGTGAGGAAATTCTGCTCTCAAATTTGATAGCTCTCAATCTCTTGACTCTCATTCTCTTCATATTAGCCACTAAAATTCTGTAGTTAGGAGTAGCACTTAAGATTTTCATCGCAGCATCTATAAGAACTGATTTTATCTGCTTAGTTTCTTTGTCAAAGTAGTATTGTGTGTTTGCATCCAAAGTTCTTAGAATTGTGTTAATTGTAAACCAGTTTCCATAAACTTTATATTTGTCTAAGTCTGATAAATCATATACAGGTAGTTGACCTGTAAGGTAGTTAATTGCGTCAACATGGTTTGTTACACCTACAGTAACTAAAGGCACTACTAAAGCCCCTTTGTTTGTACCAGTTGAAGCCAAAGCATTCAAAATTGGGTATACAACACCGTCACGGCCTGCTGGCACTGCGGTTGCTACTGCACCAACTAAGTTGGTTTCAGCTTGATTAATACAACTCCTCAACATCATGTTAACCATGGTTCCACTATCAACAGCGTTAGAAGTTTCTTGAAAGTTTCTAGTAACTTCTTGAACGTCTACAATTCTAACTCTGTTTGGATTCAACGTTTCAGCATCAACAGTATTGTCAGCATAAACACCAGCCACAGTTTCATTACCTGTAACCGCAGATCGTGTGTTAGTTACAACTCTAACCTCTTCATTGTCAGGACCATCGGGGTATAAAGTACAATCAGCCAAAATAGATGATTCATAGAAAATATCATCAAGTAAGTTTGTGAAATTAGTTTTTGCAATTTGGGGTAAAGCTACAAAGCCTCCTGAAGTTGTATTTACAGTTTGTGCAAAGTCTTCTTTTACTGCTTCAAATTCATCTTTTGAAAGTACCTCAATTCTTTTAGTAGCGGGTAAGTCAAATTCTGAGCTAATTACATCATTGAAAGCTTCAAGATAGCCATTACCATGCTTAGTTTCATGTGCAACGATTTGTGCTTCAATTAATGCAGTAAACTTGTCGTCTACATCATTTCTGTTTATTATTCTATTTTTAACTTCGTTTAAGCTCAATGCTCCATTCTCTAAACTAGAAAATGTTTCAACTAAAAAGTCAGAACCGTTTAATTGTTGTTGTGTTGTTAGATTGCTACCGTCAGCCATATAATATATAAATAGTGTTATTTTTTCTTACCTAGTTTTTTCCAACCTGCGTCTGCCAAATGCTCTTTTTCCTCGTCATTATCAACAGCATCTTGCTTTGATACTTTTTTAGAATTAGCAGCGTTAGCCATTGCGGTCGTTTTCAAATTTTGGTCAAAGTTTTCAATGATTTTATTTGTTTTTGTATCTTCCTCGTCCTCTTCAGAAAAGCTCTCAACATTTTTATTAATTAAATACTCCATTATATCACTTGTAGTTATGTAAGCTAAAATTCTTGTGTCATTATTTTGGTTGTCTGAAATAATTACCTCACTATTATCTAATGTTTTTAATGTTATATTTTGTATGCCACCTTCTAACTGTTCAATTTTGATAATTTTACCAACTTGTTTAGTGCTAGTAACTTTAACATACTCACCAACGTTGCAATAACTATAAAAATTCTCCTGCTCCTTAGGTTTTTCACTCTCACTGGTTTTTACTTCAGGTGCTTCAGCTGGTTTTTCTACAGCTGGGGCCTCTTGTGTGGCGGTCTCAGGGGTTTTAGTTTCACTATCATCTGCAAACTCCTCTATAATTACCATTGGGCTATTTTCTGAAAAAGTTTCAATTTGTACGTCACCAGCACCTTTGAAACTTGGATTTTTTCCTTCTAATATTGACCAACTTCTAACCGTCAAAGCTCCGTCCTTATAAAACCTTGGAACTGCTTTTTTGTGAGGCACTGGAGTACTCTTAGAGATTAATTCAGGTGAAAAACCAGAAAAGTTTTCGCCTGTAATTACTTCAATGGCAGCCTTATTTGTAGTTATGTATTCGGCGTCATATTTCAAAACATCACCATCTACTTTAGCCTCGCTTAAACTCATTTCGGTACCGTCTGAAAATATTTCGTAGTTATCTTCGTGATTTTTATTACTGGTTTTGACTGGAGTTGGCTTGAAAACAGATAAAGGGTTAAAATACACCCCATTAGTATTATTATGAGGCGTAAATTCAAATTTAACTTTGACCCCATTAGTTCCCTCACCTGTTGCGAATTTCTCAATATGATACATATATTTTCTTGATTAATCATATATATTCTATACCCTGCAGCTTGCTTTTACCAACACCAAAGCAAAACAGGTGCTTATTTTAATATAAACACCGTATTTGCTGGATTGGTCGGTAACTCAGGTCAAAATATAGTTTGTCATTTACCAAACCAAAATTTACAAAAAAAATAAGTTGTGCTTTGTTTGAAAAATGACCGAAAAGGAAAAATTGCCCGTACTTGTTACGACGGTTGAGTCTAATTCTGAAAATTGCACGATGACTATTAAAGTAATCCCAATTGATATTGGTTAACTTATATCCTCTTTGTTTTTCCCGTAAATTTTAGTGCATCTATCTTGTGGGTGGGCATTATAGCTATACGTGCCAATTGCTACAACCCCAGCGGCCGATCGCCCTTTACAAATCGAGCAAGTGGTTTCATCTTTAACAGTCAACCATTTTTCAAATTTATATTCTTCTTTTAAATATAAATGAAACCTAGACTCCTCAACTGCATATCCAACCTCAGTTTCTGCAATCATTGTGGCCCGATTTTTAGCTAACTCACTTATTGAAGCACTTAAAATTTTAATAACCTCATCTAGCCCTTCTGAAGCATTATTTTTTATAATTGTATTAACTTGGGCCGAAGTTTCTAAATCTAACCCTTTATAATTTTTTAAATAGGAAGGGATAAATTTCATCTGATCATTATCTAAGCTCTCAATACCTTGTAGTAAAGCCTTGGTTTTAGCGTCAATAACATCTAAAATAACTTGTGGGTATTCAAAAATATCTTGTTCAGCAAAATTTTCTTTTGTCCTTAATACCTCATCAATAGCAATGTCAGCAAATTTCAATAAGTCTTTTTTAAGTGCAGTGAAACTGTAAAAAGTTTCAATCTTTGGGAAGTCTTTACTTAAATTCCCTAAAGCGTCGTCTACGCTGTCGTATTTGCTTAATTTGGCAATATAAGCGTCCAATTGCTTACTTAAAGCTGTTTCCCATGCTGGCAAAAACCCTTTTTTCAGTTTTTTTTTAGGTTTTTGGAATCAGCTTCCAATCTAAAATAATCACGGCTGGCCAAAGCTTTTTCAATTGGAGTTTGGCTATTAGCAAAACTTTCTACAGATTTGGCTTCAATAACTCTGCCACCTACAGCCACCTCATCAGTTTCAAATAGACTTTCATCAATAGGCTCCAACCCTACCTTATCCCTCAATTCATTATATACTTTAGCTTTGAAAGTTTTATTAGTGGAGTAATTCATTGCTTTATCAGTCATTGCTAACAGGAAGTTTTTATTTTCCGTTTCGTCAGGATCGACAGCTGGATCAAAACTAAAATATAAGTCTTTACCCGTCTCCATACCATAATGGGGCAGTAAAAAAGTGTTCACATAGTCAGCAAAATGTTCCTCTGCATCTCTGCCAATCAAATCATAAAGCTGGTAATTGAAGGTTTTAGCATTTGAGTAGGTGGTGTTTTCAGTAGTTTTAGTTTCTCCAAAAGCACTATAAATTGCAGATTCAGCTTTTTCAATTAATTCAGACAATTGCATGTCTTGATTGGTACGTCCTAGCTCTAATAGCTCCTTAGCACCTGTCAAAAAAGCTAATTTGTGACTTTGTGCTTGCTTATTGATTCTTTGACCAGTAAAATACTGAACTGCACCACCAATTTTTTCCCTAAATGCTTTAAGTATTTTTTCACCATTATATACCCCCTTGTCATCTTTTTCATTTAAATACTCCCCATACTCTTTTTCAAAAAGAGCAACAAGAGTGCCAATTGACCCCCCGCTAATCATATTATTATTGATTTGCAAAGCGTGCTCATACAACAAAATCCACCCGTAGCATGAATCAATTGGACTGTCGGCATAACTTTGGTGGCTAGTCAGCTGGTCTTTAAAGTGAAAAATATCAACACCCTCCTGAAAATTACCCAAGGCACCACGTTGCTCCCTCCCGTCAATCTTCATTGCATACTTGATACTTTTTTCATTTACATAGTCATAATATTGCTCAAAATTGTCTGGAGTTTTAACTATTGGTAAGTTATCTTTATCAAAAATACCGTAACAGTTACCATATGTCCCTGTTAGTGCAGCAAATTGAGATTTCAATTTATCAATTTTAATACTGTTTTGTAGCCTATAATAAATTTCACTGGCTAAAAAGTCATTTTTTTTCTCACTTCTATACAGGCTACAATGTATGTTCCAGCCATTTGCTCCAACAATACTTTTCCTATTAATGACTAACTTTCTAACAATAGAGTTAGTTTTCCTAATAGCCTCATACTCATTCCAATCCAAACCCTTATTTTCAGGTGAATACTGGGTTGCACTAATTCCTTGGCTAAGTAGTACTTGAATTGTGTCTTTGACTGACTGGAAAATATCGTTTTTCGGCATATCTTAATTTTATTTACGTTGTAGTTGTAGTTGTCCTTTTCTTTAACCTTTTTTCTACTTTTGTTTCCAAAATCACATCCAATTTTTTATCCATTTTTTCAATCACATTTGTAAGCTTATTAGACAGGTCATCCTTAGTCTCAAGCACTGCAACTTTTGCGGTTAAATTAAGAATTTTTTCTCCTTGGCTATCAAGTTTTTGATCACGGGCTTTTAGCTCGCTTCTAATAAAAAGCCAAACAGCAACTCCCATACTGCTTAAAGCTCCAAACACTGCTGTGAAAATTGCTGTATCCATATTATACTATTCTTAAAGTTCCTGCTGAGTTCCATAGATCACCTGCCGATAACCCAGTGGCCGTAGTTGGTAAATTAGCTATATTAATTGTGTTTGTTTTTATTGTCATCCTTTGGTTACCGTTCACCCAAAATTGTTGTTGACCTGAACCTACATTTACATACTGAGTGTTAACATTGCCTTTGTTATTCACTAGTCTCGCAATTCCAAACTCTCCATCTATACCGAAATATCCTGTGTCCACCGCAGAACCACTGCCACTATTAGTTTGCATAATTCCACTACTTTGCAGTTTCCCGCTTTTAAGTTCTAGAACTTTTGAATTGACTAAAAATAACCCCGTTGCTGGGGTGTCAAAAATTGTGTTGTATGCTATAACATTGTTACTATCAAGACTATGGGCTTCACGGATTGCATACCTGGCTTTGTTTGTACCGTTTGTTACAATTGTATTGTAGTTTATAGTATTATTTTGACTTCCCACTCCATCACTTCCACCTTCAATTTGAATTTCGTCGTAGCCAGCATTCAATGCTGCTGAATTATTTTGCAAAAAGTTACTTTCTATTTTGTTTAGACCTGACTGGTATAAATAAATACCTGAATAGCCATTATTCCTAATAATATTATTAGTTACAATCTGCTGATCTTGCCTGTATAGACTTATTCCGTAGTGGCTATTTTCATATATTTGGTTACCTGATATTTCACAAGCCTGGGTTAGGTAAATACTACCAATCACTGAAATACCCACACTAATACCATACTGTAGATTATTTCTGGCAATATTGTTACTAATAATACAATACTTGCTACCAGTGCCTGATATTTCCCCTGGTGCTAAATAAAACCCATGTCTAGCATTGCTAAAAGATATATTACCAGTGACTACGACATCACGGCACTGCTCAATTTCAAAGCCATGGTAACCGTTATTTTCGCTAATTGAAGAAATCACGGTACAATCATCGCAGTTGTATATTTGTATACCAACCCCACTAAAATTGTATGCTCTAACGTTCTCAACAAAGGATAATTTAGAGGCTGATATATATAAACCGTAGTTTGTACCCGCCGTCTGACCTGATTTATTACCGTCAAGTGTTAGATTGTGGATTTTTACATTGGTTCGGTTTTCAACCTTTAGTAAGTTACCGTCCAAATTTGTTGCATTTTTAACTTTTATAGTTGCTGAGCCATCTCCCCTTACTATTGTATTTGACCCTATAGTTAGGCCAATATTGGGGTTTACAATATACGTGCCTTTTGGCAATAACACGGTGCCACCACCTGCATTAGTGCAAGCAGTTAAAGCTGATTGAATTGAAGTTGTATCATCTGTAGTATTATCTCCTTTAGCTCCATAATCTTTGACATTAAAAGAGTTAAAAAGTGTAACCCACTGAGCGTTATAATTTTGATTTTCTATTTGTAGTAAATCAATAAGGTTGTGAGTACCTTCCCCAGCAGGTACAGTAAAAAGGAAACTTTTAGATTCTATAGACCCAGTATAATCACCAGCGTATAGATTAACAACCGCTGTACCATTACTATCTGTAAACACCAATCTATTTGCCCCTGGAATAAGGGTTGTACCTGACACAAGGTAATCAGCCCTAGGCTTTATAGATATAACAGCCTCCTTTGCCACTTTTAAAATATCTTTAGTAGTAATGTTGATTGTCGCCATATTTAAATATAATGCGTTATTCCCCAGTTACCTCTATTTGTCTCCTCTGAGTTTGAGTTTTCTCAGCTAAGTCAATATTACCTTGTGTTTTAATATATTGATTTGAGGCTGTTTTAACTGCCCTGTATGACAATACTGATAACAGAACTTGACCAGCAATCTTAGCAAGATTTTCTTGTGTATTCAAATTTGGATCCCACTTTAATTCTAATCCTTGTAAATAAGGCAAAACTGCGGCATAAATAGCCGTGGCAGTGCTTGTGAGCTCAACTAAAAATTTTCTGCTGAGATACGGTGATTTATTATTTTCAAGTTGCTTTATTTTAGCATTTAGTTCGTCAATTCGAGCTATATAAATTGCATTATTTTCATCTATTTTAAGTTTTAAACCATCATTTTTGGTCTCCAAGTCATTCTTATCTACTTCAAGACCAGCAATTCCATCAGTTAAATTTTTATTTGCAGTAGTTAATTCTTTAATTTTGTCATCTTTTTCAGTGATTTGTTTAATCAAGGCTTCTATTTTCCAGCCAATTTGGTCACACAATTCTTTAACCCAAACATATGGGTTTTCGTTTGGCATGTTATTAATATTTCCATCTGCTCGTGGCCAATTATTATAAAAATCTGGATGAGCAGCTTTGATTTGTGCAACGATTTCCCAACCAAATCTCTTAATTTGATCCAGTGGGTTTACAGGTGCTGGAGCAGGTTGAGGTTGAGGTTGAGGTTGAGGCTGCTGTGGAATTGCTGAATCAGGTAATAATAATGTTTTGTCTTCATAAGTGGACCACTTCCCATCAGCATGATCTCTAGTTCCATAGAGACTAGCGTCTGGGTTTGAGTACATATTTAGGCCCCTATCTAAATATTTTAAAATACAATCAAGCTTACCATCAACAATCATGGAAAGGTGCCAATGGTGGTGTCTACATTTTCCAATTACTTCACCTTTATTAAATTTTCCTGTTCTGACAGGATATCCATGTACACAAATAATTTCTGAACCATCTGGTAAAGTGATAGAAAAATATGATTGTGTACCAGCATCTGAACCAGGGTAAGTTTTAACTTCACATCCGTTAAAAGGACAAATTAAATCTCCAGTATACCCAAAATCAATAGCTACACTTGCAGACATTTTATTCCAACCCTGGGTATGTTTCCCTCCATTGATTACAATTTCGTTAGTTTGAAATAGATTTGGTAATTTTGTATAAGACATAAAATTTATTGTTCAATTTGATTCATTTCAATCGCCGGAAACCAGCCCTGATTTTTAGCTTCTTCTTGATCTATTAAAGTAAGACCACTTATTAGCTCGCTATCTAAATCATCTCCTACAAAGGCTAAAACTCTTAAATCTGTAGTATTAGGATGCTTGATAGCTTGTGTATAGCCAGTTGTTTTTTGTGCTTCAGGCTCGAGTTCTCCTGTTTCAGCATTGACTCCGACTTTCGGTAGGCCAATAGATTTTTTGACTTTGGTGTGCCAAGTGTTGAAATTGGTGATGTTATTGAATATTAGATAAGGCATATTGATTTAATTTATAGGGTTCCCCATTTTGCTTGTAAGTAATTCTCTACTTGTACACGTTCAGCGTCAGATAATGCACGATTATATATGACAACTTCAGCAACATCACCATTGTAGAATTGTGAAAATACGTCATAACCAATTAACATTTCTTTGTTTTCAGGCAAACCGAAATTCGGATATACAGCTATTTTCTGAATTCCGTTAAGTAGGAATTTATATCCGGAAGGATCCGCCGCTTCGCCAGAGACAAATGTGGCAATGGCCGCTCCATTTGTTGGCATATTGAGATCAACACTCTCTACCCTTACATTTCTGAATTCAGATATGTAAGACAGATTGTCGTAATATCGCCAGTAGCCACCGACAGTCGGGCTTATTGAAGTAATGCTATACATGTAGTCACTATTCGGCTTGAATACAGCAAACATAGTTGCTTGCTGGCTTGAGAAGTTAGCCGCTGAAAGTAAGGTGTTATTAGTCAACACGCTAGATGAGTCGTTGAACATCAACGTATTAAGGCCATTCATTCCAGCAGTTCTGTAAGTTGGCTGAGCTGTACCTGTTGCTTGAGTAAAGTGGTGATTATTACCTGACTTATCACTCCACTGACTAACGTTGGAACCATTAAGCGTGAGTGTTGAGCTATCAGCAGCGTCCAGCCAAAGAGCATTACCCGTTATATCGGAAGGCTTAAACTCACCTTTGATTAAAGCTGAATTCACAATATTAATACCCAAGCCTATGAACATAAAGTTAGTACAAAGCTATTAGATTAGTTGCTGTTGTGCCTGTTGTATTGACTCGTTTTACTTTAATCGGAAGCACAGTACCAGCCTGACAATTGTTAAAAACTACAGTTGTATTAGCACTTGTATATACTGAAATATTTCCAGCGCCTCCAACGTAAATTGCTCTAGGTGAAGCACTAAAATCAGTACTATCACTTGTTGTAATTGCTTCTATTGTCTCAGATGTGTCTGTAGAAGAAACTAGAGTCCACACATCGTTGCCAGCCGCATCTAACCTTGTTGAAATATAGTCTACCTGAAGACCTTGATCAATTTGCCTGGTTTTTTTATCTCCGATTGCCATAAATAAGTTTGATTTATGCTACAATCTTATTTCCTGCTGCTTGCTTTTGCAAACACCAAACCAAATTTTCTAATTACTCATATTTCTTTGCATTTCTAAAAATGCTATATTTGCTAAATAGACCACATCATTGACGATTTTCTGACCTTCATTAGTCAAAATATATGTTGTAGCTCTACCTCCACCCTCCCTTGCAACTAATTTAAGGTTTTCTAGCCTATCTATTTTTTCAGTTATGTAACCGTTGGACATGCCGCAGATTTGTGATAGAGCTTCATTTGAGGACCAGCCTTGATTTATGCTTATAAGCATAGTGACCTCAAGATTGGTAAGTGGTAGTTTGATTTGGTTTTTTTGCATAGAAAAATTAATAAATTGAAACTTTACTTTTAGGTTTTAAATCAAAATAGGCCCTCATCACAAAAACATCACCGTCATCAGGTGATCTACCCAATATTTCTTTTTGTTTTTCTTTTGGTTGGATACAAAGTGGGCCGTCTTTATCAATTTTGTCTTGTTTGAAAGAGTCTAAATCTTCAATAATCCTTTCTTTAATTTGGTTACCAAGCTCACAAACAACAGCCACTTCTCCATTATTAACTTTGTCTCTTAGTAAAAAAGCACATTGAGCTTTTAAGTTTTTATAATTACTTCCAACTTTTTCCTGTCCATCTTCTTTTTTATCTACTTTAATTGGTGTGCTATTTGCTACGAAGCCCTTAAAACCACCAAAATCTACCAGACCACCACCTACCCCGTCCTCGTCGATTAAAACGTGTGATTTTTGTATTTTAAAATTACCCCGAATTTCTTCAATTACTTTTAGTTGTTTGTCTAAAGTATCTTTATCTATCTCTTTTCGATAAATAACTTTCCAGCCTGAAAAAACGTAAATTGTAGTTTTATCTTTTCCCAACCTAGCAGCGTCTACAATTAAATACTTGTCACCGTCCTCAACATAATTTGTAAAAATATCTAAAATATTCTCATAACCCATTAATTTTGTATCATCATCGTCATACTCCCAATTACCAAATTTTAACCTTTGGACCATTATTGGATCAGTAAGCTCATCAAGAGTTTGTAAATACATGCCCGCAAATGGGTTGTCATATACAAAAGCTTGTAAAAATTTCTTATTATTTGGTAGCTTCCCGTCTCTCCACGGTTTGTAAAAAGTACGGTAACACCAATTTTTAGTTGGATTTGCTGTAACAAATTTTTTAGCTTTCAAATTATATTTGTCATTATTTTGTCGTCCACACCTCGATTTTAATACTTCATAGGCCAAAGCATGAATTTGCCCCCCTTCTTCAAACCAGCCACCAGTAAACTCAATTGACCCGAATCTTTCAAACATTGGATCAGAGGGCTCCAATTTACAGTCTAACAAATAAATCTCACTTTCATTTGGAAAAATTAACTTATTGTCTTTTTGGTCAAAATGGAAAGGCTTATCAATTTTCATTTCCTTACAAAGCTTGTTTAGGGTAGGAATTGTTGACTGCCTTATAAGTTTAAGCTCGGACCTGGCCACAAACCACCTAGTATCTGGATAAGCTAACGCAGACATCATTAGCCAGTAAGCCCCTGTAAATGATTTGGCACCTCCAGCAGCTCCACCGTATAATACCTCGTCAGTAAACCCGTTAGTCAATAAATTTATACACTCCTCCTGCTTTTTATGTACTAAATTATGTTTTGTAGTTAAACCACTATAATCACCTGCTAAAAAAGCATCCACATACATCCTCAACAAATCTTTTTTAGTTATTGCTACCTGCATTCTTATTTTGTGCTATTATTCTTTTTCTTTCTTCAGGGGTTAAATTTGTGATATCTATAAAAGTAAAACTATTTGGATCGGTAGGATTACCGTTTTTGTCTAAGCTCTGGTCTAGGTTTCTATTTACATTAATAGTAATAGGCTCACCAAGTTCTGTTTTAATAATTTGAATTAAACTTTTTAGATCAGCGGCCGACATTTTATCTTGTTCCTTTGCGATTTTATTCCCCACGATTATAAGGATGTTTTCCTTCATTTTAAGGAGTTTTTCATTCGGCAGGATACTTTGCTCAATGTGTTTTGATTTAGCCGCTTCTAGGGCCGTTTGCTTAAGCGAGTTCCTCTCTTCCTTCCAACCTTTGGTCGCTTTGCCTACAGATCCACTTGCCTCAGGCTTGCTTAGTCCTTGCTTTTTACAAAACTCAGATACGTCTTCAATATCTCCTGCAAGAAATTCTTGTTTTAATTTAATCCAATCAATTTTTTTTGCCATAACTAATCTAATATTTTAATATCAAAAGCCTCACTGTTTAAAGTAATTTCAAAGTCAATATTGTTTTTATTTAAAAAATCCACACATCTTTTTACTGAAACCTGAGCATAATATTCAGTAATTTCACTGGCATAAACATTCTTTTTGGTTTGGATTCCAGTTAATAATGTAGTTCCCCCTCCAGAAAATCCATCAAATATATTATTAAATCCATCATCAAAATCTTTTATAATATCCAATTGTAGGCCCACTGGCTTCTGAGTTGGATGAACTCTATTGACCCTACTTGAACCATTAATGGTTTCTTTATCCAATCCCTCTACATTTAAATCTATTTTGCCATTTATATTTCCACTCCAGTTTTGTTTGTAAATCATTAAATTTTTATCCATTGAAACCCAAGCAAGTTCCCCTTTTGCAAAACTAAAATCATGAGGCACTACTTTATCCCAGACTATCCAGCAACGACTTGGTGGTAAAAAATCAGTGAAATAATTCCCACCCCAAATAATATAATTTTTAATTCCTAAGCTTTGACATGTATTATAAAAGTCTCTTGCAGCTTCCGTGTCTGTATCACCTGCAATCTCTGGCAATTTTCCTAAAACTCCAGCAGTTGATTTTCTTTTTGCCTTAGTAATATCTACCCCATAAGGTGGATCAGTTAAAACTAAATCTATTTTAGCCCCATTCAACAACTTTTCAACATCATAAATACTGGTGCTATCTAAACAACCAATCCTATATTTGCAACCCCGAGCTTTAATCTCAAATATATCTCCATACATTACAATAGGTCTTTTATTAAGCTCAGGTACCTCATCTTGGCCTTCAAAATTTGGTAAGTTTTCAGTTTTTACCTCTTCTATAATATCATTTAGCTCGGGTAAATCTAAATCATACAGCTCTCCTATATCCCAATTATTGATTAAAATATCTTTATCCCATTCTCCAAACTCTACATTATCAAGTAAAATTCTTTGTCTGATTGTTTCCAACTCAGCTTTTTCATCAATAATAACTGGTATTTCCTCCCAGCCTAATTCCTGAGCAGCTTTGAATCTTTGATTGCCAGCATAAATAATTAACTTCTCACCCTCTACATAAACTAAAATAGGTCTGAGTTCTAAAAACTTTGGATCTCTTGATAAAGACTTTTTTAATCTATCAAAATTTTCGTCAGAAATTTGTCTGGGGTTATTCTCTAAAAGTGTTAATTCGGAAAGTTGGATATATTTCATATAATTTAATAGAGTACTTGATTTATGTGGGCTTCTGTTAGATCAGGGTTGTCTTTATTCTTTTCACCCCAAATTTCATACTCTTCAGTAGTTAGTTTTGACCTATATAGTGGTGTTTTATGAGTGCTTAGAGCTTTTCTGAGTAATTCTTCATTACCTGTTTTATTTATAAAATTATATAGATGAAAATCCCCCTCATGTTCACGATCTATAGATTTATGTTTACCTAATCGTGTAACAACATATACAACTTTTTCCTCTTTCCAAATCTGGACTATTTCATCAATTGTATATTCCCGTGGTTTTTTAATTTCCAACGGAGGCATTATCCCACTTTCAAATCTTATACCCAATCTTTCCATTTCGGATATGTGTGTAACTTTCTCTACTTTAGGATATTTTTCTGCTAAATGATTATATATTGCTTGCAAAGATCCACCGATGATTAGTTTCTGTTTGTCCGTTCCATCAATTTCAATCGTCGATGCCCTCAATAGAATTTCAGCAACTTCTAAAACTTCATTTAATGTATAATTATCCTTTGGTTGTGGTTTTTTAATTTCTGACATAACTTATTTTTTAATTGAAAATATTTCAGGGTGATATTTTCTAGCAATCCTCAAAGCAATTAAAGCTTGTATTTGATGAATTGCATCAGCTAAATCTGTAAATTCAGATGGGTGTTGCTGCTCAAGATTTTTGACATAGTAGTTCCACAACTCAGCGGTCATATCCATGACTTTTTCTTCTACATTTATACTTTTTGGTTTAAACAAGCTAACAGATTTTAAATGGTTTAGTAGTGATCTTTGAGGCATATTTTTTTAATTACCAATTGATGCTAAAAATTAATAATGGAATGGTGAAAATAAGAGAAGTCCATATAAAAGCGAAAAAATATAATAAATAAGTTAAAAAGTCGGTGTCATGTATTTTTCCATAATTAGTAAGTGGATCATCAATAAGTCTTACAAGTAGTAGTGAAGAAAAACCTAAAAAGAACTGTGTGAGTACGATTTTTGAAATTATTTCTGAAAACATAATAATATAATTTAACTTTCAATTTCTTTAACCGCTTCTTCAAATATTTTTCTTTCCTCTTCTAATTCTCTTTCCCTAATTTTAGTTATTATTAAATGACCAGCCCACATTTCTTCAAAAGGATTCAGTTTTATTAAATAGTGCTTATGAGTTAGATTAAAATCAAAAAAGTCCCTACCTAATCTATAACTATTATAAAAATAGCCTGTACGAAAAAGATTTATTTCACCTTTTTCTAAAATTGTTAGTGCTATTTTCTTAATTTCTGGCCTGACAAATGGCTCCAGTAAATATTGATTTATAAATTCTCTAAACATAATTTAATTCATTCTTGTGTTTTTATAAAATATCATTGCAGTATACAAAGTGCCGCCGCCGCCACACGCTATACAAAGCTCAACATCATTAAACGGACAGGTTACAAACTCATCTATTTTTTCCTGTAATTCTTCCATTGTATGGGCTAAAATAACCTTTTTTTCTACCATTTTATTTATAGTAATTTTCATTCGCGGTAACATTTTTTCATCCATAAGCTAAATTTGTTTTAATTGACTTCAATTTGTTTTTTCATTGATAAAATGTGGGGAACCAAGTCAAACTCTATCCTAGGGTTTACTTTGTCAATTTCTACCAAACCAACTAACTCAAGACGTACATGCCTATCATCTTTATATACTCTACCCTCCAGAAAATCTTTTAATGCCTTCTCAAAATTTTGATCATCAGTTCGGTCATCTTTTTTAAAAAGTTTGTATTTGTAGATATACTGCATACTTAAGCTAGGCTCTACTAATTCAAGCTGGATTCCATCTTTGTAACATTGGAGTTTATAGGCTTGCCAAACCATATTTGCTTTTACTTTCCAGGCATTAAATTCCGAAGTAGGTAATAACCGAGGTCCTCGGCCAATAATATATGGCATGAGTCGCCTGTTATCGGTTGGCGGTAATGGTAAAATCAAAGTGGGTATTTTAAGCATACTAAAAATACAATTCAGATTCTAATTTTATAATATTCAGTATAACCAAGTTATTAGTTAATTTTTCCAATTGTATTTGTTTATATAGATCAGATATGTCATTGGGTTTTAAAATATTAGGAAAGTCATAATCCGCACCTTGAATTTGCATCCCATTGCCATATTTTTTTTCATAAATATATACAAAATAGTATTTGTGTCTCCACTTAGGTATTAGTTTGTTGAATAGTTTTTTAAACATATTAATCTTCTATTATAAAATGAACGTGGAATAAGTTTTTCACTGATTGGTCTTTAGGGTTGTTTACCCAAATTGCTACAATCTTTTTACCATTAAAATAGGTATTTAAAATCTTCTTTATTTCTGATTTAGTAAGCTTTTTTTTGGACCAAAGTAGCCAGTGTTGTTGATTGTCAGGTAGTAAATAAGGAAACTTGTTTTTTGAAATTGCTATTTGCTGATGAGGGTGTGAAAACTCACTCCTTAAAACCATTTCTTCAGGGCTAAGGCCATACATTCGATTTATATCAACTAAATAATCTTTATAAACCGTTTCGACTTCTTTTGTACGTTTTAGTTTGGTGTAGTCGAAATTTGGGTAAGTGGATTGAATAAGCATAAAATTAAGGGATTATTCTAAAAGCTTTGAGTACAAAAAAGACCATTGCCACTAACTCAAAATCCGCTACCATTGCAATGAATAAATAAGTTACAATGCAAATTTTTTGTATCACACTCCACTCTTTAGGATTTTTGTCTGTAGAAGTGACTATTAGCTTGTATAAAATATAAGTAACCATAATAAAGTGTTAAAATGGTAATCGGGGCTCCATATCTTCTACTACACGCTCTCTAACCTCAGCTTCCTCAACAGGCTTTACTAAATTTGACTCAGCCTCCCTCTCAATTTCCTTGAAGTCCTTCAAAAGTTTCTGAAGTGTATATCTTTCGACTTTTAAAGCTTCTAAAATATACTCATTTGCAATTAGTTTTTCAGCGTTGAAATTTTCATCAATCCGCTTTTTGAGTAGTTGTAAATATGGATTCATAATTATAGTTGTTTAAGTTGTTTTTCTAATTCATTTTTACGGTTGTCCTCTTCTCTGTTTCCTTGATTAATATCTGGCTTGGTACTAAGTTTAGTAGCCAAAGTTTTAGCTAGATCACTAGTTTCCTCACCCCATTTTTTAAGAGCATTCACTGGTATCATATATCTTTTAACTTCCTTACCCTCACTTATAGCCTTGGAAATAGCCTGCTCTAACTCTTCTCTTGAATTGTAATCATCCCAGTACGCTTCAAAAATCTCCTTTTTCTTTGGGCCAAAAGTTCTTGGTTCTGATTTGGCTTCGGTTCTGGACCAACTCAATACTTTTTTCATTAAAGCATTTGGCCCCTCATTTGGATTTGATAAAACAACCTTCATACAAATATTGGAAATATCAGTATCAGTTAAAAGTGGGTTATTTTTGCAAATTTGAGGGTAGTAAGGCATCTTTATGTCTAAAGCTAACCTTGTAATTTGTTTTATATGTGCTTCGGTATTTTCAACATCAAAATTTTCAGGAGTAGAAGTATGATCAATGGTATTATGATAGTTCGACTTTTCAGTCGGCATGGTACTCGACTTTTCAGTCGGCATGGCCTCATCTAGACTCGACTTTTCAGTCGGCATGGTACCCCCTACATCTTGTTTATTCTTCTTATAATCAAATACTATATGTTTATAGTTTGGACCGAAAGCAAAATAAGTTTTTCTAACTTTACCCGCCTCATAATGTTTTAATAATATTCCTGCATTTTCTAGTAATTCAATTTTACGGGCCAGGACTTCTTTATTTTTGATTCCCAAAAGTGGACACTCTTCTATTATTTTACTATAAGCTAACCAGTAGTATACTTTGCCTTCAATTATAATTACCTCACACTCCCCGCTATGTGCAAATTTTGCAATAAAATCTATTATTACAGCTTCTTGTAAACCAAGTTTGACACCAGTCGTTTTGCTTAGTTCGACTATTGCTTTTTGATTGATGTCAAAATTATATTGCATAATTAAAAAAGTGGATTGTATTTATTGCTATAAACCTCTTGCTCTTGGATTATTTTGCAGCAACTTGAGTATGGAATATTTAAAAGAGTTGATATGTACTTACGTGGATATTCTTGAGATAATTCCCAGATCATGTGTTTTATTTCAGCGTCGTACTTAAGCATAAAAATTATATTAATTGAAGCTTCAGAATAGATGAGACCCTATGAGCCATCATATTGATCTCATCTATTCATGCAACAAAACAATCCAAACCTCCCTTTTGCGAAAAAAGGCTGGAAGAAGCGAGCAAGGTTTGACTTGCATGATCTAGGCGTAGCATTTGTTCGACTGCTGGGTATAGCCAGATAATATCTTAGGTATCGCCAACTAGATGCGGAGACCTTTTCGGTTTTAACTCGATAGCACACTAGATATTTGCTGTACGGCTCACTGTCCGCCACCGCTTCTTCTAACCTTCAATCTTGAGTCTTAAAGACTCGTAGCTGAGTAGGATGCCACCACCCTACTCAGCTATCAATCTTCAAAATGTAGACACAGAAAACCGCACCTATGCGTTTCGGCTTTAGGGCAGCAGTCTATGGTTTTTGATTACAAAAGCAGTTGTGTTCTAGCTTAGCTCATTGTTGCCTTGACTAATTCATGTTGCTTTTGGAGTTTGGTAGATTTAGCGTTTTGTTTTGTTTCTTTTTCTGTTACTTCCCGATCGTAATCATCGCATACTCTTTTTGCCGTAGTTTCACCGTAAACAATAATCTGAATGACATCATCCAAAGTAAGATTTGGGCGATCTACTTTTAAGATATCTAAAATTTCTTGTGGGTCGCTATACATAACTTCGTAGTTAGTTGTATGTATAAAATAATTTTTATCTTATGTCAAGCAAGATTTGGTTGACAGTTTAATACTCTTGTATTAGTCTAACTGCATACGTTCAAATGTGGCTTTTTTCCATATTAGTTCATCCAAAATATAATTGACATAATCAAAAATATATGATTCTTTTAATAGAGAAAAAAATTAAGACCAGCAAGGAGTGCTTTGATAAACTTTGCTCTTTATGGTCACTAACTAAAACTGAGATGGATCAAACAAGAAAAGTGGTACAGGCTTTTAGCCTATCAATGAAGAAAAACTATCCAGTTATACCCAAAGACTGGAAACTCATTACTGTTTACAGAGCGGCTGAAATTTTGAAAGGGTATCTTTCAAGGAATACAATAGACTCATATAAAAAATTGGACTGGCTTAGAAATAAAAATGGGCAGCTTTATTTGGAAGAAATCGTAAACTTGAAACAGGGTTTTGACGCTGTTGGGTTTATGGAAGACAATGGACTGATGGGTACAGAGAAAATTGATGGTAGAAAATACATTGTCGCATACCCTACTCAGGTAGCACATCTTAAAGCTCAGCCTATAGATCAAAAAGTTAGAGGCTTTGCAAAATTTATTAGAACTGGCTGGTTTCAAGACTGGATGGATTATATCGACTTGTCTGAATAAACTCCAGTACATTAATCAAAACAACATATTTGTTTACATTTGTTATTCTGCACCTATGAATAACTTTTGCATTTAACTCTGGATCATCTTTTAAAATGGGAACTAGCAGTTCTAAAACAGAAAATAAAGCTATATTTTTTTTATACTCTTCCATAAAATCAAAAATTGTAGTAAAATTGAAACTAAGATGATATACAAAATTCTATCGACATTGTCAAGCTAAACATCATATGTCTTATTTTAGAAATAGTGATATAACTAAAGATTATTCCGTAGGAAGTGCCACAGTTAATAAATGGTTGAAAGATGCTATTACTAAGAAAAATAATTTACAACTTACAGAGTCGAAAGGAAAATATCGAGTTTTAGCTAATGAACATAATAAAGCAGAACTTGCAAGGCTATATGAAGAGGGTAGAAAGTACAGATCCAGTGTGGTATTAAAAAAGATGGAACCAAGCAAGGAATTTTATCATAATTTTAATGATGAAGAAGTTGCTGAGATATATAATGACCTTACTTTTAGCCATGAGGTGCAGTTTAAATTTAGTTACAAAGATGGTGGGGCCAAAGCTTGGGATGAGTATTATAAAAGCGGAGTAAGCCAACACGTGCCTATAAATAACAACTTTATAATATCATCATTACAAGATCTTACTTTGGATTTAGATAAAGGTACTAAAATAAATATTTTTGATCTTGGACCGGGTAATGGCTACCCTGTCAGACCTTTATTAGAATACATTTATAAGAATTTTAGCCTAAATAGTTATAATGCCATTGATATTAGCCTAAATATCAACCAGATAGCAACTAGCAACATTGAAAATTGGTTCCCAGATATTACAGTCAGGTCTTTTGAAACTGATATTGATGAGTCAAATTTTACGAAACTTTTTTATTTAAATGCTAAAGCCGATGAAATAAACATAATTCTATATCTTGGCCACACTATTTGCAATCATAAAGACTATTTTAGGGTACTTCAGAATTTAAGAAAAGGTATGGAAAAGCAGGACAGACTTTGCTTTTCTTTTACAAACACAGAACCAAAGAACAGAGCTACTTTTGGCTACGTAAAAAATGAAAATGCAGATTTCCGACATACACTCATATTAAGCATGCTGGGGATTGATGTAAGCGATTGTGAGAATGTTATCGAATACAACCCGGAAAGTGACGCTAGGTTTAAGTACTTGGTCTTAGATAAAGATTATGAGATTAAACTCAAGATATATGATCAGATAAAAACAATTGAACTCAAAAAAGGTGAGAGAATTTCAATCTGGCAACACTATCTAATTGATGACATTGGCCTAATTGAGAATTTAAGACGAGCCAATGTTGGTTTAGATATACTCAAGCATGATTCTACTCGGTGTCATTCTTGGGTGATTTGCAAGGCTATATAGGTTGACAAGATAGACACTATCTCTAAAGTTAGTTTACAAGTTTAAAAAGATGCCAACTAGATTTTGGAAAAAGGCAAAAAATTACCCCCTAGTTTCCTAGGGGTCGTGGCTAACGCCAAAGATTGTTTTTTGATTAGCTTAAGTGTAGGCTTCTGATTATATTTTTGATCATTCTATGGACCACATTTTTATCTTTTTTAAGCGCTTTTAATAATGGTTTACTATTAATATCGGGAGTGGAAAGCTTACTATAAAATTTTTGTCTTTGTTCTTCACTTAAACTTTGTAACCCTTTTTCAAAGGCTTGTTCGTATTTTATTACGGCTTTATTATTCCTATCTATTTTAATCTCGTTTACTTCTAACATACTACTATTTTAATATTTAGATAATATTTCTAGAATATTATGACCTAAACTTTCAAATTCGTTTTTGGCCTTTTCAAGGTTTTCTCTGGTACCTTGTTTAAATGTTTTAAGGTCTTTCGGCTCCACATCGAAAATACCACGCATTCTCTTCTGTGAAATGGAAGCTAGCTGGCCATAATCTTGAATAATCTGAATAGGTTTTTTCCAACTCCTTTCGACAAGCCCATTTCTACTATGATTTTCCGATAAAAATTTCTTAACTCTATCTGGTACAACACTCATCCAATCGGTATGTTCTTTAATTGGTTTTTTACCATAAACATTATATGAGTTTATAATGTACCCGATAAACAAGCCCTCACCTTGTAAAACATAACGACTTTCGACTGGTTTCGTTTTTGCTAAAGCTCTAGCTGTATTAACCCACTCATCTTTCCACTTTTTAAATACTTCACCAAGGTTTTCTATTCCCTGAACACTAAATCTGTCTGGAAATACTGGTACAACAAAATAATCAGATCCTAACAAAATTATTCTATTCAATAATCCTAAAGTTGGAGACGTATCAATAATAAAGAGATCGATCTTTTCTTTCTCCCCCTTATAATTTAGAAACCTATCTATAGCACTTGTGAGTGTGTAACCTCTGGTAATACCTCGAGCTGCTTCACCGAAGGCGTTAATCAAAGTGTCTTCAAATACTGAAAGATACAAACTACCCGGTAAAATAGATAAATTTTCTTGTGTAGGCGATGGAACAAACTCAACGTTATAATCTACATCACTTATACCATCAACTATCCCTTTAAGTGCAGTGCTAATATTTGGTTTATCCTCACCAAACAGATCTTGTTCGTAAAAAGATTCACCTAAAACAAGTTTAGATAAATTGGTTTGTGGATCAAGATCAACCAATACAGTCTTGTAGCCAAGCTTCGCAAAAGCTACAGCAGCATTAAATGCAAGTGTTGTTTTACCCACACCACCCTTATTATTACAAAAGACCAATTTTTTACTTCGAGGATATATCATCATAATTATGAATACTTACTTTCAGCTAAATGTCAAACATCAATTCTAGACTAATAGAAACACGACAAATACATATCTACTTAGTATCCTCCCTCTTGTCAATTATCAAGGGTATTTGGTGGGGAAGTGATGTAGTAATTTAGCTTTATTGCTTGTTTTATTTAGTTCAAGCAAATTTTACTTGACATAGTTTAAAAACTTCTCTATAATTAAATAGAATTAAGAAATTAATTAAGTTTTACAGACGGCTTACAAATTAGAGGGACACCCTCGGGCAATTTATTCTAGCCTGCTGCGACGCTGGTATGTAAGAAAAAAAACAATGTAGTTTAAAACTTTTTCGCATAGAAAAAACCCCCGAGCAAACGAGGGTCTATGCGTTAAAGTAAATTCCCTTACTTTAACATATGTATAACAACACAATTGACATCACTTTGTCAAACTCAGAATTATCTAAAGTCTCAGATAATGAGTATAACACAACGAGCAAAGTTATTTTCAACGGTAAAGAGGTAGATGTATATTTACCATCTAATACGAAAGGAATAACCCGACAAGACAACTGGATGCCTAAATTATTCATCAGCACTATATTAATAGGATTCAACTTATTCTTAGGTTACCAAGCAATAAACACAATTCAAGTTAAAGCTGAAACCGCCGGAGCTATTTCAAGTGGAGTAATAGAATACAGATAATATGAATTACGAAGATAAACTAGCAGATGCAATCCTGACAGCAAGAGGAGAAGCTGCAGCGCTTGAATATATAAAAGCAAATTTCAGCTAAGTATGACTATTACTGAAAAGCAATGCGGCTACATACGATTTCTAGTCCACAAGAAACTACGAAGCTTGTATGCCGGTAAAATTCATCAAGAGGGATTTATAGATTTCTTAGTAGCAACCATTTTAATGGGTGGAGGATATCTAGATTATACTAGAATCACTTCAGAGCAAGCCAGTATTGTAATAGACAAAATTCAATCAGGCGAGGCTAAGGAACTATATAAAGAACGTCACTCAAATTAAATCAAATTATTTTAAACCAAAAACAAATACAAATATGAATCATATCCAACTACAAGCTAGACTTGAGCAAATCAAATCATCTAGCATCGATACTTTATTAAAATAACTACGAACTAAATTATGTTTCAAAAAGCAACCAAAAAACAACTCAAACTAAGACTGCTATTACAAGGGGCTTCAGGATCCGGAAAAACTTACAGTGCTTTAACATTAGCCTCAGCTATCAGTGACAAGATCGCCTTAATTGATACTGAAAAAGGGTCAGCTTCACTATACTCAGACAAATTTAACTTTGATACACTAAACCTAACTTCTCATACTCCCGAAGATTATATTGAAGCTATCGAAGAAGCAGAAAAAGCAGGCTATGAAGTACTGATAATCGACTCAATAAGTCATGAGTGGCAAGAAATCATCAACCTTAGCAACAAGATGATGGGCAACTCATTCACAAATTGGGCTAAGCTAACACCTCGTCATGATAAATTCGTTAATAAGATAATCAGCAGTCCTGTTCATATTATTGCAACAACAAGATCAAAACAAGATTATGTTTTAGAAGAAAAAAATGGTAAGCAAGTGCCAACCAAAGTTGGAATGGCAAGTATACAAAGAGATGGTTTAGATTATGAATTTACAATTGTATTTGAAATTAATCAGAAACACTTAGCAACTGCTCCTAAAGACAGAACAAGCCTATTTGATGGAAAAGACTTTACTATAGTAAAAGAGACAGGCCAACAAATATTAAATTGGTTAAATAGCAGTGATCCAGTTACTGACACAGGTGTTAAAGAAGACAAACAACCAATTTTGCCAACCGAAGACCAGAAAAAAAGATACTTTGCTCTACTTGATGAGTATTGCTCAGTATTAAAACGAGATAAAGATGAAGTAATAGTAAAAATCAAAGAAACCTTTCATTTTGATTCTCACAAAGTCATGCCAATGAAGGTTTACGACCAAGTTTGTGAGATGTTAGAGAACGCTATTAAATCAAATAAAGATTCAAAAACTGAACCTAAAATCGAAACCGAACTTATTGATCCAGCTTTAATGGACGATCATAAACCAGCAACAACTTTTTAACAGGGTCTTCAGGAGAGTTTCACCTCCTACAAGTAATAATTAAAGATGTCAGAGAAAAGGCCCTCAGAGTTGAGTGTTTAGAACCACCAATTGTCGACATCTGGATACCAGCAAGATGTCTTGAATATGGTATCGAAAAGAACTATAAAGCCGGCTTACTGACCGATATTTCGGTTTGTGAGTGGCTTTTAATTAAAAGAAATATAATCTAACAAAAATTACATTATGAATAAGGATCAGATTAAAGAGCTTGAGCTTTGTATAAATTTATCAAATAAATCTCAAGCCAAACAAATTAAACAGCAACTCACAAAATTAATTAAATAACCGTACAAACACCGTACTTTCCAAAACAATCAAATTTGGCCGACCGTAAAGGCACCGTAAAATTTCCACAAATTTAAACAAAAATAAACACATGACTACAATAATTATTGCAACATTTTTAATTGCAACCGCACTCACAATTTTAACTTTTCAATTTTCCAAAAACTTACAGACTTATTTTTTAGATTTTAAATATAAAATTTTGAATAGAAAAATAAAAGAGTATCGATCAAAAGACTTATTTGCCACTCAAGACTACATATATAAACGTGCTCAGGAGTTAGGAATAAGTAATTACAAAACATATTTAGATGATAAAAATGTAATTCAAGGTAAAGATGGAAAATTTAAAAGCAAAAAATTAAAAGGCTATCAACCAAATTTTGTTTTACAAACTCAATAAATAAACCATATGCGAAAAGCAAAACTACAGAACGAACAAGAAACTTACAACCCATTTAGAAAACCCGAGAAGTACGCAGTCGGCGACTATGTAGAAGTGCAAGAAAGTACTTTTGAAGTCGGCGATTTTCAAGAGTGGCCAGAAAGAATCCAGCACATGATAGGCAAAGTCTATATTATTGAATGGGTAGCCGATACTATGATGGGCCTCTGCTACGGAATAGAAGATATCTCATTGCCTCATTATTGCGTTAAAAAAATAGAGGGGCAACCGAGAAGAATTAACTTACAAATTACTGAGGACCAACTTCAACAGATTAAAAAAACAGGAATAATTTAAAATCAAAAAAGTATTATAAACCAAAACAACCAAACAATATGACCAAATTTAACAAAAACAAATACTACAATAAAATACACAAATTGGAAATCAAAGCAATGAGAGATGCATTAAGAGACTTACAAAACGATAATATATACAACTATATTATTGACTACAGTTTCTAGTCCCCTCCCCTGCTCACTAAAACACAACATTTACCCCCCCCACCCCCTCCCCCCGGGGGGGGTCAGGACGGGAAAAAACTACAATAGGGGGTACTAAAATATAAACAAAAACTTATGCCAAAATTTAAACACATAATCAACATACTCACACTAATCTTAATGTATTATATTTCTGATCGAATTAATTACACTCTAGAATTTACACTTACTTTAATCACGCTTTATATCGCAAAAGCTTTCTGGAATGGAATAACTGACCCTCAGAATTTTCGAGAAGGATTAGTCTATGAAAATCAAACTTATAAACAACCAAACATAGAGTCTGATTCTGAAGCACCATATAAAAATCTTAGGAGTTTAAACGAAGTAGATTTGCTAGCAATTAATGCAGATCAGAAATTAAAGCATAAATATAAGACTGCTATGAGTATGATTGGAAGCTTACCACAATTAGACTAACTTCTAAAGTTTGCCAATACCAAAATATTATGCTTTAAATAAAGGTAAGCCAATTTCTATACAAAAGGAGTTAACATGGCTAAGAAGAAAAGATATTGCCCTATCTGCAACGTCCTAGTCAACGCAAGTGATAAAAACGTAATGATTGGTACAAATGGCTTGCAACACAAAAAGTGTAAGCCATTCGACCCGCCTTTTAAAACGGCATAGGCTAGTTTTCTTCTATACGCAAGGATGATACACTCTCCTTGTTTTTTTGTGGCATATTTGCTAAAAAACTATAATTTTGCTTAGCTCAGGACATGACAAAAAAAGCAGTAATTTACTGTAGAGTTTCTTCTAAAAGACAAGTCGAAGAGGGCAATGGAATTGAAAGTCAAGAACTGATGTGCCTGCAACTTGCTGTAAGAAGAGGGTATGAGATAGTCCAAATTTATAAAGAGCCAGGTGTGTCTGCGAAAGATGCTGACAGACCAGCGTTCAAAGAAATGATGTCATTTTTAAAACGAGCTAAAGAGCCCTTTTATATTTTAGCCTATTCTCAAAGCAGACTATTTAGAGATGCTGGAGACTTTTTTAGCTACACTAAGATTTTTGACTCATATGATATAATGACGGATTATGTCACTGTTGATTTGAATTCAATAGAATCAAGTAACGTAAAGTTTTTAGTTTCTGGTATAACTGCAGTGCAAGATCAGTACCATAGGTTGGAAAACGAAACGAAAGTCAGAAATAACATGGAAGCTTGTTTATATGCCGGCCGCTGGATTCTCAAACCTCCGCTTGGCTATACGATGAAGAAACTTGATAAATCTAAAACAATTGTTCGAGACGAGCCACTAGCCACACATCTCAAAAAAGCTTTTGAGGGTTACGCTAATGGTAGTTTTCATTCAAGAATTGAAGCATTTGAATTTATTAAATCCAAAGGATTTGATTTTGATGTAAAAAGATTTTATGAAGCTATCAAAAAACCTATTTATGCTGGTTATTTTGATTTTCCTGTTTGGAAAATTCCTTTGACAAAAGCAATACATGAACCAATTATAACCCTTGAAACCCACAACAAAATTTTAAGTCGAATCAATATGGAAACAAAAACCTACACTAAAGATTTAAATCAAGAATTTCCATTAAGAAGGATTGTTAAATGTTCGGAGTGTAATAAATTTTTCACGGCGTCATTTGCAAAATCTAAATCAAACAAAAAATTCCCATATTATTATTGTGCAAATAAAGAATGCGTTAATTATTCTAAAATGATTGCCCGTGAAAAGCTCGAGCATGAATTCATAAAATTATTGGAAAATAATAAGCCCTCAGAATCTATTATAAAAGCCTATGAAAAAATATTTGAGAACTATATTAATGCAAATATAAAAAACCTCCAGAATGATCAGCAGGAGGCAAAAGCTAAATTAGTTGGGATTAATAAACAAATATCAAATACAGTTGATAAATCAATTAATATTGAGAATAATATTTTATTTAAAGCTTTTGAAAATAAATTAACTGAATTGCAAATTCAAAAAGCAACTCTTGAAGAAAAGATTACAACAATAAAATTACAATTAAATTCACCTAGCAAGAAAAATTTTAGAACACCACTAAAAAAGTTTCTAGAGGATGTCTTAAATGTAGTAGATAACTGGCATAATGGAGATTTAGCGACTAAAAGATTGATCGTAAAAACCAATTTTTCAGGAGATATCGTATATGATCCAAACTCAGGTTTTAGAACACCCGAAAAGTCCAGTATTTATCTAGGCTTAGAGGCTATATTTACTACTAAAAATTATTATGGTGGACCTTAGGGGATTTGAACCCCTCGCCTCTTCCATGCCATGGAAGCGCTCTAGCCAAATGAGCTAAAGGCCCATTACAGAAATAGCTGTTATATAACAAACCAGGCAAATGCCTGGCTAAAATTTCTTTTGGTGGACCTGGAAAGAGATTACCCTAACCAAAGCCCATTTACTTACTAAAATTGATTTAAATGGTGGACCCGGTGGGGATCGAACCCACGACCACTGGCTTAAAAGGCCATTGCTCTACCGACTGAGCTACAGGTCCAGCTGTATATTTGTTGAGTTAACAATAATATTTAGAGTGGAATTTTAGGTTTTTGTCAAGTAAAAGTTTCTAAGTTTTTAATGGTTTTTAAAGAAAAGATGGATGACATTTAGTTTTTGCTAAATAAGCTACTAGCTAATATCACATATGTAAATGGCTTGGATTATCTAAATAAGATTTTTCAATACGCGATAAAAAATATAAAAAAAAGTAAGACCACCAATAAACCCTTGTGTTTTCTATGCAAATAGGAATTTGCATACTTTAAAAAAGTAACGTATAATACCGCAAACAGAAATAAAAATTGATAAACAGACACAAATGCAAAAACAAGACTACTATAGTAATTACTATAATAATCAATTTAACCAAACGCCTAATTTAAGGCAAAACTCCAATAGTGGTAATATTAACCCCGCTCAGAATCAGCATAACCCTAATTTTTATCCTAAAGAAGCATTCAATCATACTGATAAAAGACCTTTACAAAGTAACCAGACTAACCTAAAAGCAGAAAGCAAGAATCAAAACCCGTTAATTGTCATAAGTTTCCCGACCAAACCTGATAAATTGATACATGAAGCAGTAAAAAAACCTAACAAAGTTTTTAATCCAATACAAACACAACAACGCTTCAACCCTAACCCCAATAAAACAAATTTCCTGTCAGGGAATAATATACTTGCTACCAGCCCTTCAAACCCACAAATTTTGGAAGAAATCAATAGAAGATTACAATCCAAAAAAACTCAGCGACAAGACGAATTTTTACAGACTTTCACACAAAATAATCGTAACTCCCCTACCCTAACCAATCAGATTTACCAGGATATTGATAACTCAAAAAAACCTTTTTATTTAAACTTTAGCAGTGGTTTTAGTACTGAAAAATTATTTGGTAAAAAACTAAAAGTAGGGAAAAAAGGTAAGCTGAAAAAATTTGTAACTGCTGCTGTTTTATTGGTTTTATTGGGCACTGGTGTAAATTTTAGTTTGGGTAAATTTAGTCAAAACCCGGCATCAGCTAAAGCCAGCCAAAATGAAAACATAATTAAACCAGATCAGATAGCTGCTAATAATCCTGAATATGATAAATGGATTAAAGAAAAAAACTATACTTTTTCAGCAGCATATGAGGATTTGGATACTGATGGGCTCACTAATCTAGAAGAATTTTATTTGGATACAAACCCACTTTCAGCAAACACTTGCTCAAAAGACAGTAGTGACTCTGAAAATTTATTTACTTTTATTAACCCTAAAACATGTAAATCAATTGATCCTAATAACCAAGAAGAAATAGGAAGAATTGAAAAAGTCGTAAGTAAAGATAAAATTAATGAAATAATTGCAAGCTCAACTTCATCCACAGAAACAAACAAAGAGCCTGGTAAAACGTCACTACTCAATCTATTTGGAGTAAGTAAACTTGAGGAGCTTGATAAAATTTCGGGTGATAACATTCAAAAAGAAATTGAAAATAAAGATATTAAATTACAATATTTAAACCAAATAGTGAGGATTGAAAAGTATATCGCTAAAAATCGCTCCTACGAGCCCTTGGATAGAGATTATTCAGTACCTGTTCATGGGGCTAAATATTTGGAAACTTCCCTTCAGTGCAATATTCCGGTAAAATATATCATGGCAATTGCCAGAGTGGAAAGTAGGTTTGGTACCGATAGATACACAGCAAACGGCAACTTGACTAGACCAGGTGAACATAAAAATATTTTCTCTTTAGGTTTAACTGATTCAGGTAGTAATTTGACCTTTACCGACTGGAATGGAGGATTTGATTTACTTTGCAAATGGTGGAAAAAATTTGATGATAGAGGTGTTTCAGTTGAAAGAAGGTTAAAAATTTATAACCCAAATGGAGATTATCCAGGCAAAATTGAAGGTATTGCAAATGAAATTGATAGATTTTTAAATGCTTAAGAAAAGGTTGTTTAAAATTGACAAAGGCTACTTTAGTAAATAGTATTTTAGCATGCCTAATGATATGATTTTGATTGTGGTTGCCTCATTTGTTATCGCTGCAGTTGCATTATTTTGGCTCTTTAGAATAATGTACAATTATCTTATAATTAAAAAATACATGAAAAAAGGCAATAAAACAAACTTTACTATTTAATTATGTTGGGATTTGATATAAAAACTAATTGGGATTTAACTATTTTTTACAAGGACATAAGCGATCCACAAATTGAATCGGATACAGAAAAACTAAAAGATTTGGTGGAAAATTTTGTGGTAAAATACAAAGGTGGGATAAAAAATTTAAACCCTGATGGATTAGTCGAATTTTTTGAAAAAGATAATGAATTGGACTTATTAATAGACAAAATCGGTTCGTTTTATTTTTACCTATCTTCCCTAGATACTCAAAATCAACAAGTACTAAAAAAACAAGCTGAATTTGAAAATTTAATGACGGAGCTAAGCAATAAAACTCTATTTATTTCACAGGAATTTAAAGAAATCGGGTATGAAAAATTGATGGAGTTTTCTCAAAATCCCGTGCTTAAAGACTATAGTAATTACTTTGTTAAGAAAGCTAATTCAATAAAATATTTACTAGATGAAAAAACAGAGTTTGCACTAAATTTAAAAGAAAACTCCGGTGGATCAGCCTTTCAAAATCTATACGAAGAGCTAACTAATTCTTTTTTGTTTAAGGTAATAATTGACGGGGAAGAAAAAGTT
Source organism: uncultured bacterium (assembly GCA_963784355.1). Classification (GTDB taxonomy): domain Bacteria; phylum Patescibacteriota; class JACMRA01; order JACMRA01; family JACMRA01; genus JBCDGH01. Next base: position 22,688 of record CAWAQU010000010.1, on the reverse strand, counting down.
ATGACTGAGGATGAAGTAAGAAGCCTTAGAATGAGTGCAAAGGAAGAGGTACGCAAAGAGGCTATCAGATCAATTAGAGAAGTGTATACTACCAAACAAAATCAAATCACACTTGGAAATGTTTATAGTGCTGTTATAAAGGATTGGACCAGTGAGATAAAGTTAAGAGAGTACGATAATGTAATGTCGCCTCGCCACCTAAGCCAGCAAATACCTTTAGAATCAATTAATTTACTATTATCGGAAGTGGAAAAAGCTTATCCTTTGTACCACAGGTATTTAAAAGTAAAAGCAAAGTTACTTGGTAAAGACAAGTTGATGGATTGGGATTTATTGGCCCCTGTTACTGATAGCGACAAAACTTATTCTTATGAGGAGGGGCTGGAAATGTATTTAGATTTGTTGAAGGATTTTGATCAAGAATTTTATGATTATATTTGCGAATTGGCAAAAAGCGGTAGAGTAGATGTATTTCCAAAGCCGGGCAAGCGAAGTGGAGCCTTTTGTGTCTATGATTGCATGTATCCCAGCTATGTTTTTTTAAATTTTACTAATAAATTAAATGATGTTTCTACAATAGCCCATGAATTTGGTCATTCAATTCATGCCTACATGTCCAGAGTGCAAAAGCCTCAAGTGTACTATAGTGGCTTAGCTTTGGGGGAAACTGCTTCGATTTTTAGTGAAACATTGTTAAATAACAAACTCAGACAGCAACTGCCCGAAAAAGATCAACTAGCACTTTTAGAAAGCAATTTACAGGATATGTTCAGTACTATTTTTGTGCAGGTACAGTTTACTTTATTTGAAAGGAAAGTACATGAAACAGTAATTTCATCTAAAGAATTGAGCTACGAGGATTATAATCTTTTATGGCGAGAAGAAAAACAAAAATTGACTGGTGATGCTGTGGAATACAGTGTAGAAGGTGAGAAAGATTCAGCTTGGTCTGCTATACCACATATATTTAATACACCATTTTATTGCTACGCCTATGCATTTGGCAACATTCTTAGTTTAGCTCTGTATGAAAAATATGAAGAGGAAGGCAAAGATTTTGTGGAAAAATACAAAAATATTTTAAGAAGTGGCGATAGTAAACCACCCTATGAGCTTTTAATCGAAAATGGTATAGATATTAAATCTCCGGAATTTTATCAAAAAGGTATCAAGACTATTGAAAGTATGGTAGAAGAGCTAGAAAGATTGGCTGAAACTATGAGCAGTTAAACTTTGGCAGTTCCTTAAATTACCTGATTTTACCTAAAAAACCACCCTCTTTGCTATGTTTAGTTTGTTCTTGCCCTTTTTCTCTATCTTCTCTCATTTTTGTAATGCCCAAATCATCTTCAGTTTGATTAATTACAACCTGTAAATCAGTGCTGTCCTTAGAATACCCCTTTCCGCTATGGCTGATTCTATAACCACAAGTATTTCATTCCATCTAACTTTTTGATACTCTTTTTTATTTGATAGAAACGTAGTTATAACTGGAGATATACGATTATCAAGCTCATCCAGTCTTTTTTTAATAACATTTTCAAAGTCAGTTTTACTCCATTTCATATTAACTATTTTAGTTAGTCTAAGTGTATCTTAGCATCTATAAGTCAAAACTTGCCCGCCAAGTGACAGATAGATTTATATTAAAAATATTTACACAGCTTTTTTCATATTTGTAAAAGTTTTCCCTAAAACACTATCTTCCCCACACGTTTGCATAAAATAAAAAAGTAGAATATAATCATGGAAAATAAACAAAAGGAAAGTAACCTCCACAACATCTTAAAAGCCTGAACTAGGTAGGTAAAAAAGCAAAATAAAAAAGAAACAAAAACAAAAGTATGAACTTTTTAAGTAAAGTATTAAAGAGTGCTAAGGTAAATCTAAATAAAAGGCTTAAGTTTAACAAGTTAACCAGACCTTCCTTGGGTTTAGATAAACTTAGACTACATAAAAAACAGAAGATAATAGTCCTTGGTAGTTTAATTGGTCTAGGTACAATAGTAATTATCACAGCTATATTACCTAGTCTTTTAAATTTAAATAATGCTAAGGCAAGTAGTAGTACTATACAGTTTCTTACTAGTTCATCAGCAGGTCTTGAAGTTACTAGTAATCCTTCAGTTACTGTTAATTTATCTCAGGCTACTACTAGTAGTACTTCAGTTAATTTTACTGTCACAGGTGGTACGGCTACAGGTAATGGAGCTGACTATAGTTTAGCTAGTGGAAGTTTAGTTATTCCAGCAGGCCAAACAGTTGGTAGTGTTCCTTTAAAAGATAGTTAATGATAGTGGGGTTGAAAGTAATGAGACTGTTGTAGTTACGCTGTCTAGTCCTACCGGTGGAGTTGTTTTAGGTAGTACTGCTAGTTTTACCTATACTATACTTGATGATGATGCTGAGAAAGGAAGCGCAGGATTAAACTATAATAATGATCCTGATGATTTAACAGTTACAGATGGATTAAAGTTAAGATTAGATGCTAGTCAAATTGATGCAAGTGATAGTAGTCAGGTTAGAGATAGTGGCGGAACTAAGTATGTGAAGAGTTGGAATGATGTTAGTGGTGGGAATAGTAATAATGCTAGTCAGAGTAGCGAGGGTAGTCAGCCGTTGTTGGTTGATAGTGGTTTTAATAATAGACCTGTAGTTAGATTTGCTCAAAATAACAATGTACAGCAAGGTTTAACTTTTCCAACTGTGGGAGCTAAAACCACTTTTTTTGTATTTAATCACCCTTCAGGATCCTCCCCATACCTTACAGCTGATTATGAAACAGTAGTTCTGGGTAATGGAGCAAATTATCCCTTACATGGACAGACCGGTGCAGGATTAATTGGTTGTAGCAACGCTTCAGCAAATGTATGTAATGGCACAGCTTATAGTAATGGCGTTCAAACCTCTGTTGGATCTTTGGTTAAAACTACTAGTGCAAGATTGTTAACCTTAAATTTAACTACAATTACTAGTTTTAGTGATATTGGTCTTGGCCATGGAGCTAATAGAGGGATGAATGGTGATGTTGCTGAAGTACTAACTTACGATAGAGATTTAAGTATTGTAGAGCAAAAACAAGTAGAATGCTACCTATCCAAAAAATACGCCTTACCTGTTACAGGTTGCGATACAATCAAAACAAGTTTATGGCTTAAAGCCGATAGTGGAATAACAAAAGACGGATCAGGGAAAATTAGTAACTGGCAAGATCAAAGTGGTATTGGGAATAATGCTACTCAAGCTACAGCTATAAGTCAACCTAGTTTAGTTGATAATACTTTAAATAGTAAGCCGGTTGTTAGGTTTGATGGTTCAAAAAACTTTGACCTAAATAATGTTAGTTTTAGCGATAAGGTATCAGCTTTCATTGTTGCCAATAATAATGACTCTGCAACAGGTAGTATTTATTTAGGAACAGGTCCATCAGATAAATATTTTGGTGTAGTCACGACAAGTAATTATACAAACTATACAGGACCTGATAAGAGAAATAAATTTGTAATAGCCCACAATGATGCCGGCAGCGGTGCAGGAGGAGTAGCAGAATCTGGATCCACATTAGATAATAGCTATGCGGTAATGGGCTCAGTTCAAAATGGGACAACTGCAATAAGCTATTTAAATGGCACAGCGGGTCCTACAAACTCAGGCATGGCTACCGATGCATTCAATATTACTAAGATAGGAAATTACCCTGCTAACTCAGCTTACAATTTAAAAGGCGACATCTCCGAAATAATAATCCTACCAAAAGCTTTGTCTACCACAGAACGCACAATCATAGAAAACTACTTAGCTTCTAAGTATGGTCTAACTCTTTCCAGCAGTAAATACAACTTAACCTCTGCTACAAATAACCTTGCCGGTATTGGTAAAGAGTCTGATGGAGGAGTAAATAACAATCTTAGTGATGAATTAGAGCTAGCTCAATCCAACAACAGCTTAGCTGATGGAGAGTATGTTTTTGCAGGTAATGATGGAGCTGGTAAAACAGTAGTAACTTCTGACCTACCTTCAGGAACAACTAAAAGATGGAATAAAGTCTGGGGTATTAAAAAGACTGTTACTGATGGAGTAGATGCTAAAGTTAGTTTTGATTTAAGTAAATATACAGGTGGATTACCCGGAAACATTAGTAACTATAGATTGCTTTATAGATCTAGTAACACAGGTAGTTTTTCTACTGTAGCAAATACTACCCCTACCCTAGCTAATGGTGATCAAATTAGCTTTTCTGTAGCAAATGCTGATTTACAAGATGGTTACTATACTTTAGCTACCTCTAATGAATCTAGTTCTCCCTTAGGAGTACCTGATAAAGTTACAGGACTTAGTGCAGTTAAAAATGCTGATGAGATTAGTGCTAATTTAAGCTGGAATAGTACAAGTGGAGCAAGTAGTTATAGTGTTCAGTATAGTAATGATGGATTTAACAATAATATTTTTACTCACTCAAATTCAATTACAGGAACAAGTACTACAATAAATAATTTAAAGTTTGGGCCTAACTATAGTTTTAGAGTAGTTGCAACAAATTCAAGTGGTAGTGGAGTAGCTAGTGATACAAGTAGTGTTACTTTTGTTACTAAGATAACTAGTCTTAGTCCTAGTAGTGGAGCTACAAGTGGAGGGACTGAAGTAGTTATTGATGGTAGTAATTTTGGGAATGGTTATGAGAGAGAAGTAGTGATTAATAATAGTGGAGCTGGAGCAACTAATTTAACTGATTACGAAGTTAGTTTTACTTTAGATACAGCTAGCTTGATAAGCACAGGTAAGATGAAAAGTGATTGTGGGGATTTAAGAATAAAGGATAGTGATAAAACTACTAGTTTGAATTATTGGATAGATGGAGGTTGTGGTAGTGGTAGTACTGTAATTTGGGCAAAAGTACCTAGTATTTCAGCCGGAGCAAGTAAGAGTATTTATTTGAATTATGGTAATAGTAGTTTGGTTAGTGAGAGTAATGGTAGCAACGTTTTTGAATTTTTTGACGGATTTGACGGGAATAGTATAGATAGCAGCAAGTGGACTATAAATGACGGTACAGGATTTACTGTTTCAGCGGGTAATTTAAAAGGTACAAATACTTCAGGCAGACTTACATCTAAATCTAATTTTTCAGCTGGAGTTATCCAAGAAATTAAAGCAAAAACTCCTACAATAGCAAATAATGGAATAATGATTGGAGGGTTTTATGTAGATAGCGTAAATAATATTGGTTGGCTTAATCACCCCGGCAATGCTTACTATAGAAGTGATGGGAGTTGGGTACCTAAAAATGACCAAACCCCAAATAATAATTTACTGTATAAAATTATTGTAAAAAATACTACCACAACAAATTTAAAAATACTCAATTTGGACACAAGTTCTAGTTATTGGGATGTAGGAGACATTAGTAATAACGTAAACAATGAACCTATCGCTTTAGGTACCAGATATGATAATGCAAACACCGGGCAAAATTATGAGACTAATTGGGACTATGTTAGAGTAAGGAAATATACACAAACAGAACCAACCACTACAATAGGCACCGAACTATCCCTAAATAAAGTAAAGCTAGATGGAACTATAGTTAGTGGCGCTCAGTTACTTTCCCAATCTCAATTAAAGTTTACAACTCCTCAGCATGCTCCTGGTACAGTTACAGTAAAAATAGTTAATCCTGATGGAACAGAAACTAATAGTCTAAACTTTACTTATGCTGCACCTAGTATTAGTTCATTAAGTTCTAGTGACAGTCCTACAACAGGAGGTAAAGAGATTATTGTTAATGGAAGTAATTTTGGAAGTGTTGGTTATAAAAAAGGTATCACTATTACTAACCCAGGCTCAGCTCTTAGTAACTATGAAACTAGTTTTATATTAGATACTCAATCATTGATATCATCAGGTAAAATGAAATCGGATTGTGGAGATTTAAGAATAAAAGATGCTGATGGAAGTACTGATCTTAGTTATTGGATAGATGGAGGTTGTAATACCCCGACTACTTTGGTTTGGGTAAAGGTACCTACTATAAGTGCAAATGCAACCAAAACAATAAGTGCTGTATATGGAAACCAAAGCTTAACTTCTCAAAGCAATATTAATAATTTTTCATTTGGTTCTTTACTTGCTAGTAGCAATAATAAACTATGGCTTAAGGCTAATAGTCTAAATTATACTGGAAATTTAGTTATTCCGACATTCACTAATAAAATCGGTGTCACTTCAAGTGGTGGAAATATAAACAAAAATGTGGGTGACGGTTGGGGGAGTTCAGGCGCTTCTACTACTAATGCTATAACAACTGGCAATGGTTATGTTTCTGCTACTGCTACATCTGCCGGAACTGACCTTATGTTTGGTTTGTCAAAAGGAGATACAGACCAGTCTTACGAAGATATAGATTTTGCAATTTATTTGTGGGGGAATGGAAACTTTAGAGTATATGAATCAGGAGTTTTTGATGGAGTAAACAGTTATGGAACTTATGCAACTGGTGATATATTTACTGTTGAGGCATCAGGTGGCAATATACTATACAAAAAGAACGGATCTGTGTTTAAAACTAAGTCGGGGGTTCTCAGTTCTAATAGCTACCCGTTGGTTGCAGACACTTCCTTTTATCAAAATGGCTCAGGTCTAAAGGATATACAATTTTGTACGGGTAATTGCAGTGGATCAGTTGTATCTACTTGGAATGATAGCAGTGGAAATAACAATAATGCTACTCAAGCTACTACGGCTAATCAGCCTGTGTATACAAGTAATGCGATTAATGGATTGCCTGTGGTTAGGTTTGATGGAAGTGATGATTTTTTAACTAGTGCTTTAATTAATACAACTACACCAAGCGTATTTGTGGTGTTTAATAACAAAGCAAGTACAAACTATCGAGGTCTAGTTACCGTTAGTTCACTTGGAGTTTATAGCCGATTAAGTGATAGTGGTAATTGGGGGGCATGGCAGAATAATGAAGTGACCTCAGGTGTAAATGCAAGCTCAAGCTATATGCTAGGTAGCGTTGTGAGAAGATCACTTAATGACATTGATCTGGTAACAAATGGGTCACTAGTAAATAAAACTAATGGAGCTAGTGCGCCTACTGTTTCTACAGGTTACATCGGAGCAGATGGTTCAGCAGGGCAGTATCATAGTGGAGATATAGCAGAAACCTTAGTCTTTTCTAATGCTTTCTCCAACTCTGAACGCCAAACAGTAGAATCCTACCTAAATACAAAATACAAGCTCTACAATACCAGCTCCATGCCAACTGTATCCATATCAAATATAGAAGGTTCTTTTGGAGGTGGTAGCATTGACGGAGTTAGTGCTCAAACCCAATACATCTCCTCAACCCAACTTAAAATAATTACACCAGCTCATGCTTTGGGTGCAGTACAATTAAAAGTAGTGAATCCAGATGGAACTGAAAGTAATACTGTTAGCTTTAGTTATATAGCTCCGGTTATCACATCTATCTCTCCAAATACAGGTCCTAATAGTGGAGGTACTTTTTTGACTATTACTGGTAATAACTTTGGGTCGGATAAATACAAAAGAGATATTAAAATAACCAACCCATCAACTACTCCCCTAACTAGCTATGAGGGAAGTGTTATGGTTGATACTGCTAGTTTAATTAGTATTGGTAAGATGAGAAGTGATTGTGGAGACTTAAGAATAAAAGATGCTGATGGAACTACTGATCTTAGTTATTGGATAGATGGAGGTTGTAATACTAGCGGTACTTTAGTTTGGTTTAAAGTTCCTAACTTAGAAGCAAGTAGTAGTAAGACTGTTTATTTAACTTATGGAGATTCAAGTTTAAGTAGTGGAAGTAATCTTAATAATTTTTCATTTGGTTCAGTACTAAGTGGTACTAATAATAAGTTATGGTTAAAAGCCAATGATGGAGTTGGTACTAGTACTGATGGACAAGCTGTCAGTCAATGGAGTGATAGAAGTGGTAGTAACAATAATGCTGTTCAAACTACTGCAGCTAATCAACCTGTGTATAAGAGTGGGGTGATTAATGGATTACCTGTGATTAGGTTTGATGGTAGTAATGATACACTTAAACTATCAAATTCTGATGCTATAGCTCAATACTTTACGGTATTTAAATCAAATACAGCTAGTTTTAATAGTTATGGGGGCGTTATTGAAAGAGGTCCTTTGAGTACTGGATGTTGCACTAATAGAATGGGTTTGTTTGAGTCCGGTCAAACCTATTTTCATAGTAATCCTTATCCAAGAGGAGTGAGAAAAAATAGTGCAACCTTATCTTCACCATTTAACATAGGTCCAGTTACAAGTTTTATGTTAATGGGTGTAAACACTAATAATCCAACTCTTAATCGTCAAATGCAGCTTGGGTCTGAGGCTGATACCTATTTTTCAAATATTGAAGTAGCCGAGATTATTGGATTAAATACTGATCTTTCCACGGAAAATATTAATATTATCGAATCCTACCTAAACACCAAATACAGACTCTACAATACAAACAACTCACCTACCCTAACCTTAGCATCTGAATCTAAGTATGTGACTGTTTCTTTCGGCACTACTTCAGTACTGGGTAGCTTTGTAAACTCTACTACAGCTACAATTTACACTCCAAGTGGTACAGGTACTCAAACTGTAAAGATTACCAACTCTGATGGGACTAGTTCAGTTGTATTTAATAGTTTTACTTATGGAGGTATTAGTAAAGCTAACCCTATTACTGATTTAGTTGTAGATAAAACAGAAGGAGATAAAGTATTTTTAAAATGGACAACTCCTTTTGATAATGGAAGTGGTATTACTGATTATATAATTAAATATAGTCAAAATAATTTTACTACTGAAACAATATATAATGATGGAGTTAATACAAATCCAAATAGTACAGTAACAGGTCTTACTCCAGGTCAAGATTATCAATTTAAAATAATAGCTGCAAATGGAGCAGGTAATAGTGTAGACTCAAATACAGTAAGTATAAATAAACTAGACTGTGATAATGATCTTCAAGGAGCAAATCTTACTCCAGCTAATGGAGATACTCTAACAGGAAGATATTGTAACGTAGGAGTGTTTACTGTAGCAGCAGGAACTACTGTAAATGTAGCTCAGGGAGTTGGACTTAAGGTGTATGCTAGTAGTGTGAATATAGGTACAGGTAGTACGCTTAATGGGGTTGGAAAAGGGTATACTGGTGGGGGAGATCAATATGTTAACGGTAACGGCCCTGGAGCTGGTTTAAACACTAGTGATAGAGGAGCGGGAGGAGGCTATGGAGGAAAAGGAGGAAATAGTCGTAATAATGCTACAAGCGGTGGTAACAGCTATGGATCACTTACCGAACCTACTGATTTAGGTAGTGGAGGAGGTGGAGGTTATGCTGGTAGTGGTAACGGAGGAGGAGCTATTAAACTTGTAGCAACTGGTACTATTACAGTTAATGGTAGTATTAGTGGTAATGGAAGTAATGGTGCTTATGGTGGAGGAGGCTCAGGGGGATCAATCTGGCTTACAGCTAATACCCTGGCAGGTAGTGGTAGTATTAGTGCTAGTGGCGGTAATAGTCAATATGAAGGCGCCGGAGCAGGAGGCCGTATTGCTCTTTACTACCCGGGAGCAGCAAGTAAAACCTTCTCAGGAGCTGTTACAGCTTCAGGAGGAACTGGAGAAATACAGCACGGAGGAGCAGGTACAATATATGATAAGCCTGCTGATAAAGCCAATGGTGATTTGAATATTAGAAATACTACTGCTTCAAGTAATATTGCTACTACACCTATTAGTTCAGCTTTTACATTTAATAACTTTACAACAGAGAATGCTAATATTGATTTAACAAGTGTTAATATAAATGTTAGTAATACTTTTTTGATTAAAAGCGGAAGTGTTGTTACCTTAGGTACAACTAATACATACAATTGGACTAATCTTACTATTAATAATGGAGGTACACTGACTCACGCAGGTAACACAGCAACCCAAGCTAATGTATTAAGTATCAACTCTACTAACATAACTGTTGATAGTGGTGCTAAGATTGATGTGAATGGAAAAGGGTATACTGGTGGGGGAGATCAATATGTTAACGGTAACGGCCCTGGAGCTGGTTTAAACACTAGTGATAGAGGAGCGGGAGGAGGCTATGGAGGAAAAGGAGGAAATAGTCGTAATAATGCTACAAGCGGTGGTAACAGCTATGGATCACTTACCGAACCTACTGATTTAGGTAGTGGAGGAGGTGGAGGTTATGCTGGTAGTGGTAACGGAGGAGGAGCTATTAAACTTGTAGCAACTGGTACTATTACAGTTAATGGTAGTATTAGTGGTAATGGAAGTAATGGTGCTTATGGTGGAGGAGGCTCAGGGGGATCAATCTGGCTTACAGCTAATACCCTGGCAGGTAGTGGTAGTATTAGTGCTAGTGGCGGTAATAGTCAATATGAAGGCGCCGGAGCAGGAGGCCGTATTGCTCTTTACTACATCAACCGTACAGGCACTATGTCACAAGGCACATCCACGGCTTCAATTACAGTAAATGGTGGAGCTGGTAACGGTGACTGCGCTGAGGCAGCTACTGCTGCTTACCCGGCTACTACTTCAGGTTGTACTGGTACTATCTATGATCCTAATACACCTGAAACTAATTTAACTTCAGCTCTATTTAGTCCAAACCCTAACCCAGTATCAACCGGAGCTACTTTCCTAGGTGGTATAAGTAATATTAAAAATAAATATGGAGGAGATGTATATTCAGGTACTTGCACAATTACAATTAATGGCCCCGGAAACTATTCTACCCCAGTAGCCAAAACTGGTACTGTAAGCCAGGGTACATGCGTAACTACAGCTTCATTCCCTGCGCCCGATACAGTTGATACTCAAGCTACTAGCTTTACAGCTAATTTAAGCGTAACTAGTGGAGGTAGTACGGAAGGAAAAGTAGTTGGTTTTCCAGTTTACCCTTCTGCTTCCAATAAAGCAAAAGCTCAGTCTTCACCAAATCAAACTAAACCAATTTACAACTCTTTAACTTCCAATCCTAATCCTGGTTTTATCGGTAGTAATATAGTCCTAACTTTTGATGGATTAAAAGACTCCGGTAACGACCAAGCTTTAAATGGTATACCTTGTACTTTTAATATAACGGGGCCAAATAGCTATAGCCAAACCTTTGCTTCTGATAGTAACATTGTTGGTGGTGTGTGTAAAAAAACTTTTACCCCTTCTGATTTACCATATGTAGCAGGTACATACTCAGCTAGTATTTCGGTAGCGGGGCCAAGTAGTAGCTTGACTACGGATACATCTAATTTCAACAGATACTTTGACATTTACCTAACAAATGGAACTAGTTTTGATGTAAATGGTAAGATACCGGGAAGTATTACATCTAGCAGTAGCCCGATTGTTTCAGGCGGAGCTAACCCTACTCTAACTTCTCCAACTATCAAAAAATATGATAACTCGACTAACTTAGCTCAAGGCCTAGTTTGTAAAAACCTAGTACAAATTGATAGCCAGACTCCAATAGAATACGCTTCAACTCTTGATGCAAGCTCAAAATGTGTGACTACAATTGCAAATAATGTAATTACTGCAGGTGTCTTGAAAGTCAAAACAATAGTTCTTTTAAACTATAGCAGTACAAACTATCCTTTTGAAACTAACCAAACTACTATACCAACTACAGGCTTTCCTTCAAACAAAGCAAAGGTAGCTACCGGTACTACTCCGGTCTCCAATTCCCCTACAGTAAACGGATCTACTACTGTTACTACAACTTTTGTTGGTACAAGTGTTAATTTAACTGTTTCAGGCCTTACAGATTCTGCAAATAATCAACCTTTAAACGGGCCTACTTGTGAGTTCAAAATCACTAAACCTGACAGTAGTCAATTTAGCTTAACTTCAGCTGCAGCAAGTAATGGTACTTGCACTTCTAGCCCAACAGGAAGTGAGTTAGGTTACTTAAAAGGAAGCTATAGCTTTACTGTCTCTGTTGCCGGTAAAAATTCAAATGGTGATGACACGACCCTAACTACAAACACAACAAACTTTAGTAGACGCTTTGATTTGTACCTAACAGGTAATAATGGTCTTACAGGGACTATTCCAGGTACTCTTACCTTCTCCCCTAACCCACTTGTTGCCGGTCAATCTGCCATAATTTACTCTCCAAATATTAGAAATTTTGCTAATAACGGTAATTTAACCGGGCAAACTTGTAAAAATATTCTAAAAATCGGAGCAAATCCTGAAGTTGCAGTTACTTCAACACTAGATAGCCAAGGACAATGTGCAACAAACTTCACCGCAGCTCAAGTAGGCTCTACGGGAAGTGCTACTTTAAAAACAGTAGTAAGTGTGTTTAATACTGATTTCAACGCGAGCTATACCTATGAAACAGCTACTACTCCTACTGAAGTAAGGTACTCACCAACTTCTAAGATTTGTGTAAATAATACCTTTAGAGATGATAATAGTAACGGTACTAAAGAAAGTACTGAGCCTTTACTGGCAGGTGTAGCTACCAGATTACTGGATGCTAATCAGAATCCGATTTCCGGAAAAACATTGACTACAGTAGATGGTACTAACGGAACTAATACAAGTATAGATAATTGTTTTAATAGTCTCTTTGATGATACATATTTTGTAGAGCAGAGTTATCCGGTAGGAGGCACCCTTACTTTCCCGCTGGCAACTAATAACGGGGTAATTGTAGATAATCTAAATAGAAAAGTAAAATACCAGATAGTTTTAGGAGTAAATACAACTGAAACAAAAAACTTCGCTTACAACGGAAACGCTCAAATCTGTATCAACAGAACTTATCTGGAAAAAGATAAAGCCGGTCAACCAGGATATGGTAGCTTTGGTGGAAGTGATTTACCAATAAACAGCAAAATAACAAGACTGTATCTAAGTAGCGATTTAAATACTTTGAAACAACAAGTATCTACAGATCAAAGTGGACAGATTTGTTTCAGCCCTATTGCTCCAGGAAACTATACCGTAGAGCAAGACTTAGTCACCAACTCACAATCTTCAACCGGTGGAACTGTAGCTGGCAATAAAGTCAGACAATCTATTACATTAGCTTTCGGAGTCAATCAAGACACAGCTTTTGGCTATAGACTGCTTGCTAGCGGTAAAGCTAAACTGGCAACTAACAGTACTGCAGTATTAAAAAATACAGGCACAGTCTTAAGTACCACATATGGAGCAAACAATACCATAATTAATAAGGTATACGCCGGATACAAATTTACAGCTAGAACTAGCGGATTGGAAGATACAGGTAACGACGAGCCTCTGGAAGGTACGGATGGGGCTACTTGTAGTATGACATTTTCAGGGCCCAGCTTTAACTCTCCAATTACTGAAACTGGAGTTGTAGCAAACGGTGTATGTACAGTTGACCCAATTCCAAATCAAGCCGGTACAGGAAATACAGCAGTTACTCAAACTGCCGGAGACACCAACCCTAATTTACAAGCCTCTTCTACTTTTGAAGTATTTACAGGAAATGCAAAAGTCTGTCCCCTACCATTTAGAGACTACATTAATAATAGTAGCGTTTTTGGTACTTTTGAAAACGAACCATTAATGATTGGAGTAGTAAGTACTCTTAAAGATAACGGATCAGTAATTGAAACTATTACTTCTGATGGTTCTTCTACCAAGTGTTTTGCAGCCGTTAGTCCAAACAAAACTTACACTATTGAGCAGATTATTCCAACTGGTGGAGTTTCAACTACAGGTACAACAACCGGAAATATCCAAACTCAGACTGTAAGTTTAGATCCTGAAACTGATAAATCTGTCTACTTCGGATACAAAGGTACCGGGCAAATTTGTCCAAATCCTACCTTTAGAGATGATAATAAAAACAAGATTCAAGACGTGGGTGAGCCTTTAATAGCTGGCTATACAACAACTCTAATTGACAGTGCTAAAGTAGTCAGGCAGTTCAACACCAATAACACTAACTGTTTTGCAGATTTGATGCCGGGGAATTATACGGTTAAACAGTCTCCTGATGGTAATACCACTAACACAAAAAGCTTAACTCAAGGTGAGGAAACCAGAAATATAAGTTTAGCTAATGGGAAACTAAAAACTTCGTAAATAATGATGGAACTAATGCTGAATTTGGTTATTACAGTAACAGTAAAGTCTGCCCTGTTGCCATAAATGATTACAATAAAAATGGTACTAACAATGCCGGTGAGCCTGAAATTGATGGTGTAATTAGCAAATTAATCAAGGTTTCTAACAACCAACAAGTTGGAGCTGATTTACCAAGTGGAAGTGGTAATTGTTTTACTGATGTAATTCCGGGTAATTATAGGATAAAGCAAACTGTACCTACCGGAGCTACCATTACAAATGCTACAGGAGGCTTTACTCAAACTACCAACATTGCCAAAGTAAATGTGACTGTAAACTTTGCTCAAGATCAAAATGTTATCTTTAATTACAAAGGAAATAGTCAGATTTGTCCTAATCAGATTTTTGAAGACTATGACAGCGACGGAAATTACGACTTGGGGGAAAATCTCATAAACGACGGGCGTGTTACAGTTAGCTTAAAAGATAAGTATGGTAATCAAGTAAATTCTTTCCAAGCAAATGGCACTCTCTGTTTTACTGACATAATTGCTTTCAATAATTACTACAAAGTAACCGCTTGCTACTGGAAAATACTATTTCAACTACAGGCCTGGAGCAATCCATTGGTACTTTTACTTCAGGAGAAACTAAAACAGTTAAATTCGGTTACAACGGAAACCCGAAGATTTGTCCTTTAGTATTTAGAGATGATAATAGTAATGGTAATTTTGATAGTGGTGAAGTAAGGCTTGGTGGAGTAAAAATAACTCTGAAAAATAGTAATGAAACTATTACAATCGGTGAGCTAACTACCAGCAGTACTAAACAATGTTTCAATCCGCAAGTAATAGGTGAATATAAGCTGAGTGCAAGTAATATTCCAACCGGTTACAGCAATACCACACCTTTAAACCTAACAATCACCACAAGCTTTGGAGTAGAAGCTGGGCCTAAATTCGGTTTCAATGGTAATGGTAATATCTGCGCCGCTAAAACCTTTGAAGATGTTGTGACCCCAGGTCAATTTAATAGTGGCCAGGATATACTACTGGATAACATCACAACCTACAGAAAATCAACCGACGGAACAATATTAGAAACTAAAGTGACTGATGTTGTATCAAACTCAAATAGCACTTGTTTCAATGGAGTAGCTCCAGGGCAATATTTGATTACCCAAGATGCTCCTAATGGCAGCAGCAGCACAACAGGTGGAGACCAACTGGTCGTATTGCAGCCAAATGAAACTAAAAATATCGAATTTGGTTACGACGGTAATTCTAGTATCTGTTTAGTAAATACTTACAACGATTTAAACTTTAACGAGAGTAAAGATGAAAATGAGGCTCAAATACCAGGTGTTTTGACTAAACTTTACAGAACCAGTGATCCTAATACTGTAATTAAAAGCTTTAGTACTTCCAGTGGTGGAAATGATTGTTTCAATAATTTATTCCCAAATAATTACAAAGTTGTGCAGACTATTCCAAATGGATATTCATCAACTACAGGAGGAAACAATGTTGCAGTGACAATAGCTTCATCTAGCTACACTACCTTGAACTTTGGTTATACAAATAACTCTAGCTTCAATAAAGGTGCTATTCGAGGTAATGTATATATTGATAGAAACGGAAATGGAGTTTTTGATAAGTACGGTCAAGATACTTTGGAAATCACTGTGTTTGATAACGATGTAGTTTTAACTGAAAAAGAAGTCAGGTTATACAAGAAAAATACTACCACAAATGCCTTTAGTGATGCTCCTATCTATACTATCACTGATGTTAATGGTAATTATGAATTTATCAATCTTGAACCGGGTGACTACGAACAAGAGTCCCTACCCCACTTGGTACTGAGGCAGTGCTTCCGACTAATTCAATTTTAGCTATACTGTAACAACCAATGAAAAAATAAGAAAGTAAGAACTTCGGATTTGAATACACCGCCAAGATTTGTCCTTTAGTCTATGTTGATAAAAATAACGATGGTGATTTGGACTCAACAATACCAATTAACTGGATTATGGGGTCAAAGTACAGCTAAGATACAATAGCTATTTATGACTCAAACTACGGAAATCTATACTCTAAACACAGCAAATCCTTGTATTAGAGAAATACCACCTAGAGACTATACTGTTATTCTAATTCCCGACTCTCAAAGTCCGTTTGATCAGCAGCTCTACTCTAGAACTATCAGCTACAGAACAAAATACTACAGTATACCTAGGAAGTACTTCTGAGGTTAGCTTTAGATATTATCCTGGTGCTGCTTACGTTCCAAATATGTCATCTTCTTCAATCACAAGTTACATCTGGAATGATAGGGATGGAGACTAGCTATGAGCCACTAGGTAACAACGGGCAAACTGGTATTTCAGACGGACATGACTATGGTTTTGATGATGACTTTAGATATTCAGGCGTTCAGTTTAAATTGATAAAATGTGAGGAGGATATGGATAAACTCAAGCCAACGTCAATCAGTGGAATCTAAACCCACCCAACTACACACAACAGATAGTGATGGTAAATACAGCTTTACAGGTATAGTACCCGGAGCATATCAGGTAGTTAAAATCACAACTTTACCTGAAGAAGGAAGTTTAATGGGCTTACCTAGTACTGTGTGTAATAGTTACCTTGGAGACAAAGGTTGGTATTTCTTTAATAACTTACGCAATAGAGGAGATTATGGTTCTATCACTCCTGGAACTAATGTAGATAGTAGAAATAGAGACTTTGCTGTTGGATACACCGGTAATGTAGGCAATCAGTTGTATATCGACCAAAATCATAACAATCAACAAGACGGAGATGAAAGCAATGGTAGAAGAGATCA
Organism: uncultured bacterium; assembly: GCA_963784355.1. GTDB lineage: Bacteria > Patescibacteriota > JACMRA01 > JACMRA01 > JACMRA01 > JBCDGH01. The sequence continues at coordinate 5,720 of CAWAQU010000010.1, read as the reverse complement.
AACTATAATCACTACAGGAGTCTATGTCTTTAAAGATGCAGTTACTGGGAATATTCTGGGGTAATGTAAGCTCACAAACAGATATACAGACCCAGCTACACTCATATTCAAAAGACTTCCTAATAAAGATTACAAAGTTGAATTTACCCAAGTGCAGTCTCCTTATCCACCACTATCCGGTAGCGAGCTTACTAAACAATTCACAGTTGATAACATCACTAAAAACTTTAGTCTTACTTACGGCTTTATCCCAACAAACAATAGTAGCATAAGTGGAAAAGTATATTTAAACAGAGGCAGCACTGATTATGAAGCAAATGGTTTAATAATAATCCGGCAACTGTTTTTGATAATGAACAGCTATATAGTGGAAAAATTATTGAGCTGTATATGCATAATATACTTATTGCTACCCAAAATACTAATCAAAACGGTGAGTACAACTTCCCAGGCCTTGCTGAAGGATATTACAGAGTACAAGTTGCTGACGTGGCGGAAGTGGCACAACTTGTTTAATGTGCATTGCTGAAGGGACATATGTATACCAAGACACCAACACTACTCAAGACTTTACTTATGACTACAATGCAGTCTTTACTATAGGAGCCTTTCATGACACAATTGCCAATGGTATCTGGGATGAGTCTGAATTAGCAACTGAAAAAGGTGGCCCAATAAGATTTACCCTGACTTATACAGGTGATCCTTTAACTACAGCTGATAACTCTGTAGTAGCTACAAACGTTTGCCCAAATCCATGTTGCGGTCAAACAGGAATTGGAAATTTGATGCCGGGAAATTACTCAGTTAGTATTAACAATATTCCATCCGGAATTACCTTAGGCGGCGGTTTATCTAACCCTGATCCTATAGGTATTTTGGCTAGTGAAAATTTAGCAAAGAACTATCCATTTAGTCCTTTCACTAACAATATTATTAAGGGTAAAGTATTTATCAACCAACGCGACGAGCAAGGTGAGAATGAATATAATACTGGGGAAACGGTACTTGCAGGTACGGTAGTTTCTGTGGTAGGGCCTCTTGGTACCTACACAGCTACAGCAAACTCAAGCGGAGACTACGAAATTACAGGACTGCCAACTGGTAATTACAAATTGCATAAGTTTAGTGATGGCGAGGGGGAGAGTAATCCTATTCCTAACGCTATTATACCAATTCAGTACGCTTCCGGTGTAGTTGATCAGTGTTTAACTACAATTAAATGTAAGAAAATACTTAGTGAAAAGTGGGTATGGGGTACAACTATGATTGGAGGTGTAGACTACAGCGATGCTGATATAGTTAAAGCTGGTGTCAATATAGATAATAGTACAGTTATCACAAATAATCTGATTTATGTGTATACTAATAAATTAAAGGGGCAGTGTATTGATGATAAAAATGGTGACGGACAGCTTAGTACTTATCCCAACAACCCAGCTGATGGGCCGGTAGCTGGTTGTAACTTTGAAGTTAAGAAACAAAATGGTGAAGTAGTTTACAGTACTATTGGTAACTTTGATACAGGCCCATATTTAGAACCTGGTACTTACATAATTAAAAAGCTCAACAACTTAACCGGCAAACTAAACACAAATACAACTAAAAGTAGGTCTGGAGAAAGAGAAGATCCAACCACTGTCAACTTAGGTTCAGTTAGTGAGGTAACTTTAACTATCACAAATACAAGTATATATCAAAAATCAACAATCAACTTCTTCCAGTTTACTCCGGTACTCACTTCCAACTCTTCCATAACAGGAAAAGTATTTAGGGATAAGGAAAATAATGGTAGTTTTGATATTTCAGGACTTGATGAGGATATATATACTTTAGAAGATAACGATGAGCCAATAGGTGGTGTACAAGTTAATCTATTCGGTACAGGGCCTAATGGTATTACAATAAATAGACAAGCAAGTACAGCAGTTGATGGTAAGTTCCAGTTTACTGATTTACCTCAAGGCACCTATACTGTTACTGCTACTGGGTTGCAGGTGGAGATTGGGAATAATAGTAGTGGAGATGGAAGTGGTAGCGTAGAAACTCCTTAGTAAACTTAGTAGGAAGTATTTGTGGGTTTGCAAGAGGAAGTAACAGCAATAAAATAGCCCCCTGGTTGGGGGGGGTTGGGGGTTGCAACAACTAATTATAATAGTGACATTTAACCATTAATATCCACATTTATTTTTCTGTGGCTGCTCATTCTAAGTATAGGAATTTGAATCACAAGAATACCTTGATTGATTGCGGCTTTGATTTTATCTATGTCCAGATTTTCATTTATTGTCAGCTCACGATAAAATTCTCCCCAAAAACACTCTTCAAGTAATAAAGTAACACTAGCATCAGAATAAGGTTTTTTTCTTATACCTTTAATTGATAAAGTATTATTTTCAACTGAAATGTCAAGGTCCTTAGGATTTACGCAGCAACTGTGGACACAACATAAATACTTTCTTCATCTCTGTATACATCAACAGTTAATTGAGGTACTTCTTCAGGCTTCCAAGCAGCATTTGCACCTGTAGCTGATGAGGCATCTAAGGCTTGCTGGGTAGTTACATTAATTTGTGACATATATTATATTTCATGGTTTTTTAACATATTAATAATTTGCTGATTGTCTTGCTGCCCCCAAATCGTATAAGCTATATTACCGTTCGGATTTATTAAAAATACCCCTCTTTTTGTAGTATATGAAGCAAAAAACTTTTTAACGGCCCCGTAAGCATCTCTAATTTGTTTTCCTTCATCCACTAGAATATCAAATTGGTAATTATATTTGTCTATAAATTTTTGATGGGATTTTTCATCAGCATGATTCACACCATAAACTTCAACACCTAAATCTTTATACTCTTTATAAATATCTCTGATTCCGCATAGTTGCGAAGTACATCCGGGTGTATCATCCCCAGGGTAAAATACTAGTAACACCTTTTTACCTTCTTTAAGCAATTTACTTAAACTAATCTCAATACCAGCTTGGTTTTTTGCTGTAAAATCAGGGGCTTTATCACCTACTTTTAGTACTTTGGCTTCTGTTTCTTTACTCATAGAATTATTCCAAATCTGTCTGAGTTGAAAATTATTGTCAAGCTAATACCCGACAAGTACTTTTTGTGTAGTTACTGTAGTTGTATTTGACTCTTTTGTTTTATCCTCTTTTATAATTGCATCATTTATTCTACCCAATTCGCTAGATTTAACAATTTCCAATTTTTTTGATTCTGCATCCACCCTAAGTTCATCATCAATTTTTCTTTCAATCTCACTTCTGTAACTAACCCTTTGAACTTGTTGTTTGTAGATGTTATTTTTCAAATCATTTTTATATTTATTTAAACTAGACATATTGTTAACTACCAAAATTATGGAAAAAAAGGTAATTACAAATACCACAAGCAAAAAACTAAATCTCAAAATTTGATTAATTTGCATAATTGTTTTAAGGTTAAGATATTATTGTTTGTCAATTATATTTATGCGTTTAAATCAATTTTTAGCCCAAAATTTGGGTATCTCCAGGAGAGCAGGAGATAAGTACATTACTCAAGGTCTAGTTGAAGTCAACGGTGAAATAGGTCAGCTTTTTGATCAAATTAGCCAAAGTGATTCGGTCAGATACTATAATAATCGTGAGTGGGTTGATATCAATAGTAATGGCGAAGATAGAACTATATTGTTTTACAAGCCAATATTTAGTTTAGTTTCAAAAAAGCCGGAGTTTGGCAAAAAGACTGTTTATGATCTACTACCAAAAGCTTACCAAAATTTAAAGTATGCAGGGAGGCTAGACTATATGAGCGAGGGGCTACTTGTCCTCACAACCAGTGGCGAATTAATCCAAACCCTGACTCACCCAAGCAATGAATCAGACAAAGAGTATCTTGTGGGATTGAAATACGCTTTGAAAAAAGAAGAGGTGGGTGAAATGAAAAGTGGTATGACGCTTGAAGGCGTAAAGTTAAACCCTGTAATGGTAAATCTGTACAAAGCTGCCGATGTAGAATCTAGGCACGATGAGTACAATTTTTTGAGCTTGCAGAGGAATTTTTGGTGGTATAAATTTACTTTATCAGAAGGAAAGAATAACCAAATCCGCAATATGTGTGAGGCTTTTGGGCAAAAAGTACTACGACTAATTAGGGTAAAGCAAGGTGAGTATTACTTAGATTCAAAACTTTATAAACAAAAAATTATTGAGGTAAGATAAAGTAAGCCATAATCAATGCAAATAGTTGATAAAATAAGCCACCAAAGTGAGCTGGATATTACGATTTTACAAAAAGAAATATATTCGATATACTTACATAAATAAGTAGTGAAACCTTGTATTCAGTGTATTTAGTATTTACACTTATTGAGGTAAATTAATAAAAATAAAAATAAAAAACATATATTATGGTAGATTTTCGGAAGATTCAATTCCGTTTAAATTATAGTAAAAAAGCTGGTATATAATTGCTTCTGCTTCTTTTGCTATTTGTATTTTTGCATTAGGCATTCTTAGTGTAAATAGTAATCTGTTTTCAAAACAACCACGGGTAGCATTAGCTAATCTTGATTGTAGTTTAAATAATGTAGCTACAATAACTTATGATGGGGCAGTTGATACTATTTATTCTAATGAATTAGCTTATCCGATGGAGTGTGTAGTAACTAATAGTACTTCAACTTCTGGAACAGGTAGTAGTAGTAGTAGTACGAGTACTTCAACTTCAGGTACTAATACTTCAACAACTAGTAATACAAGTAACACCACTGATACAACAAATACTGCAACTAATACAAGTACTTCAACCTCAGGTACTAATACAGCAACAAACACTTCTAACACAAGCAATACTGCAACTAATACAGGTTCTAACACGAGTAATACAGCTACAAGTACAAGTGGAACTGCTACTTCAACCTCAGGTACTAATACTTCAGGCACGGCTGGTACTACTAATACGACCAGTAATACGACTGATACAGCTACAAGTACAAGTGGAACAGGTACTAACACTACGAGCACTGCTACTTCAACCTCAGGTACTAACACAAGTAATACTACAAACACTTCTAACACAAGCAATACTGCAACTAATACAGGTTCTAACACGAGTAATACAGCTACAAGTACAAGTGGAACTGCTACTTCAACCTCAGGTACGACTTCAGGAACAACATCTACAAGTACAAGTGGAACAGGTACTAATACTACGAGCACTGCTACTTCAACCTCAGGTACTAATACAGGTTCTAACACGAGTAATACAGCTACAAGTACAAGTGGAACAAGCACAAATACAGGTTCTAATACTACGAGCACTGCTACTTCAACCTCAGGTACTAATACTTCAGGTACAAATACAGCAACTAACACTTCTAATACAAGTAATACTGCAACTAATACAGGTTCTAACACGAGTAATACAGCTACAAGTACAAGTGGAACTGCTACTTCAACCTCAGGTACTAATACTTCTAATACGAGTAATACAAGTAACAACACAAGTAACACAACTAATACAGGTTCTAATACAGGTACTACTTCTAATACAGCAACGAACACTTCTAATACAAGCAATACTGCAACTAACACAGGTACTAACACGAGTAATACCTCTAACACGACCAATACGGCTACAAATACAAGCAATACTGCAACTAACACAGCCACTAACACAACTAATACAAGCAAAAATACTAACACCTCAAACTCATCCAAC
>CAWAQU010000009.1:0-156681 GCA_963784355.1 uncultured bacterium | reverse complement strand
CCGCTAATCTCGAGTTGGGAATTTTAAACAAAACTCAACTAAAAAACCTAAAATATACTGTCCGGATGTGCCCCAAACTCAATTTTTTTACCTACAGGTTGAGTCAAAATAAATTCTTTAGTATCCAAAGCATCTTTAAACTTGATCTTTTCGCCTCTCATAACCATTCTAAACAGTTCTTCAGTCAAACGCACGTCATTTAGACAATAATCAATTAATTCAGCCCATTTACCTTCTTTATGATAAGTACTAAAGTTTTCAAAGCTATCCGTTTTCTGATCGCCTAAATTGGATTTACAAAGATCATTAAGTCTGGATTTAAAACCGCTTTTTTCCAATTCCAGCATTATATCCTAGTTGGTAAGCTCCAAAAGATTATAATTTGCATATTTCTGAAGTACAGGTAAATCAAACCAAATATGGTTGAAACCCACCACCAAATCAGCTTGTTTCAAACTTTCCAAAAAGTCTTTTACATCCTTCTCTAAAAAAGCAATATATTTATCAAGCCAGCTATAATAAGCTCCAATTACCGTGACTCTAAATTCATTTGTATCAATTCTTCCGGAATTACTTGGACTGTAAGTTTCTATATCGAAGGTAATATAGTTCATAAAATGATGAAAGCTGGCTTTTTTTCTGATGTCAAGAATAAGAATAGGTATAAAAGGACCGGAGCTCGCTCAACACTGAATTTACAAACGATAAAACAATTGTTTGAGTTATGTCTTACTTGGATTCAATATTATAATGTAAATTACGAGTTTTGTTTTGAAGAGAGAAAATTTGCAGTGTTGAGTGATTCTAGTACAAGGACTGTGTGTTGACTAATTTCAAATCTCAAGGCAAAAATAAGGTGATGCTAAAGTCCATTTTTAATTACAAAAATTATTTAGTTCTTTTTTGCTGTTTATTAATAGCCTACTTTGCTATTGGAACATATTCAATTCAAAACTTACCTATCACTACCGATGAAATAGCTCATCTTTCAGCTGCCCAGGCAATTACTCAAGGCCAAGATCTAAATTTAGAGCACCCTCCGCTATTAAAAAGCCTTAACGCCGCTGTGATCAATGCGTTTTTCTCTGATTACAAATCTGATGACTTGGGTCAATGGTCCAGAAGTATTGATTTCATGATATTTGGGCCTTACGGAATTGATCAAATTTTACAAGCTTCTAGAACAGTTTATTTAGTATTTAATTCTGCACTTTTAATATTTTTATTGATTTACACCTGCTACTTTAATTTACTACCAAAAAAATTCAGTCTAGTTTTAGGAATCTTATACACTTTTTCTCCTAGCTTCTTCGGCCAAAACTTTTTACTCACTTTTGATACAGCCGGAGCAATCTTTGAGTCTTTACTTTCGATACTTAGCTTACTGATTTTTATCTATAACTATATTAAATTGGATACAAAACAAAGGTGGCTACACTTTTCGATACTAGTTCTTTGCATATTTACTGCCTTGAATGTAAAATTTAGTAACTACATTATTCTAGGAATTTTTGCTGCTTTTCTTGGGATATTAGCAATTTATTTTGCTGTTAAAAAAGACTTTGGCCTCACAAGAACTGTTTTTTTATATAGTACAGTAGCTAGTTTAATACTATTTGCAGCTACTTGGAGCCTAACTTTTGTAGCTTATAGAAACGGAACTCCCGTATCAAACATGGGAATACCTCTGCAAAGCTCATGGTATACAGACCCTATTATTAGAATTCATGGTGGAGCAATTCATTCTTTAAATCGCTCGGAAAATAGCATCCCAAATTTTGTTGATGACCATTTTGAAGTAATTAGCTTCGGACAATTTATTAATCGTATCTTTTGGTTCAAAGAAAATCCTGGGTTACTCTTGTTTTTACTTTTTATATTACTGGGTATTCTTAGTTTAATATATCTCAAAAGACATAATTTATCTCAATATCTTCAAACTTCAAAAAACTATCTTCAAACAAAATATAAATATATTTACTTTTCTGCCCTAGCCCTAGCCCTACCGATAATTTATTATTTGATAGCTAAAAACAGCACACTTACAATCGGTTACAGGCATTTTTATACAGTCTTACTATTTATTTACTTCGGTGTAGCTTGGTTAGTTTATCTTATTTTCAAGCAAAAGAAAGTGTACCTTGATTTATCTTGCGGTTTTGTTCTGGTTATTTATATCATTTGTGGTATATTTGCAGTCCCTCAAGGTTTGACTTACGTAAACGATTTGTGGACAAAACCGAAATGGCAACTGGCCACAGACTCCACAATTAGCTGGAAGGAAGAGCAAGGCAAAGCTATAAATTACTTGGTTGAAAAACAAATTATTAAGCAAAAATCCGGTGATACTTGGAATGTAAAATTTGATATAGATTTTGGACCAAGCTTTTTAGTATATTTTGCAAAAGTTACCGGCAAAGGCAAGAAATTAGAGACAATAGATAGATTGTCCACAGATTTAAAATTGGTTAGGATTAGTGATTTACAAGATGATTACTTGGTTGTAGATATAAATACTTTACAAAATCTGAGTGATGAAATTTGGAAGAGTCAGCAAAATAAATCTACTGACAAAGAGTCTGACGATCGAGCTAGTATAAGTAGACAGAACTTAAAATATTTACTTCAGACTAAACCTATATATCAAGCTAACAAAGTTGTGTTTATTTACTCTTTAAAATAATTTTATGTACGATTTTACCCCTCAATTTTTGAAAAAGTACTGGTTTTTAATACTAGAGATAGTCTTAATCTTGATAGTTATTTTTGCTCACCTCTATTCCATTGATTCACTTCCAAGAGGTCTTTACATTGATGAAAGTTCTATAGGTTACAACGCCATTAAGATTGCTGAGTCAGGTACAGATGAATTTGGTACTTCCTGGCCATTGTATTTTAAAGCATTTGGAGAATACAAAAATCCGCTGTATATTTACACTACCGCCTTACTATTTAAAATTTTCGGTTTCTCTATATTTAGTCTACGTTTAACCAGCTTCGTCTTTTATTTTCTCGGTTTTATATTTGTTTATCTACTCACCAGAAAAATATTTAAAGACAATTTATTTATTAGGATATACACAATTTTAGGCTTTGGTTTTTTACCGATTTATTTTAATCTCTCTAGAGTTTCTTTTGAATTGATCTCACAACTCACTACTACAGCTATTTCTCTATATTTAATATACATTTTGTTCGAAACAAAACAAGTAAAAAAAGAAATTCAGGAGCAGCCTGTCTCAATTTCAAGTAGAGAGCCATTTAATCGCCAAAACATATTGCAAAATTTAAAATTTCTAAAGCAAAAACGAGTTTTTCTAGCTGTTTTAACAGGCTTGATCATTGGTTTAAGCATCTATACCTACTCTACTGCCCGACTTCTAACTTTTTTGTTTATTTTAGGCTTGATATTTATATACAGGCAAAGAGAAAATTGGTTTAAGCTAGGTGGGATTATTTTAGGTAGCTTATTAGCTATAATTCCTTGGCTAATTTTCTTGTTTTCCAATCCGGACAGATTAACCAACAGATTCAATTCGATTTCCTACATTGCAAGTAGTACTCTAAGTATACAAGAAAAAGTTATTAAGTTTTTTACCGAATATAGCCTTTATTTTACTCCTAATTTTTTACTTTTCAAAGGTGACAGCAATATTAGACACACTGTCGGGTACGGCGGAATAACTTTTTTTGTTGTATTTTTCCTATTTGTAGTCGGTTTAATCTACATCCTAAGTAAACAGAAAAAGGAGCAGTTTAGTCTATTTCTGCTTTTCAACCTACTCATCTCTCCTATAGCTGCAGCTCTCACTTCAGATAGCACTCCACACGCTTTAAGAAGTTTATTACTTGGACTATTTATCTTTCTGGTTTCCTGTTTTGGTCTAAATCTCTTTTACGAAACCACGACCAACCTCAAAAAAAGACTGATTGTAGCGGGTGCGATTTTATTTGTACTGTTGTTTGAAATAGGCGGGCATATGTTTTACTATTACAACACAACCAATTATCCGAACTATACCGAACTTAGCAAACCCGGTTTTGAGAGCTATGGTTTTGATAAAGCTTTAGAAACTGCCTTTAAACAAAATCCTAAAAAAGTTATTGTATCCAGTAATTACCAAGAGCCTTATATTCAAGTAGCTTTTTATAATAAATTGCAGAACCTTAATAAAACCCAGATTCCTATAGAAATAGGTAAAGCTGAGGCTATTAAAGATACTTGCCTAATTTATTTTAGGGGGGATGAGGAAAAGATCAAAAACTACTATGGCGGTGTAAGAGACTTTACTCAGCCAGATTGGGTGACTAAGCTGAAATGCTTTGAGTAGAATCTACTAAGTCATCAGAGTGTTCCTTGCGATTTTTGTGATTGACTAGTAAACTTTTAAGACTAAATCCACTCATCATGCTAGTGACAATTGCCATTATCACAAGAGCAGTAAATAGTTCTTGATTGATTATTTCTGCATTGTAAGATAAAACTGCCAGAATAATACCCGTGCCACCTCTAGCATTTATACCCATACCTATTGCAAAAGATTTTCTCATATTTAAATTGTAAATTTTACCTCCGATTAATCCTGCTACAATTTTAGTTGCACAAGCCACTACAAGTACAATCAGGACTAAACTGAAATTAAAACTCTGGAAAAAATTAACTTTGAGCCCTATAGAAGCAAAAAATAAGGGCGAGAGAATGTTCTAAATAAATTGATTAAAAGTTTCCTTAGCTTCAGTAGAAAACAATTTTACATCCCCAATTGCTACACCGGCCAAAAATGCCCCGAAAACAGCGTGTATACCAATATATTCGGTAGCTAAAGCACATAAAAAAGCCACTGCTACTCCAAGCACAAGAGAATTATCAAGCTTTTGCAGTTTATCAAACTTAGTAAACAAAGTGCGAATCAATTTAGGTAGTAATAAAAGTGAAAATGCAATAAAACCGATTGTGGAAAAAATTAAAAACGGAATATTTTTAGTCTCCCCATGACCAGAACCGGCGATACTTAGAAGAACTGTAAAAAATATCCAACCTACCACATCGTTTACTGTAGTTGTAGCAAGTATAATACTTCCAATTCTAGTCTTTAACAAATCCAAATCTATCATGATTTTAGCAATCACCGGCAAAGCTGAAATAGACAAGGCTACTCCAAAAAATATACTAAAAATTGGTCTGGAAATCTTTAAATCCAATAAATCATACATAAGCCAACCCGAGCTAAATCCACATACCAAAGGGATCACTAATCCCATCAAACTATTCCAAAATACAACTTTTTTTTCTTTAGCTATGGTTTTTAAATTGACTTCGAGCCCTACTATAAATAAAAGTAGAATCAAGGCCATGTACACAAATCCATCTAAAGCTAAATCTGACTGAGTAGAATTAATAAATAACCAGTTAAAAGTACTAGGAAATAGGTTACCTAGTATGGTAGGTCCAAGTATCAATCCTGATAAAAGCTCTCCTATCACGGGAGGCTGATTGATCTTTTTAAAGAAGTTACCTGCCAACTTTGCCAAGATAAACAGCAATGAGATTTGCAGGAGAAATATTAACAGTCCGGGTTCAGATATTTTGGCCATAAGTACGCTAATACATTAATAATTATACATCAGTTTATAAGTCTTGTACATTTTTGCACTAAAATTGCGCTGTCTTCCATTAATAACATATTTAACTAGTTTGTGCAAGTAAGTTTACCCGAAAATATGCCTAAATAAGCTGATCAGATTTATAATTATCATTTTGACAAAAATTAGCCTATGTTGTATATATTGTACTAATATAGTTATTCTATGACAGATAATAATGGTAGAAATTTTCAGAGTAGTCCCTTAAATATTCTTTCTAATCAACAAAATCCTCAAAACGAAAAAACTAATAATACAAATCAAAGTAATATGAACTTCCCAAACTCAAATCAAAATCCTCAAGAAAATAACCAACCTCGCAAACCCAAACGTAAACCAATCAGCCAATCAATTAATGAATTTTTACGTACTTTAGGTATTTTTGTAGTACTAATTGTTCTTCTTATTAGCGGACTTTTAGCCTATATTTTGTTTCAGCCTACCAGCCCTGTAAGTAAGTGGATTATTGGTAACACCGCTTTAAAAAATTATTTTGTAGTCAATGAAAACAAAGATCAACAAACCTCCAACTTGGCTATAAAACAAGATGAAAATAAAGCTTTAACAAGTTTACTTGGATTAAATAATGCTCAGAATTTTAAATTTATTGAACCAGGAGACAGTAAAACCACAACTCAAGTAGTACAAGAAGTATTGCCTGCGGTACTTTCTTTAAGTGTAAAATCAGAAAGCAATCGATTGGGCGTAGCTTCAGATATTGTTGCAGGTACAGGATTTATTGTAAGTGAAGATGGTTTAGTGATTACCAACAAACACGTAATTGCAAACAAATGTACTTCAAATAACAATAATATCAAAATATACGGTGCAGCTCAAAATCAACAGGCTTACGAGCTTGATTTAATGAGTGTTGATCCGATTGATGATGTAGCTATTTTAAAAATCAAAAATCAAAATCAAAAATTTACTCCTGTGAAATTCGGCGACAGCAACAGTATCCCTATTGGAGCTGAGGCCATAGCCGTAGGTAATGTACTTGGTCAATTACAAAACAGTGTGACTAAAGGTATAGTTTCAGGCTTAAACAGAACAGTTGGTGGTGATAGTGAAGGGCTTGTAGATCAGTGTACTTCCAGTCGAGTATCATATATTGACGGCTTGATACAAACTGACGCAGCCATCAACAAAGGTAACTCAGGAGGGCCATTATTTGACAGTACAGGTCGATTAATAGGTATGAATACTCTTGGTACTTCAGATTCACAAAACATCGGTTTTGCCATTTCTTCCAACTTAATTGTGGCAGATTTAAATAGTTATGCTAAAAACAATATAATTTTAAGACCCAGACTAGGAGTATATACAAAGCCTATTACTCCACTCATAGCCAAAGAAAGTGCTTGGTTACCCGTTGATTATGGTGAGATTTTAATAGGGGCTACAGGTGAAAACGCAATAGCCAAAGGCTCTCCGGCAGAACAATCCGGACTTCAGGCAGGAGATATTATTCTTGAATTTAACGGTACAAAGTTGGTAGCCACAGATCAAAACCCTTCTCCGCTTAGACGTGTTATTTTGAGCAAACAGCCGGATGATGAAGTAGAGTTGGTTATTAGAAGAATAATTGGAGGAGATAGTACAAATGGATATAAATACGAAGAACAGAGCAGAACAATTAAAGTGAAGTTGGGTAAAGTTAGCTTTGATTTGAATCAGACCGGAAATATCTAAGATCGGAATAATCGGTTTTAGCTTGAAATAGCCCACCAAGGCGTCAATTCTTGATTTTTACGATTTAAATTACAGGTAAGACATCTTTTTCCTCAATCTCAGTCAAAACTTCATAGCCTTTTTTAGTCACCAAAACAGTATGTTCGATGTGAGCTGAAGGCACTCTTTCTCTACTGATCACCACATCAATTCCGCTACCTTTTACAGGTACAAAATCTACTTCTCCACTACCGAGAGTAACCATTGGTTCAATTGCAATCACCTGGTTTTCAAATAGTCTTGCCCCTTTTCCTCGCTGCCCTGCATGTGTAATATGCGGCTCATCATGCGGTTTATAACCAAGTCCATGCCCCCCCAAATCAAGCACATTTCCAAGTCCTGCATCCTTAATCACTTTATTTACGGCAAAACCTATATCACCTACCCTCTTTCCGGCTTTTACTTCTTTGATTCCTGCACATAAAGATTCTTCAGTTTTCTCAACCAACATCTTTATTTCAGGACCAACTTCTCCTATTGTCATCAAAACACACATATCACTATACATATTTTTGTATTTTACACCGCAATCAAAGCTGACCACACATTTATCCGGGATTATTTTGTCATCCGGAGACATTCCATGAACCACTTCTTCATTTAACTCGGTAATTAAAGCATAAGGATAGCCGTATAAACCTAAAAAAGATGGTTTGGCATTGTATTTATCTATAAAATTAATTGCAAACTTATTTAGTTCGCCTGCGGAAATTCCGGGTTTAACCATATTTTTTACATGATGTAGACAACTTGCCAGTATTTTGCAACTTTCACGGAGGCTATTGAGGTCTTGGGAGTTTTGGATAATTGACATTTGTAGATTGTTATTTGATAAACATACTATTATTTTGAACTTTTAGTCCAGAGCAATATGCATGACCTACCTAAAGCCGGTGAATTATATTATCACTTTAAACATAATCCGGAAAAAGATATTTTCAACTATGCGTATAAAATCGTCGGAACTGGCAAACATTCAGAGACTGATGAAATCTTTATAGTTTACAAAGCTTTATACAAATCTCCATGGATTGAGGAATCAGCTGTTGATTTTACTATCAGGCCTATTAAAATGTTTATGGAAAACGTCGAAAAAAATGGACAATCTTTTCCTAGATTCAAAAAAATTGAAGATTTAAAGCTGATTGACAAAATATCAACTGATTATAAAGATAGCCAATAGTCTTTATGTTCTACAAAATATTTTTTGTGCTTATTGCTTTATCAAGCATAGGTTATTTAGTGCTAGACAGTATCCATATTTTCAAAAAAACCAAGTATTTTACTCATGAGAAAGCTGACTTCTGGAAAAATTCAGAATCCACCCATGGAATTAATGCCACTAAATTCGGCATTCCTTTTATAATGCTAGATATTATTTGGTTGCTTCTTATTGTAGGAATGTTGTACTTATATATTTAGATATGAAATACTGATTAGGTTAGCTAGATTTAATACTAAATATAAGACTGGCAATTTGCCCAATTGTTTATATTACCCAAAATTTTAGAAAGGTGCCACAACTCGACATAATTGTAACTAGTTCAAATCAAATTTAAATGTAATACAACCCAACCTCTTGGTCCAAAATAACCTGTCCTTTTTGTATTGTAACTACTCGTTTTTTAAGCTTATCTACAACTTCTTGCTCATGAGTAGCCAAAATTACTGTAGTACCTGAATTGTTAATTTTTAAAAGCAAAGTGATAATTTCATAACTGTTTGCTTTATCCAGCTGTCCCGTAGGCTCGTCAGCTATCAATAAAATTGGATTATGCGACAAAGCTCTAGCAATAGCCACTCTTTGTTTTTCACCACCACTTAGTTCTCTAGGGTAGTTTTTTGCTTTCTCAGGTATACCTACAAGCTCCAACAATCTTGGCACATCGCGATTAATCTCTTTTCTACTGGCACCCGCTACCTCCATAGCCAAACTAACATTTTCAAAAACAGTTCGACTAGACAACAGTTTATAATCCTGGAAAATATAGCCAATTCTTCTTCTTAAAAAAGGTAGAAATTCCGGTTTGATTTTATCTACTCTAATGTCTTCTATCCAAACCTCTCCCTTGCCATCAGGTTTTTCTTCGCCTGTAAGCATCTTAAGTAAAGTCGATTTTCCGGCACCGGAACGGCCGATTATTGATACAAATTCCCCCGCATTTATAGTTAAACTGATATTATTAAGCGAAAATTGTTGTTTATCTGTGTATTTTTTAGTTACGTTTAAAAGACGTATCATAGGCTAAATCTCAACCGGATAATTATACACTGCTTTCATCTTGTCAACAATCACACAGAAGCTTGACACAGACTCAAGTGTTATTCTAATAAGCTTGTTTTAATTTCTTTGAAAATATTTTTAAACTGTAAAGCCCGCCATAAAGCTCAGTTTGTCATTACTAGGTAATGCAGCCTGTCACGTTTTGCAAAAAATCGGTACTATACAAGTAGAATTTGAGCAAGTTCCATGACCCCATTTGAAATAGAGCAGCTTTGGCTGGAGTATCACCCCAAAGTATATGGATATTTTTACCGCAGACTGAGCAATCGCTTGGATGTAGAAGATTTAACCAGCGTTACACTTACTGTGTTTATAGATAAATTATCAGACAATCAAAACCAAATTCAAAGTCCTCACGGATATCTTTGGAAAATTGCCCATAATCAAATGCTAAAATTTATTACTACAAAATCCAAACAACCGATCTATACTAATTTAGATGAGAATTTTGATTTGGAGGAGGAAAAAGTAGAAAATTATCGCAGTGAACATTTGGAGGAGAGACTGCAACACTTAATGAATTGTGTTAAAAATCATTTGACCGGACAGGATTATTTAATTGTTGAAAATGTCATTATGCAAGATAAAAAAGCAGTTGATGTAGCCAAAGAATTAAATTTGAAGCCGGATAATGTGAGACAGAAACTAAGCAGAAATCTAAAAAAGCTTAGGGAAAAATGTAAACAATTATGGAACGATTAAATAAAAAACAAAGAATTATGACTACTAAAAATCCATTTGAACAACATGAAGACTGGCAGAGTTGGTTTGAGCAAGATAAACACTATCTAAAACACAGGCGAAATTCAATGAGGGCATATTTAAAACATAGTAGCCTTGAAAGCCCCAACATTTTTATGACCCTAAAAGACAATTATTTAAAATTTATTTATTTTACCGCCAAACATACAGTACTTACAGCATTTATTGCATTAATCTTAATTACAGGAGTGGGAGCTGCAGCAGCTGAAACACTAGCCCCAACTGATTTAAAACCTTCTACATTAGCTAAAAACTTATTTGCAGCCAACAAGCAGCAGGATAAAGATCCCTACACTGCTTTAAAACCTGACGAAAACAACTATGTGACAAAATTGAACGAATGCGATTTAGCTTTAAAATTTCCTAAAAAGATAGATGGCTTAGAGACAAAATACTATCAAAATATACTTGAACAGGGTGGAAGTTACAATATAGCTATTACTAACGTAGAGATAACAGCAGACTATGTCTATCAACCAGCAAATAAGGAAATTAGTACAAACCTTAGCATAGATTGTGTCCCTACGGATTCTGATTGGGGTAAAAAAGTAGCTCAGGATACAGTTGAATCCGGTGATCAGAAAGATACAATTCAAAAGCAAAAAATTAGCAAAGAAACCTTACAAAGCGAATCCGGCTGGTTTATAACTCAGGCTGATATCCAAAATATAACAAAGTATTCAAAGACTAATTCTTACGGTGGTAAGTTTCTTTCCTACAGCTTTATATTTAAAAATAAGATCTATTCAATAAAATCCGGAACGACCACAGACAAAACTCTTATTAACTTAATTCAGCTCCAATTTAATTCTATAGTCCAAAACTCATTTTCAGATCAATTGCCTCTTGAACAGGCTAAGCAAGCTACTAATATTAAATCATGTTTTGATAGGCTGGATATCAAATACAGTCCAAATGTACGGTATAGTGAAAATACTTCATACAGAGACAATTTAATTATTTTGAGCAATACTCCTATAGCCAAAGATAAAGCTACATTTATAGATGGGGATGATATAACTTTTTATTGTTATAATAAAAATACTGAAGAAAGCTGGAAAGAAAATAGTGCTGATACTAAAAATTTAAAACCTGCTAAAGTATCTGATATTCCATTCATAAGCGAAAATTTCAGAAAAAATATTAATCCAAGCAAAATTTTATCAAGCAGAAACGGATATCCAAATGGATTAGTACTTACTTTTGCAGATAACGAAAATTATGTATACGGCCTAAATATTACTAACACCACGAAAAATAAAGATTTTGGTTTCAGCGTCGATCTCAAAGCACTTTCAAATTCTGGCTCTTCCGATTCAAATTCTGCTAAAAACACACAAGACCTAAATATCAAATTAACTGGTAATGGCTGTTATAATGAAACTGATAATGGTAAGGAAGTCTGCGATATTTTAGACTCACAAACTAACCAAAAATTAGCTACTTTTAGAGATTGCAAAGGGAGTGGCGAAAATGGTAGATGTATATTTAATAGCGTTTATTTAGGTAGAAAATCCGAAAGGGGTCAATATATTTTGGAATCTGGAGGCGAGGGAGGAATGGGTTTTGTCAGAGTATATGAATATAATTCAAAAACCAAACAAGTAAATAAACTTACCGAAGCAAGCTTAACAGATATGTTCGCACCCGAGTGTAATCCATATTTGTACAAAACCTGGCCTATAAGTTGTAAGGATGTATATTCAGATAAAGAATTTGTGGATAACTATATTAACTATGAAGAAACCCTCAAAAAATATGGACCTGAAAACCGTATTTATGCTTCTTTTGCATTATTGGGAGCAGGAATGGCAACACAAGGTTATACATTAATTGAAAATGACACAACTAGAGAAGTTTATATTGTTAAAAACGAAATTTTTGTTAAAGCACTAACAGGACAGAATCTGTCTGAAAAAGCTAAATTGCAAATTACCGGTGAAATAACACCAAAAACTATAGATTTTCAAGATCCAAAGCCAAACACCAAATCAAGTTTTGAAATAACTAAAATTAATACAATGATTGTTTTACAATTCTAATTTAGCTTAATAAAAACAAAACAAACCTACCCGCCCAGCAAGCGGGTTTTAAAATTTCATTGACAAATACTATACTTTTTTCCTTAAATTAAGAGCTAAAACAAAAATTTATGAATTTATACAAAATATACAGAGACGCTTTAAAAAATCCAAAATATAAATGGTTGGTAGTAATAGGTACAGTATTATATATAATTAGCCCTATAGATTTAATTCCTGATTTCATACCCATTTTGGGACAAATCGATGATTTAGCTTTAATCACAATTCTTGGTACGGAGTTATTTAACGGCTGGTTAGGTAAGTTGGGAGACAAAAAAACTGTAGATAAAATTATTGATACTGATTTTAGAGTTAAAAAATAAGACAGATTTTCAATTTAAATTTGAACTACTTTTCCCAAGGTTGGTTATTGTTGTTGCCTAATTTTAGCTTTACAAATTTATTTTATAGGTTTTAAATACTCGCATGGATCAAAAAGACAAAAATCTAATCAGTACTCTGTGGAAATTCAGAGGTTTTAAAATATTTGTATTTAGTTTATCTGCAATTTTAATACTAGGATTAAGCGGATTTCTGATTTTAACAAAAGGATTATCTACAAACAGTATAAATTATCCCCAAGTTGATCACTTACATTTTCGCATGCAAGTTGTTTATCACGGCGAATACGTTAATTTAGCTGATAGTAAGTTTCAGCAAGTTTACGAAAAAGGGCAGTGTACAGGTGCACTTACAGAAAATCCGATTCATTTACACGATGGAAAAGATCAAATTATCCATATTCACTGGAAGGATATAACGGGTGGACAGGTTTTAAAGTATTATGGTTTAAACAAAATTGGTGGTATTGATGATATTTTAGGATTTAGATTAGACAGCTTTTCCCAACTTCCGCCACAGATTAAGGCTGTAAAAACTCATGGTAATCTCTTGCCTAAACCTGAAAAAAATGATATAATATACGTTTATACTGGAGACACAGATAACTATCAAAAAAGAACGGAATCAGATTTATTAAATCAAAACCTAGAAACTTTCTTCGGACAAAAAAGCCAGCTGAATCAAAGTTTTTTAAGTTTGCCTGCATTTGCACATGGAGGTGAACCACACGCACATGCTGATAGTTTAAAGCCTAGTGTTCCAGCTAGTAGTGATTCCACAAATATAACTAACACCAGCGCAGATACGACTCAACCAACAGAAGAGGAATTGAAAGAAATAAATAACCTAATTGGTAACGTAGTGATTTTTATTCAAAAAGATGAGCCCACTGAAACTCAAATAAAAGATAGATTTAATCATCTTGAACCACTTAGCCCAAGTACCTGCGGAGGTTAATGAATATGAGTATGTCCATGAGAGTGGCCATGTTCTTTACTTTCAGGTAATTTTTGTAACCAGCTAACAGGATATTTTATAAAATATACTCCTAAAAAGGTGGCAATCGGTACCGCCAAAATCAAAGCTAAACTTCCGAGTAAGGTACGAGCTACTTCCTCAATAATCATCTCACTATTAGCGATTACCCACAATGGTTGTCCTTGCGAGATACTAAAGCTCAAAAGTAAAGGAAAAGAGGCCCCTACATATGCCAAAGCCAGTGTATTAACTAGTGAAGCGATATGCTCTTTACCAACATTCAACCCTCTTTTAAATAAATCCCAAAATGGAATACTTTTATCTACATCATTAATTTCTTCTACAATTGCTACTTGTGCCACAGTAATGTCATCTAAAATTCCCAAGGTACCTACAATTATTCCGGCCAACAATAAACCTCTTACATCAATTTGTCCGAACTGGCTGTTTTGTAGAAAGTAAGCATCTTCAGTACCCAAGCCGAACAATTTAGTAAAATTGACTGTCAGGATTGAAATTATAATGCTAATGGTAATAGTAATAAAGGTTGCCAGGACAGAAACTGAGGTTCTGCGATTAAACCCATGAGCCAAAAACATAGAAGTAACTATGATAAGTCCTGAGCCCAGTATACCCACTACTATCGGATTTTGACCAGAAGTAAGAGCCGGAATCGCATACTTTACTAGAATCAAAATACTCAAGCCTAAACCTATGATCGCATTTACTGCTTTAAATCTAGCAATCAAAATTGCTACAAGTACTACTACAATTAGTAGTATAATCACAGCATCCATTCTATACCTATCAACCAGGAAATATTCTGCACCTTCACTGCTTTCAGTCTTTATCACAATTATTTTCTCTCCCTTGGAAAGTTTTTCGGCTTCAGATATACCTGCTAGTTTTTGAAATTTTATATTAATTTCCTCATTTTTATTAGGGCCCTCTAATAATTTTACTCTAACCAAGGCATCATAGTGATTTTCAGATTTATCCTCAGTCAAAACCTTTACAACCTCAGCTTTATAGTATTCATTTGGATCAACATTTTGTTCTTGACCTGCATTTTGCGCTAAAATTCCAATAGGTAAACATAATCCAATCGAAACAATAACGATAAAGGTACTTAAAAGTTTTTTAAACATAAGATTTTTCTAATTTTTGCAATTTATATAAGTTATAAAATAGGTATAAAACCGTAATATTACCGATACCACCCGGGCTGGGAGATATAGTTACAGGCTCCGGAATACCATCTTTCTTCACATCTCCAACCAATTTACCGCCTTCTTCACTAGTGGAAGAATCAATTATTATCGAGCCGGGCTTTATCCAGTTTGAATCTATCAAGTCAGGACTACCGGCAGCCGAAATTACAATGTCCGCTTGTTTACACAAAATATTTGGAGACTCAGTAAGTTTATTTATGGAAATTATAGTTGCATTTCTATCTTTTAAATAACGCAATAAAGGCCCACCGACTAGCCTGCCTTGCCCAACTACACACACAATTTTACTTGATAAATCAAGTTTTTGATCTAGAATTGCAGGAAATTCAATCCCTGACTCAAAAATGTCTTTCAAAACTAGGTCTATAGCCCCGATAGTAGGAGGTAAAAACAAACCATCCCAAAGTATACTACTATTTTCTGAAAGCAAGTCTACATCTGAAATTAAAGGTGTTTTAGACACCAAGTAATCAATTTCTACGGGTACAGGCAATTGAAAGATCAAACCAAACTTATTTTTTTCTACATTTTTAAGATGATTAATTATCAACTCTTTATCAACAGTCTCGTATTTATGTAAATTCACTTGTATCCCTAGAGATTCACCAATTTTTTGCTTAATTTGAATATACTTTGAAGATGCTAAATCGTTATTTGCATGAATAATTTCCAACACCAGCTCTTTCTCGAGGTTTTTTACAGAATTTTGTAAGTAAGCTTTAAATCTCTCTTTTAGATGTAAATTGTTGTAAATCACCACCAAACGGAAAGCTTTTTTTAAAAAATAGTCAATTCTACTGATTTCTAAAAGCCTCCTCTACAGGAAATGTCTCATGAGTGCCGGAAATATCAAATAGTTTTTTGTCCTTACTACCAATTTTTTCGTACAAGTCTCTACATTGTTTGGTAGGAACATAATTATCATTTGGGTTACAAAAAAAGTTAATTCTAGCCTTAGCTTCCGGAGCAATTTTTGCAGTATTTAGGAAGTTTCCCCCGAGGACACAAAATATAGAGTATTTAGTTTCACACATTTTCTGCATACTGTAAAAAGTGTTGACTGCAATGACTTTGTTTAGCTTTGGATATTTTTGAGCCGCGTATACAGCTGGAGAAGCACCCATAGAGTGGCCTAAAACTGTAATTTGGTCTTCGTAAAAACCTAAATCAAATAAATATTTCATGGTAATATCCAAAGTTTCATAAACATTTTCAGAAGTTGGAATACCCTCTGATCCGGAATAGCCAGGGTACGCAGGTGATACTACTATCCCATAATCAGTAGCATCTTTCATGATATAGGGCAATCTTCCCACATTTCCATGCAAGTACAATACAATTTTTTGATTTGAGACGTTAGGTTTTTGAGGGACGGTAATAATTTCTATTTTTTCACCCTTACTGTTGTTTCTAAAGACTGTAGTATAATCCACCCCATAGTCAATGTTTTTACTTTTTGCTGTATCAAAGGTGAGTTTTGGGGCTTGATTTACAATATATGCGGCAACACCAAGCCAAAGCAGTAATAAAACTACTAGTACAGAAGAGAATCCGATGAGTAGAAATCGTTTGTTTTTTAATAATGTAGGCATAATATATTTGGTTTAATTTACAGTCTGAACTGAAATTTGTCAATTTAAGGTAAATTTTTGTCCAATTCTCATAAATTCAGCTCTTTTAAAATCCAGAAGTGTATATAATTCAAGCTAATCAGCACTTTTGCTACTTTTATGTTTCTTGACAGAAAGCAGCCATTTTCATATGTATCTTTTATTATGAAATTTGTTGCAAAATTTTTGTTTATTTTAATTGCTTTTAGTTTGCCTAATTTGATAAATATAGATGTTAGAGCAAATGCGGAGGACAGTATTTATATAAGTGAGATAAATTATGCGGGGAGTATGGATTGTAATGCTGTAGGTAGAGGAGCCACCTGTGCCAATGATAAGTGGATTGAAATCTATAATCCAAGTTCAGAAGCAGTAAATTTGAATCAGTGGACCATTTCTATGGGAAGAGACCTTGGTTCTACCAATCTCAATAGAGTAATACCTAATATTTCAATACAGCCCAAAAGCTATAAAATCTTAGTAAATTCCGACAGTCGAATTACAAGCACTCTGGAACTTTCAAATACTAATTATGCCAAGCTTAGTTCTCTTTATTATATAAGTGGAAATACTTCCGGAGATAAGTATATAGGTGTCGGTTTAAAAAACACTGTCGGTGTAATAATAGATCAAAAGAGTCTTGTTAACACAGAAATTCAGCAATTAGAAGCAAGTAAAAGTCAGGATGCAAAACATTCTATTTACTTTGAATCTAAAAATGGAGCAGCAAAGCTTAGTACAACCAGTAGCTATTACCCCAATAATTACGGAACACCAGGTACAGGATCAGCGTTCACTCAACAACCAGTCACATCCCCTATTTCAGAAACAAATACAGTCACCGCTCCCGTAATTACATCTAATCCCACCATACAAAACAACATATCCGGTGCAACAGAAATTGCTTCAACAGAAAGTATACCCGCTCAGGCCAAGCCTAATCCTAATTTTATATCACAAAAAAAGGAATTTGTAAATAAAATTGCCGTTCCAGTTAAACAAAAACCAATTAATAGGTCAGTGGTTAAAAAAGTTCCTACCCCCGTGGTTATTGCTGTACAAACACCAAAAATAGAGATAGTCCAAACCCCCACTGTAGAAAATATTCAGTTAGTTACACCTCCGCAAATTAATTATGCTCAGAGAAACGTTTATACTTTGCCTAAATCACAAACTGCAGAAGCAATGATTCCCTCAATTGCAAAAATTTCCAGTATCCCCTCTCCTTCTTTTAATCAAAATTTACTGTACCTGGGACTAGCTAATATAGCTTTTATTGTTATCCAAAACACAGGCAGAAAAGTTAAGTTACTCGCTTTAACAACCATTTCCAATTTTTACTTGAAACTTCAGACAGATTAAGTCACTCAAAAATTAATTCAAGTTGACCTTTTTTGTATATACTGCTTGAATAAAAATTATATATGTCAGACTCTTTTGATGTTGAGCAGTTGTCACCGGCTTCTATTTGGATATTAGAAAAATATGTAAATTTGGAGAAAGTTTTAGATGAGAGGCTAGAAGATTATGAATTAGCTCATTCGGTAGACGCTTTGTACAAATTTTTGTGGGATTATTTTGCTGACTGGTATGTTGAGTATTTAAAAACCGACGAGAGTCAGCTAGGATTTGCAAAACAGCTTTTTAGGCAATATATTATTACTCTTTCCCCATATATGCCCTTTGAAACCGAGGCACTCTGGGAAAAATTTTTTAAAGAAAAACAAATTCTGGCTTTTGAAGCTAAAGATAGTAATTGGGCCAAAAACCTATTAGCTAAATTGAATCAAGAAAATCAAAGTAATGAGTTTGAAAATGTAGTGGATTTTGTAGAAAATTTTAGATCATTGAGGGGCTTATTTGCAATTGACCCGGGTAATTTAATCGAGGTCTACACCCAAGACAGTATTTTACTTAAATACACTAATTTTGTCAGATTATTATGCAAAGCTGAGCTAGTAAACGAGCAAAAACCTGATTTATTTGCCGTCAAAACTCAAAATTACCAATATAACCTGGACATTTTGTCTTATATTAAAGACAAGCAAGCTGAAATACAGAGAACTAATAAACTAATCACCGATCTTGAGAAGCAAATTTCCCAACTTGAGGCTCAACTGAGCAACCAGAAATTTTTGGACAACGCTGATCCTGAAATTATTGAAGAGAAAAAACAAGACTTAAGCAGCAGAAAAATAGAGCTAAAGCAACAGCAAAATAAACTAGAGTGGTTGAACTAGTTTTGAGACGATGAGACGATTTCTAACTGGTTTACTACTTATTTAAAAGCTCACTAGTTTCCTGCATTATACTTTGCATTCCCTGAGGAGTAGGGTTTACAAATACTGTTTTTGTATTACCACTTTTATCATTGGAAACTGATCTAAGCATATCAATATATTGGTTTAACATGACCAAGTTCATTACAGATTGGCTGGTAACTCCAGTAGAAGATTGAAGTTCTTTAATTGATTCAGACAAACCGTCAATGATAGCTTTTCTCTCAAGAGCCAACCCCTGCCCTTGCAATAATCTAGTTTGTTTCTGGCCTTCTGCAGTTTTTACGGCTCTAATATACTCTGCTTCTGCTTCATTTTGAGCTGCTTCCTGTAATCTTTTAGAAGCCACTACCCTGCTCATAGCCTCAGTAATTTCTTTTGGCAAAGTAATGTCTCTAAATTGGAATGAGTCCATATTGAACCCGAAGTCAGATAGTCTGGATTTAAGATGATGAGTCAAATAATCAGTCATTTCATCTCTACTTCTGATTACTTCTTCGTGGGTTTGGGTTGCTACGAAGGCTCTAATAGCATTTTCTACCAAAGCTTTGATCGTACTTACCGGATTATCAATTGAATAGGCTGCTTCATAAACTTTTTCTTGAATTACTTTATAGACCAGGGTAGTATCAATACTGATATTTACTTTGTCCGCAGTAATAGCTAAAATAGAAAAGTCCAAAGTTAAAGTAGCCAAATTCACTTTTCGAGCTGTAGTTTCAATAAATGGAATCACAAGATTTAAACCCGGAAAAATGACTCTAGAGAATTTACCTAAGGTTTCTACGGTGTAAGCGGTTTGTTGTTTTACGATTTTGATAGATGAAAAAAGTACTAAAACTATGATGATTGCTATAATGATTGCAAAGAATTCCATATAAATTTAATTTAATCAGCCATATTATATAATATATTTTGGTTTTTGTCACGTTTTATCCAGTTTGATCTAAATTAGTAGCCTTCTTCTTTGGATAATACAGAGCAAAACAGTTGACAAAAGCAGATAAATCCTTGACTTTTAAGCTATGTCAACAAACTACGAAGCGTCCAACATTACAGTTTTAGAGGGTTTAGAAGCAGTTCGAAAGAGACCGGGAATGTATATTGGAAATACAGGAAAAGAGGGATTACATAGATGTCTTGGAGAGATTTTAGATAATTCCGTAGATGAATTTATGGCGGGACACGCTACCACCATGAAAGTTGTGATAAGAAATGATAATTCAATTTTAGTCTCTGATGACGGCCGTGGTATCCCTACTGATATTCACTCCAAAACCGGCAAAACAGCCCTGGAAACCATTATGACCGTACTCCACGCCGGAGGTAAATTTGACCAGGCCAACTATAAGTTTTCCGGAGGTTTACACGGTGTTGGTGCTAGTGTAGTAAATGCTTTATCTGAAAAAATGGAAGTTTGGGTGCTTAGAGACAAAAAAGTGAGTTATTTAAGCTTTTCTAAGGGTAAAACTATCGGCGAGATACAAGTTTTCGATGAAAATCTACTAGCCGGCAAATTTCCTGAATTAATCGGCAATACAGTTTGGAAAAAAACCGGTACTATAGTCTCATTTTGGCCTGACAAGTCCATGTTCGAAACAACTGAGTTTAATATAAAAGAGATTGATGAGGATTTAAAAAACAAAGCTTATCTAAACAAAGGGTTCAACATTCTTTTTGAAGTAGAAGCTATGGGTGACTCTTCTAATACAAATAGTGAAAGCCCTGAAACCGAAAATTCTGAGGATGATAATCTAGAAAAACCTGCTGCAAAAAACAGAGCTACCAAATCAGCTCAGTATTGCTTTCCAAAAGGAATCTACACTTATCTTGAGGACATCACTAAAGGTGAACAGTTACAAACTCCTATCATCCATATGGAAGGTGAGGCAGAAAACTTTCACTTGGAAATGGCCATCGCTTACGGCTCAGATTACAACGAAAAATTGTATGCTTTTACCAACGGTATTATGAATGCTGAAGGTGGAATGCATGTCACAGGATATAAAACAGCTTTAACAAAATTGATCAATAACTACGCAGCTAGCAAAAATTATTTCAAAAAAGATGAAAAGTTTACCAGCGATGATTTAAAAGAAGGTGTCAGAGTAGTTTTATCCATCAAAATGACTGATCCTCAGTTTACCTCACAATCAAAAGTAAAATTGGGTTCTACAATTGCCAGAACCTTTACTGATAGACTTGTAACGGATAAGTTTGGTACTTATTTGGAAGAAAATCCTGCTATCGGTGCATCTATTGTACAAAAAGCTCAACTGGCTATGAAAGCTAGACTGGCAGCTAGAGCAGCTCGAGACAACGTACTGAGAAAAGGGGTGCTTGAAAGCATGGCTTTACCGGGCAAATTGGCCGATTGTAGTGAGAAAAATCCTGAAAAATCAGAAATATATATCGTAGAGGGAGATTCTGCCGGTGGTAGTGCTAAACAAGGAAGAGATAGGCATACCCAAGCTATTTTGCCACTTAGAGGTAAAGTTTTAAATACTGAAAAAGCTACTTTGGACAGAATATTGAACTACGAAGGTATCAAAAATATGGTAATTGCCTTTGGTACCGGAATTGGAGATAAATTTGATGTGGAAAAATTGAGATACCACAAAATTATTTTAATGACAGATGCTGACGTAGATGGAGCTCACATTACCACACTTTTATTGACTTTCTTTTATCGTTACATGCCGAAATTGATTGAAGATGGATACATTTACATGGCTCGACCACCTCTTTACAAAATACAATGGGGTAAAAAGTTTGAATACGTTTACAGTGATTTAGAGAAAGAGACTTTGCTTAAAAAAGTTCAGACTGATAGTCCGGACAAAGCTTTCAAGTTTGAAATACAACGTTATAAAGGACTTGGTGAAATGAATCCTGAGCAGCTTTGGGACACCACTATGGACCCTAAAACTCGCTTACTATACCAGGTAACAATCGGAGAAGCGGCAATAGCCGACAAGGTTTTTGAAGATTTGATGGGTAGCGACGTAGAGCCTAGAAAAAGATTTATTGAAGACAACGCAGTTTTTGCAGATGTGGAGTTGCTTTAGTTTAAACGTTGATTTTAGTACACATGAAAGCCCCTAGAAATAGGGGTTGTTTTTTTGTTAACAAATTATTGAGGGATAAAAATTTTCTTATTCTTCAGACTGATTTATAAATTTTAGGCTTAATAGCTTGTTTATCAACTGTTTGGACTCGTATGACGGTGTTAATTCCCAATCTAATGCACCTTCTAAATGAAGTAGACCAAAATAATACTGTTTTAAATCTTCAAGCTTAATTAACTCATTTTCGTAATCTTCATTAATCTTTTCTAAATTTTTATGATCAAAAAGTCCCTCAGAAAAAGCAGCTTGAAGTTGCTGAGATGCTTTAGATGAACTAGGCAACTTATCCTGCCTACCATTTACAATTTTTGGATAAAGCCAGTTAATATATAGCACTTGTAGCTTTAATTCATCCTCTGTTTGTAAAATCGAAAGTAACAGACTCGACTCTTCTTTAGTTAAAGTAAAAGGTTGCTTCATTTTATTGTAAAATCTAAATAATATTGAAAGTATAGTTAATACTATCTCTTTGGAATAACCACTTTTTAGATCAAGACCTTCGTAAAAAGCTAGCATTTTTGTTTTCATCAGCTCCCTCTTTTCAACCTCATCAACGATTATTTTTTCACTAAATTTTCCAGGTAAATCTTCCATATATAAAACAAATAAAGCATAAAAGTCACTTATTTGCAAACTCGTTTATCTGGGTTGAAAAGCTAAAATGTATAACTTGACCCTCTAGCAAAGTCGAGTCTGCTTTTTAAGATTAAATAAAATAACTATCACACTTCTCTTTGCCTTTTTTGCTTTCTCTCTTGATAGATTTTTAAATACTCTCCACTTGCTTTGATTTCTTTTCTCGGGCAAGACTGAAAATCATATTCTATAATAAATTTCTCATCAGGAGTCATTACCCTTATTATCTCCTTTTCCCAACTATTTACATTAATATCTGAATTTGCAGGTATATAAATTACTCTATATTCCGAGCTTAGATTTACTCATATAATAAGAGACATAATTCTGAAACTTTAGTTACTTGTCTGACGTATAGTTTTGTTTGGACTTGACTGAAATAATCAGCTATGATTAAACACTTGTACTTTACTTTCCATTACAAAAAAATATGTCCTTATTTCAAGATCTACCTATTGAGGTGCATAATGAGCTAAGATTATTATTATCTAAACCAAAGAAATTCAAAAATCTTTCCGACGAGTTTTTTTTATAGAAGCATAAGATTGAGAAATAGTGAGACAAAACATAATGCAGAATTGAATTGCATACAGGAATTTCTGAAGTTCAATTTCTCCATTATATTCAATGAGTTTAATACTAGTTTAAAAAAAGCTAGATTTGGGAGTAAAGCTAAATTGTATCTGACCCGCATCTGCTAAACTAGACATAAGTTTCTGAACTATTCAGAAATGATTTAAAACAGTTACATTTTAAAACAGTTACATAATTTATGTTATGAAAGGCAGGCGTTTCCCTCAAGAACTCAAAGATCAAATCCTTGAGCAAATTAAAACATCAGGTAAAAGTATTGTAGAAATATGTCGTGAGAACGGATTAAACGAAAAAACAGTATATGGTTGGACTAAAAACAAGATGCTAGAATCAGGTCATCAACAAAACTTAACTCTAGAAGTAGCAAGACTGAAAAGAGAAAAACAACAATTAATTGATTTAATAGGTAGACTTACAATTGATGTTGATAAGCTGAATAAAAAAAAAGATAAACTGTTTTGAAATCAACAAACTGCCTAAATCTGAAAGGTTAAAACTGGCTAGAGTCTGCTTAATTGAGTATCCAAGTACAAACAAATCGCTACTGGCTAATATTCTTAAGCTCAATAGAACATCACTTTATCTGACTTCTAAACGAAATCTGTCAGATAATCATCATAAACAAGAAATATTATCGTTACTTGAGGACAATCCTTGTTATGGCTACCGTAGGGTAGCTATTTACTTTAAGTGGAGTAATAATAGGGCAAGACGGATTATGAGGAAATTTAGTATCTATCCACATTACAGGAAGCCAAAATATTTAGTTAAAAAGTGTGATTTAGGTAGGGTTGAATTAGAAATACCAAATCTGCTTAAACCAATTATTACAGAAAAACAGTTAACAAAACCTAATCAAGCATGGTCAGCTGATTTTACATATCTTAGCTACAACAACTCATTTCTTTACTTAGCTACAGTTATTGATACTTTTTCTAAAGAAGTTGTAGGGTTTGAAATTAGTAACAGGCATAATACTGCTTTAGTGACAAAAGCTTTGGGTATGGCGATTAAAAGATTTGGAGCACCTAGCATATTTCACTCTGATCAGGGTAGTGAATATACCTCGTATGATTATCAGGAATTGTTAAACGATCTAGGTATTGGTATTTCATTATCTAAAAAAGCCAGTCCTTGGGAAAACGGGTATCAGGAGAGTTTTTACGGTAAATTTAAATTTGAACTGGGTAGATTAAACAGATTCAAATCTGTGGAACTTGCAGGTGAAGCTATTTACAAGCAGATTTACTATTACAACA
Source organism: uncultured bacterium (assembly GCA_963784355.1). GTDB lineage: Bacteria > Patescibacteriota > JACMRA01 > JACMRA01 > JACMRA01 > JBCDGH01. The sequence continues at coordinate 132,119 of CAWAQU010000009.1, read as the reverse complement.
ATAAAAGGATTCATACTTCAATTAGAGAAATGCCTGCTAATTTTAGGAGGAAATATGAGGAGCTAAGTCAAGTACAAAATCAGTTTAAAAAAGATCAAGAAAATCAGTTTAAAAGTTTAGAATTAAGTGTCTAGTTTTTCGGGGGCTTGACAATCACCCCAAATATACCTTTTGCCTTTTAGAAAAAGTATCTTCAGAAGTAATATTAAGAATTTCAGTTAGACCGAACCTCAACACCCATACTAACAAAGAAAATCCTTTTATTAGTATAGCAGAGTTAAAACAATATGAGAACCAAGTCGTACATGGATCAATTATTACTTTAGGAAAGACTAAATTTAATATTCCAATTAGTTATTTTACATATTTCAAAAACTTTGACTTAAATAATATATCATATGTTTTTACAAAATTTGCCGAATATGTTACAATAGAGTTAACAGACATAGACAGAGGGCTATTTAGTGAAAACCAATACTAATCTCATATGCTTCAAGAATTAATAACGAATTTTTCAGCCTGGTATTCATCAAACATACGTTTAGAGGAAGCGGGTCAGTGTGAGCATGGCTTAATTTATGAAATCTTCGTACCAGCTTACAATAAAAATGGTGAACAAGTATCTTTTTATATTAGTGAGCAGAGGAATAAATTTATTGTAAGCGATAATTGTTTTACAATGCAGAATATGCAATCACTGGGATTCAACTTTGGTCCAGCAAAAATAGAGACAATCGAAAATATTACCTCCAACTATGGGATTGGCTTTGACAAAGAAGATAGTGAGATATATATAGAGGTTGATAGTAACAGTCAGATCGAATTTAATAAAAAATTTCTTAATCTGGTCTATAGTGTACTCGAGATAGATTCAATGAGTCTAACAATGAATCCAACAAATTTATGGAAACTTTTTTATGAAGAAATCTCTAATAATTTCTTGCAAAATAAAATCCATTTCAGAAAGAATCCTAAAGTACCTGGTAGATATAAAAATAACCATAATTTTCAATTCCAAATTGGTGGTATCAATAACTTAAAGCCTGTATATATAAAAGTTTTTAATGAAATTGACGAAGATAAAATTATAATTTCAAGGTATGATATAGATAAAAATATACCGATTCATATCTTATATATTAATAGTAACGAAAAAGACTTAAGGTTAATTAAAAACTTAGAGAGTGAGAATGTTTTATTTTTACCTAGAAGTGAGATAAGTAAACCGGATATATTTAAAAATTATTATAGAGAATATTACGACACTGAGCATGTCAAATAGACTAAAGACTATAACTCAACCAAAAACCTCAACTTAGCTATACCATCCGGACCTAAAACCTCATCAAACAAAGTCCCGCCGTTTTTTTCTATTACCCTGCGTGATGCTGGGTTGTCTTGATTACAAGAAATATAAGCTTTTTCCAAACCAAAATCAGATTTCAAAACTTGCAAGCCTAATCGGCATGCTTCTGTTGCATAACCTTTTCCGCGCTGGCTTGGTTTAATTATATACCCTAAATTACTTGGATAGGTATGATTTTTAGGGAGTATTTTAGTCAAAACTAAGCTGCCAACAACCTCATTACTGGAAACTATCCATAATTTTGTTTTAGCAACTTTACCTTCAGATAAATTAATTCCGTTTCTCTCATCTTCAAATTTCTGTAATACTTTTTGTGGATCAGTTTTTAATAGTTCAATCTCGGCCTCGATTTCAGCTTGGTTCGGACGACCACCTTTGATGACAATTTTCTGCTGGCAGTCTAAATAGCTTGAAACTAAATCCATATTAGGCAGAACAAGCTTAAGTACAGAAGACTCAATTATTGGTTGAATATAGGGCATATTGTTATTAATTTACTTTATAGAATAGTTTATTTATATCCTTTTGCTTGGGCTAAATACATACTGGCATATTTACCATTTATAGCCAGCAATTCTTCATGAGAGCCTGATTCCACAATTTCTCCTTGATCCAAAACAATAATTTTTTGGGCTTTTCTAACTGTTGAAAATCTATGTGATACTAAAATTAAAGTTTTACCTTTATATACCTCAAGCAAGTTCTCAAAAATTTCCTGCTCGGATTCAGCGTCAATTGCACTGGTTGGCTCATCCATTATCAGAATAGGTGCTTGTTCATAAAAGGCTCTGGCAATAGCTAATTTCTGCCACTGGCCTCCTGATAATTCTTCCCCATCTTCAAAATTACGTCCCAACATTTGTTCAAACTTATTATCAAATTTGTTTATGAATTCAATTGCGCCCGATTTTTCGGCAGACTGCTGAGCTCTTTTTTGATCGCTAATTTCCGGGGCACCAAGCATTATATTTTCTTTTACGGTAAAATTATATTTAACGAAATGCTGAAATAAAGTAGCTATATGCTTATACCAATTGGTAATTTCGTAGTCTTTTAAATTGGTTTTATTGATTAAAATCTCGCCACCTGTAACATCATAAAATCTGCAGAGTAATTTAATTAGGGTAGATTTCCCGGCACCGTTTATTCCTACTAAAGCCACAGTTTCTCCTGGTTCTATACTAAAATCAATGTTTTTAAGAATTAGTTTGTTTGGTCTATAGCCAAAGCTAACGTGTTTAAACTCAATTTTTGGAGGTGTTTTCACATTAAGTACAATTGGATTTTGTTTTTCTAAAATTAACTTAGGTAGATTCATTAATTCAAAATAGTTCTGAATATACAGCTTCTGACCATATATATCACCCAATTTGGTTACACTTTCTACAGAATCAGATTGTAGCCTAACTAACATGGTTACTAAAAAACTCAATTGACCAATACTAATTAACCCATTCTGAAAATCTGTAAATTTAAAAGCTACCAAAATAAACACAACCAAAAGCTCAAACAAAGGAAGTAGAATAACTGATTTTCTATATCTATCCAAAGGTTGTTTATTTAATTCATATAAATTGCTTTGAGTTTGCTCTAATTTTGCTAATAAGCTTTTTCTGGAGCCAAATACTTTACTTTCTAAAATAGAATTTGGATCTGAAAGTAAGTGTTCCAGGTACCACAATTTTTTTATTTGTGGAGCTCCACTACCATACATAGACCAAGCAAAATTACCCAAAGCCATGCGAAAATAGGCTCTTGGTAAAGATATTAATAATATAACTAAAGGCAACCAAATTCCGAATTTAACTAAAACAATGAAATTAAATAAAAAACTTACAACAGAACTAAAGGCATATCCCAAAGTTCTCAAAAAGTCCCCGATTTGCCATAAATAGGTTTGCTGAACTCTAGCAATTAAGTTTTGAATTTCTGGATTTTCCAGATGACCTACATCCAAACTTGATATTTTAGCTGAGAATCTGTAATTTAAGCCTATTTGCATTTTATTTCGAAGCAAGTAGTCAAAATAATTTACATTTAGATTTTTATACAATGTGGAATTTAGCCACTCTACAGTAAAATAACTAGCAAGTATTAGAAAAACTACAGTCGGAATTGAGTCTTGAGTTTTAATTGTAATTAATCTGTCTATAAAAATCTGCAAAATATATGCTCCAACCACTGGAGTAATTGCACCTATAAATACCGTACTAAAATAGACAATTACTAAATTTCCGGCAATTTCATAGCTGAGCTTAACTACTTTAAATGCATTTTTAAATACTGATTTGAATTCTGCAAACATGGTTATTAATTATTTGGAGGTCGTATAAATATATTTTAATTTTTGCTTTGTATAGTTCAAATATATACTAAATTTCCCTAAGCTTCCCCCTTCCACTCCCGATAGAATCTATCAAGATACAGTTCTAAAAAAGCATGTCTTTCAACTGCGATTTTTTTGCCTGTATTTGTATTCATTTTGTCTTTAAGTAGCAAAAGTTTTTCGTAAAAGTGATTAATCGTATGAGAATTATTCTTTTTGTATTCTTCTACAGACATGTTTAAATTGGGTGGTATTTCCGGATTGTAAATAGGTCTGCCTGCATATCCTCCATATGTAAAAGCTCTTGCTATACCAATTGCTCCAATAGCCTCAAGTCTGTCTGCATCCTGAACAACCTGTTTTTCTAGTGAATCAAATTTTACTTCATTATTTCCACCCTTAAAGGACATGTATCTTATAATATTTTGGATATGTTGTACTTTTTCAGAGTCAATTTTTTGGCTATTTAAATAATTACCTGCTACAGTAGCGCCGATTTCTTCATCACCATTATTAAATTTAGAGTCAGCTATATCATGAAGTAAAGCAGCTAGTTCCACAACAAAAGTATCTACACTTTCAGTTTTAGATATAAGTTTAGCATTGTTCCATACTCTAATAACATGCCAATAGTCATGAGCACTTTCAGCTTTTTGTTGATGTGACTGCACGAATTTTAGTGTGTTTTGAATTATTTCCTGTTCTTTGGGAGTGTGACTCATAGGCTTTATTGCTTAGTTGCTATTTAATTTATTAAGCGATTAATTGCTCCTTCTGTCAAAACAGGTTTTTGCTCTTCAGGTTTTTAAAATATAGGCAAACTGTAGCAATACAAACCACCTACACCTCACACTCTGTACCTTTACGGCACACAAATACTTTTTTAGGTATTCTAAAGTCAATATAGGCCAATTTACCCTGTTTCAATTCTTCCTGAATTCTCTGGCTATTAAGCACGTTGGCAATTCTTTTTTTCTGATTTTCTTTGGGTATAGAAGCTGAATCAAATAACAACCTAGTGCCCTCCAAAGTCATTACTTCCACATCTGTATCTAAAATAGTCGGTAAGGTTGTTTTGACTATTGTAATACTGTCTGTAGCCTTCAAAACCTCCCAGAGCCACAACACAAACCAAAATCGATTCAATTGTTCTTTGTTTTGCTCTAGTGGATAATCTTTCAAGCTAGCACCCGGCCTGTCAAAAGAAACAATTTTTTCCACTTCTACCAAATTTTCCCGTAAATTCAAATCATCTTCAGACAATACTTTACCCAGCTGATTAATTCTCCAGTACTTTTTTTGGCTATTTTCCACAATTCCTAGAGTAAGCAAAATTGGTTCAGTCTGGATTTTTAGTTCTACTTCATTAGGCCAGTTTCGATTTACTACTTCTATGTTTTTGATTTCAGGTAATGTACTTTTTGCAATTACTGTCAGGTTGTTACTATTTAAAAACCAATATTGATTGTTGGGGAAAATGCCATACAGTTTTTGCTGGCGTATGTTTTGAGTAAGTTCCTGCACTTGTTTGTTATCCAAATAGGATCCATCCGTAAAAGTGATAGCATAGCTTTTTACCAAAAAAATAGTGTCAAAAAAAGTGAGATAGATAAGAAATAGGACCGAGCTTAAAACCAAAACAGAAGCTATAATTTGATTTATACGCTGAATTATGCGCCATTTTACTATATAAAACTTGACTTCCCTAACCAAGTTTCCAAATTGCAAAAAGTTTGTGGTCCTGGTAACAAACTGTAGGTTTTTATTACCAAAAGTGAATTTTTTGCCCGGATTTAGTCTCAATTGTGTCCTTACTTTTTCTTTTAATAAATTTTCCGGGGAGGGTTTAAATATCTTAAAACTGTCACTTGTTTTTTGTTCAAAACGACTTTTGCGATAATAATTTTTAATTTTTATGGTATTTTTTGAGAATTTGATACCACTATTTTCAGGTTTACCTCCAAATATTTTTTTCCAAAAGGAGTTTTTTGCCGGCTGATCGGCTGTTAGTTTTTGTTTTGGGGCAAAGGTTTTTGAGGCTGGGAGCGCCATGAAGTATTTATAAGCTCAATGTATCGGTTAGTCAACCCTAACTAAACTGTACTTCTCCCACCAGTCCTTATAAGTATCATCGGTTATTTTTTGTCTGATAGCTCTCATTAGATTAAGGTAAAATTCCAAATTATGTAGAGTAGCCAGACGTAGAGCAAGTAATTCCCTGGCTTTAAATAGATGCCTCAAATAAGCTTTGGTGTAAATTCTTAGCTCTTCAAATTCAGATTCCGGGTTAATCGGGCTAAAATCCATTTCAAACTTTTTACTCAAAATCTTTTCTGCAGTATAGCTATACTCATCCATTTCAAAGAAAAGTGTGCCGTGCCTGGCATTTCTAGTTGGGTAAACACAATCAAACATGTCTATGCCTCTAGCTACCATTTGTACAATATCCATAGGAGTCCCTACCCCAAGTAAATGTCTGGGTTTATGATTTTCCAGGACCTCTGTTTGAGCTAATACCTGAGCATACATAATCTCTTCAGGCTCGCCACCGTTAGCTACTCCACCTATAGAATAACCTGGTAAATCCAGCTCCATAGTTAATTCGGCAGATTCTTTCCTGAGATTTATAAATTGAGCTCCTTGAGGAATTCCAAATAATAGATTCTCATGTGGATTGATTGATCTTAGTCTTTCAAATTCTTCTTGGCTTCTTTTAGCCCACCTATGAGTCCTGTGCATAGCTCTTCTAGCCTCTGTTTCGTCTACTTCAGCAGCTAAAGCCTCATCCAAAACTAAAGCAATATCTGAACCCAACACAGTTTGTATTTCCATTGATTTTTCCGGACTTAAGAACCTTTTTTCACCAGTGGTTGGTACTCTAAAAGTAACACCTTCTTCCGTAAATTTTCTGATTTTGCTCAAACTAAAAGCTTGAAAGCCCCCTGAATCAGTTAAAATCGGTTTTTGCCAAGCATTAAATTTATGTAATCCTCCAGCACGTCTCAATACTTCTAAATCAGGCTTTATCCATAGATGATAAGTATTTCCAAGAATGATTTGAGCTTCGAGTTTTTCCAACTCCCCGACAGACAAGGATTTTACGGAACCTGCTGTACCAATAGGCATAAATACAGGAGTTTGTACTTGTCCATTGGGTAAAGTCAAGCTACCGGTCCTAGCTCTAGTAGTACTACAGGTAGTATGTATTTCAAAAATTTTAGGCATTTAATTCACTAAAGTTTTAGATAAAATATGAACTTTGGCAAATTTAGGTTTAAATCCTAGTATACAAAAGCAAAACCCCTAAAAAAGAGGAGGTAGTAATATTTTTAATTTAAGTTTAAAATTAAGCATTTGCAATATACGCCGAAGCTACGTAATAGTCTTTGACAAGTCTTATAACAGCCGAAAAATACAAGCTTAATTCAAAATCCAAAGGCTAACCACAAACAATATTTTAGTTAGTGGCAAAATTGCGGTCTAAATGTTGACATTCTTGGAATAATCGCTGATTTTTAGCTAAATTAATCATTTATTATGGAAAACAATTCCTCCAATCCGTATTCTGATATCGAAAAAAAGTGGCAAAATTTGTGGTATAAAAATAATATCTACGCTGCCGTGGATAATGACTCAACTAAAGAGAAGAAATATATTCTAATGGAATTTCCTTTTCCTTCCGGTGCCAGCCTGCATATGGGGCATTTTTTCCGTTATACCATACCTGATGTTTACAGCAGATTTTTGAGAATGAGGGGATACAATGTACTTTTTCCTATGGGTTGGGATGCTTTTGGTTTGCCTACTGAAGAATACGCCAGAAAAACAGGGATTAATCCCAAAATAGTAAACAAACAAAATATTGATAATTTTCGTGATATATTTAACGGATTCGGCTTTGGTTTTGACTGGAATAGAGAGTTTGCTACAACCGATCCTGAATATTACAAATGGACTCAATGGATTTTCACAGAGCTTTATAAAGCGGGGCTAGCTGAACAAAAAGAAGTTGAGCTTTGGTGGTGTGAAAAATTGGGAACTGTACTATCTAATGAAGAAATTATCGAAATTAATGGGCAAAAAGTGAGTGAGCGTGGCGAACATCCTGTAGAAAAAAAGAAAATGATGCAGTGGATTTTGAAAATGCCTGAATACGCTGAAGAATTACTTGCGGGGCTGGATGAAACCAACTTTCCGGAACACATTAAAGACATGCAACGCAATTGGATCGGTAAAAGTGAAGGAGTGGTTGTAGATTGGAAAATTGCACCGGAGCATATAATTGATGCCACGGAATTTGAAAAAGCCAAGACAACTACGGTGGTACTAAATAAGCAAAATCAGGTTTTAGTATTGAAGCGTAGTAGTAGTGATAGTTCACCAAATGTCTGGGAGTTACCGGGTGGTGGAATTGATGATTTTCAGGATATTTTTGCTGAGGCTAAAAGGGAAGTTTTAGAGGAAACAGGCCTAGAGGTAGAAAATATTGAGCTTTTGTATTCCCACAGCTTTCTACATCACAGTTCAAATAAAGAAATTGGCAATGTCTATTTTTTTACTCAAGCAAATGATGAGGTCAAAGTAAGTAGTGAACATAGTGAGTATAAATGGGTAAATTATGCAGAAACTCTTGAATTGTTAAATTGGGAGGACCACAAAGACGTAGTCAAACACGTGTTTCAAAAATGTTCAAAGGCTCTGTTAGCGACCGAATTTTCCGAGAAAATAAAAGATCTGGATAAATTAAATAAAGTCTACGGTTCTTGTTTTTTGATTAACTCAGATCAACAAGTACTGATTATGAAACGCTCTCAAGAAGATGACGGGGCTGGATTATGGGATTTGGCAGGGGGTTCGATTGATAAAGGTGAAGATATAATTTCAGGTACGCAAAGAGAAGTTTTTGAAGAGACAGGAATTAGTGTAACTAATCTAAATTATACTTATTCCTGGGGTTTTACCTCACCAAAAGGAAATGTAATCAGAGCTTTCAATTTTTACGCTTTTACAGACAAGCAGCCTACCCTAAATTGGGAACACGATGAGTATAAATGGGTAAGTTTTGCTGAAGCCAAGGAACTACTGTGGAATGAAAACACAACAAAGGTCATGAGTAAAATGACTCAAAATTTATACCCTAGTTTTGCTGAAAAAATTGGTGACATTGATTTCAACATTTCTCAAGGTGAGCGTGGAATTGCAGTTATTAAAATAAAGGAAACAGGCCAGTTTGTAATTTACGATAAAAAAGTACGGGGTGATTTAAGAGTACGGTTTCCGGGTGGCCACATTGATCCGGGAGAGGATGGCTTGGCTGCCGCTATCCGCGAAACTGAAGAAGAGGTCGGATTGACTGGATTGGAATTTAAAAAATATTTGGGTACTTCACATGGTTTTTACAATTGGAATCCTAATAAAACAGGAATTATTCACAAACTAGACCATTTTTACTATTTTGAATGCTCACTGGAAAATTGGAATCAGAGAAAACCTGGTATTGAAAAAGATATTGAGTGCTTTTTAGCTGGCCCGGAATATATAAAAGAGCATGCAACAGAGCAGGCTTTGTGGGCTTTAGGCAAAATAGAAGATGCTGAGGCAAATACTATTCAGACTTTCACAACCAGAGTGGACACTATATACTCCACAACTTTTTTGGTACTGGCTCCAGAACATCCTTTAGTATCAAAAATCACTACAAGAGCTCAGAAACAGATTGTAGAAGACTACATCGAAAAGACTAAAAATAAAAGTGAGCTGGACAGGCAAATTGATAAAGAAAAAACAGGTGCTTTTACCGGTGGTTACGTCTATCATCCTTTGACCGGTGCAAAATTACCTGTATGGATCTCCGATTTTGTATTACCCGGATATGGCACTGGTGCGGTTATGGCTAATGCTCACGATGAAAGAGATAATGAAATGGCTAAAAAGTATGATGTTCCTTTAAAAGAAGTCATCGCACCTGAATTTGGTAAAGCTGCCGAAAATGAAACTTTTGTGGAGGGAATTTGTGCAGTCGTTTTTGACCCTAGCACACAAAAATACGGCTATTTGCAGAAACATGAAGATGATAAATTTATCATGGTCGGAGGAGGAATTAAAGAAGGTGAGGAAATAAATAAAGCAGCAGAAAGAGAAGTCATTGAAGAGACTGGTTTGCAAGAGATTTCTGAAGTTATTCCGCTTGGCGGCCCTGTTTATGCACATTATTACAATAGCCTGAAAAAAATTAATAGGTTTGCTCTTACTTATCCATTTTTGGTAATTGCAGACTCTAACTCCGAAGGTGAAACTCAACTCGAAAGCCATGAAGCCTTTAATTTTGGTTGGGAAACTGCTGAAATAATTTTACAAAAGTTAAATCAGGAAAACAATCCTCATCAATTTGAAATTTTTCGCAGAGCTATAAATCAAGCAATTACTCTAAATTTAGATACCACAAACAATATTCAAACGTTTAGCTACAAACCAGTGACTGGTGACGGAATTTTATACAATTCTGCTGAATTTAACGGGTTGAGATCAGAAGAGGCCAGAGGAAAAATTGCTCAAAAATTAATTAATTTAGGTAGAGGCAATAAGCAAATCAATTATAAATTTAGAGACTGGGTATTTTCAAGACAAAGATATTGGGGAGAACCATTTCCGGTAGAATATATAAAGAAGAGTTTGTAATAGATCTCATAAAAAAAACCTGCCCCGGTTAGAGCAGATAATTTTAGCGCTATTAACAAAAATTGATTTATGCAGCAGTAGGAAATTGCTTAGGAGCATTAAGCTCGATAACATTCTTTTCTCCTGTAGACGGATTGACAGCTGTCAAAGTTGATTCTAAATCTTGTTTTGGATATAGCTCTCTCCTTCCAAAACCCCTATGAGGAGATTGGTCTTTAGGTCGCTCTGTTTTTGGAGCAGGTTGTTGTTTTTTACCCTGACTAACTAAATTCGCTGGTAGCTCAGGTGCAAAGCCGGGAGCAATGCTTGGTTGTGCGGTTAGTCCTAGAGTTAATAAAGCAGAGCCTAAAACTGTTACGTAATTTGCATAATCAATACTTTTTGCTGTTTCCGCAGTTTTTTTTGTGGGCTGATTTAGATGTTTTTCGAAAGACATAAAAATTGTATTAAATTTGGGTATTATTAAACTCTTACCATAATTTTCGAGATATGTCAAGATATATTTTAAGAGATTATGATATATAGTTACTTTACTTAAGTACAATATTTTAGCTTTATAGCTGCTCAATCTAACTAAATCGCTATATAAAATAGGGCTAAAGTTAAATTAAATGATTCGACTCAACAGATTTTTGCTTTTTTGAATTCAGTCTTGATTTTTAATTTCTTACCTGTTAGCATCAATTAATCCTAATTCCATAAACCAATTTACAATCTATTTATGACCAAAATTGTTATAATCCACGGTGGTGACAGCTTTAATTCCTATAAGGACTACCTCGCCTACTTAAATTCTATCGAACCCAAATTTACTAAGCGTTCAGACTGGAAATTATCAGCAGTCCCCAAACTTCAAGAAAAAAATTTCGAGGTACTATTACCTAATATGCCAAACAAGCAAAATGCTCAGTATCGGGAGTGGAAAATAGTTTTTGATAAAATTGCTTCTAGCCTTAAACCAAGTGATATTTTAATTGGACATAGTCTGGGAGGAATATTTTTAGCTAAATATCTGAGCGAAGTTAAGCTCAAAATTTCTGAATTACATTTAATTGCTGCACCATATGAAACCTGCGGCAAATTTAAACAAGTTAAAAACTTTAACATACTCTCACAAAATTGCAATGAGATTTTTATTTGGCATTCCAAAGACGATTTTGTGGTGGATTTCCAGGATGCGGTAAAATACAAAAGTAGCTTACCTCTAGCCAAAACTAATTTTTTTGATGCCAAAGGACATTTTAATCAAGAAGAGTTTCCTAAGTTACTGGAACACTTAACTGGAAAATCTAAACTTTAACCACGATTTGACTGAATTAAAAATAAATACTTGATTTATACCATTATTATGGACAACGGAGTACCTAAAAAAACCATTATTGACGGAGAGGAATATGAAATTAGATTACTAGGTAAGGAGGAATTGCCTTTAGAATTGCCTGATGTGCAAGATTTTGAGCCTTCTAAAGATGGTCGCTCTCCACTAATAAAATCGGACTGGATAAATGTAAGAGATGAAAAGGGTGAAATTATAGGAAGAAGAGAAGCTGATACTATGCCAAACTGGGCAGGTTCTAGCTGGTACTATCTGCGTTATACTGATCCAAAAAATAGTCAGGAATTTGCTTCCCAAGAAAATTTGAAATATTGGCTACCGGTTGATCACTATTTCGGTGGCAGTGAACATACAACTCTTCACCTTCTGTATTCTCGTTTTTGGCACAAAGCTCTACATAAATTAGGCCACGTGCCTACTTCCGAGCCTTACAATAAAAGAACTAATGGAGGAATATTGCTAGCTAGCGACGGTAGTAAAATGAGCAAATCTAAAGGGAATGTAATCAGTCCTGATGAAAAATTAAATACTGTAGGAGCAGATGCTCTAAGATTGTATGTAAATTTTATTGGACCATACGAAGCTACAGTATCCTGGCAAGAAGGTGGTTTAATAGCCTGTAAAAAACTAATTGATGGTTTATTTAGGTTAGAGTCTAAGGTAGATAAGACAATAACCAATATAGATAAAAAGTTACTATCAAGCTACCATAAAACAGTGAAAAAGATTACTGAGCACCTTGAACTGCAAAAAAATAATGTTGCAGTAGCTGAAATAATGACTTTCAACAATATTTTAAAGGATCAAGAAATAATTCCGGGCAGTATCTGGACAGGATACTTACAAATTTTAGCCCCTTTTACACCTCATATCACTGAAGAGTTATGGTACAAGCATCACAATTTTGATCAAAACGATCATACTAAATCAATCCATTTAACTAGTTGGCATATCTACGATCCTCTTTTAGTTTTAGACGAGGTGGTCACCATAGCAGTCCAGGTAAACGGTAAATTGAGAGGTACATTTGAAATTGATACAGATTCTGAGGAAAATTTAGTCATTGAAAAAGCTAAAGAGGCAGTGAGCAAGTGGCTCGAAGGGAAAGATATTAAATTTCACAAAGTCATTCCAAATAAACTAGTGACTTTCGCCGTAAATTAGTTATTTTCCACTGATTCAAATACATACTCTAAAAAGTTTTGTAGCTAATCTTTAATTGTAAACTCATTTTTATGCCTACTCTAAAACAATTTAACTTGACATTCTGCAAATAATCAGATTATTTTATACTATTATACATTCATTATATGGCAAGACGCAAAAGAGTTCTAAAACGACCTACTATTTTACCTGATAAAACCTTCGGTAGTGCTTTGATTTCCAGATTAATCAATCGTTTGATGTGGGATGGCAAAAAAACTGTCGCAAACAGAATCGTAATAGATGCTATAACTGAAGCTAGCGTAGAATTACAAGTAGCTCCTTTAGAAGTTATCGAAACTGCAATTGATAATGTGAGACCACAGGTAGAGGTAAAAAGTATGAGAGTCGGTGGTGCAAGTTATCAAGTTCCTATGGAGCCTTATCCTGCTAGATCTCTTAGATTAGGCTTGACTTGGATCGTGAATTCTGCCCGAAATATCAAAGGTAGACCAATGAGTCAAAAGTTAAAGCAAATCCTGATTGAATCATATAAAGGAGAGGGTCCTGCTGTAGCAAAGAGAAACTCAGTGCACCAGACAGCAGCAGGTAACAAAGCTTTTGCTCACCTTGCAGCAAGAATTGGAAGAAAAAAGTAGTAGTTTTAACAGTAATTAGTAAATTAAAAAATATTTTGGCCCTTAGGGGCTTTTTTTGTTGTTAGTAATCAGAATACCTAGTTACTTGTAGCAGCCTTTATAAATTTATAAGACCCTCAGACTCGTGAATAAAAAATTTGTTGACAAAACGTGGTTTTTAGGTGTGGCTTTATAATGAGAACGAAATTAATACAAAATTTAGATCAAAAACAAATATATGAATAAAGCTCATAAAGTCACTTTAATTACAGCTCTGTTAAGCATTATTATCCTAATCGGGGTCAATTTGCAGTTTGTAAAAAATGTTTTTTTAAATGAACCTAAAGTGGTTTTTTCTAATGCAGAAGTTTTGGAAAACACCTGGTACTATTACAAAAAAAATTATATAGAATCTACCGGAAGGACACTAGATAGACAACAGGCTGATATTACAACTTCTGAAGGACAATCCTACACTATGCTAAGTGCGGTTTGGATAGATGATAAAGATACTTTTGACAAAAGCTGGAAGTGGACAAAAGAAAATTTGCAGAGAAAAGAAGATAATTTATTTTCTTGGTTATACGGCAAAAAATCAAACGGAGAATGGGCTATTTTGGAAGAAAGAGGTGGTAAAAACACTGCAACTGATGGTGATACAGATATTGCACTAGCCCTGGTCATGGCGGCTAATCGCTGGAGCAATCCAGAGTACCTAGCCGAGGCTAAAAAAATTATTAGTAGTGTTTGGGCTGTGGAGGTGGCAAAAATTGGAAATAGGTATGTACTACTTAGCAACAGCTTGGAAAAAGAGGCAGTAAAAAATGAAGTGATTGTAAACCCTTCTTATTTCAGTCCCTATGCTTACAAAGTATTTGCTAAATTAAATCCTGAAAATGCCTGGTCACAACTTGCGACTGATACATATAGCACTTTAGATGAAGTCACTGTTTTAAATTTGGATAAAGGCAAAAGTAGTAATCTTCCTCCAAACTGGGTTATACTTAATAAGTCTGATCAAAGTTGGAAAGCAGCAGAGAATACTGATTTAAACACAAATTTCAGCTACGATGCACTTCGAGTACCTTGGAGAATATACTTAGATTGGATGTGGTTTAAAGAAGAAAAGGCTCTGCAATATCTAAGTAAACTAAATTTTTTGGATCAAGAGTGGACAAATAATCAGGCTATTTACAGAAATTATACTCATGACGGAATTGTAGTAGAGAAAGAGGAAAGTCTCGCAATGTATGGAAGTAGTATAGCTTATTTTATGGCAAAGGATAAAGGCTTAGCTGAACAAATATACAAACAAAAATTGGAAAAAGCTTACAACAGAGACATTTCTAACTGGGAAACTGATCTGGGTTACTACAACTCTAATTGGGCTTGGTTTGGAACTGCTTTATATAATGGTCTAACTGTAAATTTGGCCGAAAATATAGAAAATAACACAAAATTAAAGATTTTAACAAAATTAATATGACAACAGAAAGATTCATTGAAAATAAATTCGGAAAAGACAATCAAAAAGGAATTTCAGTACCAAAATGGTTACTAGTTCTAAATATATTCTTAACTTTATTATACTTTATATTTATAGTATTTTTACTGCCGCCAGGAGACCCTATTTTATTCGGATTGCTGGTATTTGGCGAAATTTTCCATGTTTGGCAAACAATCACCTATATTTATACTATTTGGGAAATGGATTACAAACCTAAATTTGATTCAAGTCTTAAACCTTGGGTGGATATTTTTATTACAGTAGCCGGAGAACCGGTAGAACTTGTCAGAGAAACAGTCATTGCAGCAAAAAATATAGATTATCCCCATTTTAAAGTACATATTCTAAATGACGGTTTTGTAGCCAAAAAAGATAACTGGGAGCAAATTGAGGATATGGCTATGCAGGAAGGAATAAACTGCATTACTCGTACTCAACCCGGTGGAGCAAAAGCAGGCAACGTCAACAACGCGTTAAGACAAACTAAAAATCCGTTTGTTGTAATTTTTGATGCAGATCATCAACCACATAGAGATTTTTTAAAAGAAACTGTCGGTCATTTTTCTGATGAAAAGGTTGCTTTTGTGCAAACTCCTCAATTTTATGAAAATTACCTAACAAATGAATTAACAAAAAGTGCCTGGGAGCAACAAGAATTGTTTTTTGAACCTATCTGCAGAGGTAAAAACCGTCTAAACTCCACTTTCATGTGCGGAACTAACGTGATCATCAAACGATCTGCTTTGGAAGAAGTAGGTGGTATGTGTGAAACCAACATTGCAGAAGACTTTATTACATCTTTATTCATTCATAAAAGAGGATGGAAATCTATATATGTACCAAAAATTCTTGCAAAAGGGTTGGCTCCTGAAGATTTCTTATCTTATTACAAACAGCAACTAAGATGGGCTAGAGGCAGTCTGGAAATAGTTTTTAAATATAATCCTTTGTTTAGCAAACATCTAACTTTTGCTCAAAAAATTCAATATCTAGCCTCAGCGAGTTTTTATTTGTCAGGAATCGTGGTAGCAATTGATGCTTTATTGCCTTTGGCTTATTTATACACAGGAAGAGCACCTTTAAATACCTCAACCCTGGCTTTAGCTCTGATATTCCTACCTTATATATTCTTCAATATGTATGCTTTAAGGTTATCAAATAATTTAAATTACACTTTTAGAGCTTTGGCTTTTTCAGTGAGTTCATTTAGTATATTTGTAACTGCTCTTTGGGGAGTATTAGGAGGTAAAAAGGCTAAATTTGCCGTAACTTCCAAAACAAAAATAGATGGTAGTTTTTATTATCTAGCATGGCCACATCTTTGTTATATAGCTCTTGCTATAGGTGGCTTTTTTGCAGCTGCTCAAAGAGAAGGTTTAAATGCTTCAGTAATCACCAATATTTCCTGGGCCGTGTTAAATATATCCTTCTTTGTTCCATTTATCGAAGCTGCAGTCAACAAGCTTCCAAGCCTATCCTTAAGTAGCCTCAAGCCAAACTTCAACTTTAGTAAGAAGGCCTCAGAATTAATAAGCTTCCTCTTCTAAAACAAAACAAAAATCGACAACAAACAATATTATGCCCGAAAAACAAAACGATATAAGTGCTAAGGTTATTTTAGCTATACTTGTCCTAACAGCCGCCATTTTTAACTACACTTATTTGATAAAGCAAAGTCTAAGATTAGATGAGGCTCAAAGTATTTGGCAAGTTACTTACTCAGCACCAAAAATTTTGAGTGTAGTGGCTACCGATGTACATGTACCTTTTTACCACATCTTACTGCATTATTGGATGCTGATTGTAGGCCAAAATATTGATTACTTGAGATTATTGTCTGTATTTTTTTACTTACTGTGTATACCTGCAATTTATTTTTTGGCTAAAGAAGCTTTTGGTGACAAAAAGATGGCGCTTTTTAGCAGTTTGCTACTCACCATTTCGGCTTATATGAACTGGTATGCTAGTGAGCTGAGAATGTATTCTTTATTTACTTTGCTTACGATTCTAAACCAAACCTTTTTTATACAAACTTGGAAAGCATTTAGATGGAAAACATTTATACCTTTCCTTATCACCGCTCTATTAGGTATATACACTCACTATTTCTTCTTTTTACTGTTGATTACAGAAGTTGTCTTTTTGTTTTTACACAAATTCAATGCAAGGCTTTGGATACCGAAAATAGTTGGAACTGGGCTATTAATCGCAGCAAGTTTTGCACCTTGGATATACCTTGTAATACAGCAACTAAGTAAAAATTACGCTCGTCCACTCATTACCAGGCCGAAAGCTATAGATTTGTTTAACATTTTTAGCCAGTATCTGTTTGGATACCAAAGTGATTATGTAAATACTTTAATTATTGCTTTCTGGCCACTTGCAGCGCTTGTTATTTTCTTCTGGACTCAAAAAACTAAGGGTATAAAAGACGAATTTAAGTTTTTTCTGTATGTTAGCTTTTTGCCGATTATTTTAGCATTTTTGATTAGCTTATTTTTGAGACCCGTGCTTTTGAGCCGTTATTTGATTTTTGTAATACCATCCATGTATATTATTGTCAGTAGATTGCTTTACAATCCAAACATGCAAAAACAGAATCTATTACGCTATGCTAGATTTGGTGTGCTGGCCATTATGCTATTTGGTCTTATTCATCAAACATTCAGCATAAATACTCCTGCTAAAGAAAATTTTAGAGAAGCCACTGTATACATAAGTGAGCGTGCAACAAATCAAGATGTAGTAGCACTTTCAGCACCTTTTATAGTATACCCAGTGGAATATTATTATAGGGGTAAAGCTAAAGTTACTACCATTCCTTATTGGGACAGACTAGCAAATAGTGCAATTCCAAACCTTGATGATCAAGAATTAAAAACTGAAGTCACTCAAATGGAAAGTAAGTATAAAAAAGTTTGGTTACTGATGAGCTATGACCAAGGATATCAAGCAAAAGTAGAGGATTATTTCAAATACAACTACAAACTTTTAGAGCAAAAAGAGTTTTCCCCTAAACTGATTCTATATGTTTATGAACTTAATGAGTAAAGCGTGAGTCTATTTGTGGTGAAAATAGCTTGCTTCCAAGATGTGAAATACCTCGTAAAATCCCCAAAGAGCAAGGCCTACGAACACAATAGAGCCTATCACACCAATTATCGGATTTTTTACTATTTTAATTGTTCTATCAGGATTTATAAATAAGAATAGGTTTAAAACCATATGGCCTAAAAATACTCCTGTTCCAAACCCAAAAACATTTACTACATTAAACAACGGTACATAGCCGGCAAAGTCATCTAACCCTAAAATAAAGGGTATACTAAATGAACTGGCAACCAAGCCCATAAAAGTGGTTATATTGGCTGTTTTAAAGCTCAAATCAGGTACAATTTTCGAGAGTACAGGAGCAGTCAGCTTGTTTATAGGATTCAAAAAAGACTCTAGAGCAGAAGTCACTTTTTTTAAACTGGACGACACCTCTATACCATCATTTTTATCTTCATCAGCTTCGTTAACATGATCTAAACTGGTCTGGGCTAATTTTAAAAGTACCACGGAAGCCAAAAATATCATACCTGCTAATAACCAAACAACTTCTTTAAAGAAATACCAAATTGTAAGTACAACAATAGTACCCAAAGCATTACCTACAGCCGTACCAGTTTCAATAGCTATTCTATTTTTAACTCCAGGAAATTGCTTCATCAACAAACCTATCAATAGAGCAAAATCAACGGAGGTTTTCAGATAAATAGTAAGACCTACCAAAACATCTTGCCAATGAATTACAGTTTGTATCTTCTCACCGGGAAATAAATTAAGTGTGCTTATATATAAAAAGTAAAAAAGGACTACAGCTAAAAATACCACTACAGCTAAAATAATTGGAATTGATTGATTATCTTTTTTAGTCATTAGTAAACACTAATCTTTTTGTTGAATTCTTGTCAAAACCAGATACGATTATATTGCGCCCTAATTATGTACAGTTTTGGGACCAATAATATCTGAAACTTATAAATTTTAAACCTAGTTAAACAATCTTTTTAACCAACTCTACAATGGCCTTAGCGTCTATCTGCTCATACTCCAACAACTCTTGAGGTTTTCCACTCATCGGCATTTTATTAACAGCCAGTGAATAAATTGGCGTAGCTTTAATATCCAATGCCAATGCCAAGGCCTCTACCACACTACTAAACAAACCACCTTCTTTATAATGATCCTCTACTACTACTAAAGCTTTTGTCTCTTGAGCAGCCTTTATAAGAGTATTTTTATCTGCAGGTTTTACAGAATATAGATCTACTATTCTAGCATTTATGTTTGATTTTTGCAATTCCTCATAAGCTTTTAACGACTCCGACAAGGTAATTCCGGCGGCAATAATAGTTACCATGTCAGTCTCAGATGACTTTATTGTTTTACTTCCCCCAATCTCAAATTCTTCGTTTTCGCTATAAATTACATTAGTTTCGGCTCTGGTTGTACGGATATAAACATTACCTTTATGTTCCGCTGCCTTATAAACCAATCTTTCACAGGAAATAGCATCACTTGGATAAAACACAACCATGTCTGAAACTGCTCTAAACATGGCAATGTCTTCTAAAGCCATTTGTGAGGACCCGTCTTCCCCAATAGAAACTCCGGCATGAGAACCCACAAATTTAATATTCGAGCTTGAGTACTGGGACATTCTGATTTGATCATAAGCCCTGCTGAAAAAAGCTGCAAAGGTGGAAATAAAGGGTATGTGATTGCGCCTGGAAAACCCGAGAGCAGCTCCGGCCATGTTTTGCTCGGCAATATACATCTCGAAAAATCTTTGTGGGTACAATTTTTTAAACCCGTCTGCAAAGGTAGAATTACTTGTCTCGGCATCCAGAACCACTATATTTTCGTTTACTTTACCCAAATTAACTAAAGCATTCCCATAGGCCTTTCTGGTAGCAACTTTTTCACCTGAAGTGTATTTTGTAACTTCTGTTTTAGTGTAATTAGAATCATTTTTTGATGATACCTTAGTAGGACTGGCCACTACGCCAACCATTTCAGTATTTACTTCACCAAGTTCTAAAACAGCTTTTTCAAATTCATCTTGTTTGAGAGCTTTTCCATGCCAGCCTTCTTTATCTGCCAAAAAGCTTATACCCCCTCCTTTTAATGTTTTAGCAACAATCATTTTGGGTGCTGTCTTACCGCTTTTAACTACTTTTTCAAAAGTTTCTTTAATTTCAGCCAAATTATGTCCATCAATCACAAAAGTTTCCCAACCGAAAGCTTCACACTTTGCCTTATAGTCATCCAAATTGTGTCCTTGCATTGTCTCCCCTCTTTGCCCCAATCTATTTACATCAATTATACCAACCAAATTATCAACTTTGTAGTGACTTGCAATTTGCATAGCTTCCCAAACAGATCCCTCTGCCATTTCACTATCACCCATGAGTACATAAGTTTTATAGTCCAGGCCCTCCAATTTTGCATTTAGAGCCATTCCAAGCCCAATTGACAGTCCTTGACCCAAAGATCCGGTTGCAGCCTCTGTATATGGAAATTTCATGGTAGGATGCCCTTCGAGTCGGCTATTGAGTAATCTAAGCGTTAAAAGTTCTTGCTCAGTTACTTTCCCAGCTACAGTATATAGCGAATAAAAAAGTGGGGCAGCATGACCTTTAGAAAAAATCAATCTGTCATTGTTCTCGTAGTTAGGCTTTTCCAAATCCGCTCTAAAATAGCCGTCAAACATTAAAACTGACATGATATCAGCAGCCGATAACGATGAAGTAGGATGCCCTGAACCGGCAACCGTTGTAGATTTAAGTATGTAATAACGAACTAGTTTAGTTAAATCATGGATATTTTGCATAAGTTTGGTGTTTTCAAAAATTTTTAGCTCTAAACTAAATTCCGTCAACACCTGTCGATGTACTTATACTATACTTATTTCTTACTCTTAACTATCAAATCTTTTTTAGATCTATCAAATAAGAAGTGATGAATAGAAAAGTCCTCGTCTGTTCTTTCTTCGTAGCGACCCATGTAATAACCAAGACAAAATGAGAGGGAAATAGTTGCGGTTAAAAATAAAGCACTGTAAAAAGAAAATGTGTTTAAATCAATCATAATAATTTTTGTTTATTTTTTTATTTGTGTAACTTAAGTGTAGCTGTTAAATTGCATCTTGTAAATAAGATAATGGATTTTATATTGTTAGCGCTTCAACCCCAAAAATAAAGTTTTGACATGTACAGGAAAATCAGCTATAATTACACTATAGGCCTTTGTAAATTTTCAGTTCAAACCGCAATACCTCAAATCATTTGATTTGACTTGGACAGAGTTTCGCTTGCCAAAATTAAATTTTTTGTTATACTGGTACCGACTTAATTTTATGAACACTTTTAAAAATATTGAAATCGCTAGGGAATACAATGTATCTTCCTCAACTGTAACCAGATGGGTCCAACTGGCTCAGGAACAGAAAAACAATCTCCAGCTTTATAAGACTGACAGTGATAAATTTTTAATTTTAGATAACCCGCATAACAGAGCAGAAATAGCCAGGCTTGTAGATGATGGTAAAAAATATAGAAGTAATATTGATTGTAAAAGAGTTAATATAAGTAAAAAAATTTACGACTTATTCACCGTTGACCAAATTATTGATATATTTAACGGTTTAGATATTAAAAAGGAGATTAAACTTAAGTATTCTTATAAAGATGCTGGTGCAAAATTTTGGGATGTGTATTATCATAGCAGTACATCACTTTTAAAAACTGCAAATACTGATCTATTAGATAATACACTAAAAGATATTTTATATTTTATTGGCCCAGATAGTAGGATGAATTTAGTTGATATTGGCCCAGGTAATGCTTACCCCGTTAAAAATATCATTTCTGAATTGAACAATCTTAGTCTATTAAATAAATATATTACAATTGACCTAAGTAAGGAAATTTTAGATATTGCTGAACGCAACATTCAGGAATGGTTTAAGGGTATAGTTTATAAAAGCTATGAAGCTGATATCGAAACTAGCAGATTTAACACAATTTTTTTAGAAAATAGTTCTATATCTCAGAAAATATCTAATATCATTTTACATATAGGTAATACTATGGGTAATCATGATGATAGGATACAAATTTTAAAGAATTTGAGAAGTGGTATGATAAAGGAGGATATTTTTGTGACTACCTTCACCCTTGATACTATAGAAAACCGATCAGCGCTTAATTATGTAAAGGGTGTTGAATCAGATTTACAAGATACATGGGCTTTAAGTGAGCTTGGAGTTGATATTGATAAATGTGAAATTAGAGTATGGTATAACAATGAAATCAATGCAAAAATTAAAACTTTAAAACTTGATAAAGACTATGTACTTTATTTCAATATTTTAGGCGAGAAGAGGGAGTTAGAATTATTTAGTGGGGATGAAATAGTTATCTGGAAACACTATCTAATTTCCGAAACCCAGTTTATTTTCGAGCTAGAACAAGCAGATCTCAGATTACTAGACTTAAAACTTGATAAAAGTTTATCAAATGCTCTGGTAGTTGCTCAGATTAAAAAATAGTTTGTTGTAAATCAAACAACTTTCATAACTATTTCTTCCAGCGGTACACTAAGAATTTCTATATCTTTTAGTTTATATTTTGAGGTAACTAGACTAATCAGCTTGGGCATTTCACTTTGATTGACTTTGTATGTTATAGAATAAGCTTCTGAAGCAATTACTTCGGCTTTTATATCTTGTATATCTAAATTCTTTATAGCACCCTCAAATACAAATTTTACATACCTCTCCTGTTTATATTGCTCCGTCAGGCTTTCTAGTGTGTTGTCGTAAATTTTCTGGCCCTGATCAATGATAATTACCCTATCACAAACATTTTCCACATCATCCATATCGTGACTAGTTAGCAGTATAGTTACACCGTAGTCATTTTGTACTTGCCTTAAAAATTCTCTAATTTTCTTTTTAGAATAAATATCTAAACCAATTGTAGGCTCATCTAAAAACAGTATTTTCGGATGGTGTAAAAGCGAACCGATTATTTCCATCTTCATTCTTTCGCCTAGTGACATCCTACGCACCTGAGTATCTAAAAACTTTTTAATTTCAAGAAGTTCAGTAAGTTTATCTAGGCGCTCCTTAAAGATATCGTCTGGAATTCTGTAAATTTGTTTTAGTAGCTCAAAACTTTGTTTGGCAGTTAAATCCCAATTTAGTCCTGCTTTATTGCCCATAACTAATCCGATATTTTGCAGAAACTCAGCTTTGCGATCAAAAGGATTAAACCCTAAAATATTTATCTCTCCTTCATTTGGAAAAACAAGGCCTGAAAGCATCTTAATAGTTGTGGTTTTACCGGCGCCATTTTTACCGAGAAAAGCTACAGACTCACCCTGGTTAATTTCAAATGAAATCCCCTTTACTGCATAAATCGAGCTAAACTCAGGCCGGAATATACCTTTAATAAAACCATTTTTTACTTTCTTTTTATAAATTTTGGATACATTTTTTAGTGAGATAACAGACATAATTATGATGAAGCTGATGTATAATTTTTAAGTGCAATTTTCCAGAAATATTTTTGTAGAAATATAAGTATAGTGAGCACAATTATAGTATAAGATAACATTTCAAAAGCGGGAGTTTTGCCTAAAAATACAGAACTGGAGATTCCTGTGGTAAATAAAACTGGTATGAGTGTAGAAAACAATATCTGAAAAAGTTTATCATATCCTTCTAGTGGAACAGTTTTACCGGCCTGATGCTCAAAAAAAGCTGAGAGTCTCATAATTTTATCACTTTCCCCAAGCCAAAATACTGGCAAAGCAGCAAAAAATTGAAAGATGGTAATTATCATTACACCTAATATGCTAATCAAAAATCCTACAACTACATTCACAGGATTCAAGCTAAGGTTTTGCCAATTGGTAACCAACAATAACAATATTAACGGTGGTAGAGCATCTCTGAAAAGTGAGAACAAACTGATTTTTTGATAAATGACATAAAATAACGAAGGAAAGGGTTTAATCAAAATCAGATCTAAGCTGCCGGTATTCACTCTTTCCACTAAATTTTCCAGATTTTTCCAAAAAATACCACCATTTATGTAGAAAGCCAATTGTGCAAAAAAAGTAAAAATTAGCATTTCATCTCTTGTATAACCTGCAATCAACTTTGTCTTAGCATATAAAATATTGGTATAGAGTATAAAAGCCCCTGTATAGGCAAGTGTAGAAGCTATATTGCCCCAATTATTGGCCCAGTAAGCAAAATCATTTTGCCAGGCATCTAGTATGCCAATTTTAAGAATAGCAATTCTGATTCTGAAATATTCTTTAAATTCCGACAGCTTCATAACTTTTTAAATTTTTATACCAAAAAATAATTACACCTATATTCAAAACTACTGCCCAAAATATTCCAGAAAGCAAAATTACTAAATCATGTCCCACAATATTTTCAAGCCTCAAGCTATTCGCCGGCCCGTATACAATCGCCGGAAAAGGTGTAAGCTCGGCTAAATATCTAATATTTTCAGGAAAATAATAAAGTGGAATTACAGCCCCTGACAAGATTCTTGCCACATGGTAAATCGAATTAACAATACCTGTAGCCTCCACAAATACAAAAGTTAAAGCTCCTTCAAACAAATTTATTGCAAAAGAAATACAAATAGCAACGATTAAAAACAATCCAAAGTACAAAAACCCTAAAATATTCGAGGGGGGCCTCATAAATATCCCAATAATTATATACAAAATTGCTACAATATAATTGAGTAAGTTCTGACCCAAAACAGTAGCAAAAGTGTAGGGAATAACCTGAATTGGCTTGATTAAATAATTGTTAAAATTACCGAATTTAATACTTTTTCTCAGAAATCTACCATAGTCTCTCAAATCAAACATAACTAAATCTTTAACCCCTACCGCAATAAAAAAATATGCACTTAAATCCCTAATATTCCCATTCGGCCCTAAGACTAAACTCCAGAAAAATAACAGAAAAAATATTTGTAAAATTTGCTTTAGTAAATAGAAAAATATTTCCCACGGATAAGCTAAATATCTCAAAAAACTATATTTTACCACTCTCAAAAGTAAAACAGCCATATCAAAAAGTCCTATTTTTACTTAACTTTAGGCCTCTTTGAAACACGTGTTTGGAGAATAGATTTAGGATGAACCGCTTAGCCAGTATCCTAAAAATATCACCAATCTCTAAATATTTTCTTGAGTCTAGTACAAACATTCTCAACTCAAAATCACAAAATTTTCTTTTTGTCAAAAGCTTACTAAATGAGACCTATGTTTATTCTATAGTTTAATGGCTTATTTACTGGAGTAATGAGATAAATATATCTTCATTTTTAAGACAACAAAAAATAGCTCTTTTGGAGCTAATCTTGTATCAAGACTTACAGCTGAATTCTAAATAATATGTTTTTATTTCAATATCAAAAATTTAATAAAAATTAAAATTTGGCTGATTAGTATCACTTGGCTGAGATTATTGCTAACCTTACACCTATGACCTATAAAATCTAGTTTAACATCAATAATTAGCAAGCTAACTACATCAATTAAATAAGATTGAAATACCTGGTAGTCTTCCAGGAGCCTTTAGTAGTATTGCTACTACAACGAGAACTTATCTTGAGAACAGCTTCCCACTTAGATGCTTTCAGCGGTTATCATAACTGAGCATAGCTATCCGACTTTGCCCTTGGCAGGACAGCCGGTACACCAGAGGCTCATGGATCTCGGTCCTCTCGTACTAGAGATCCGCTCTCTCAATTCTCGCACGCCCACACCAGATAGAGACCAAACTGTCTCACGACGTTTTGAACCCAGCTCGCGTGCCTCTTTAATTGGCGAACAGACAAACCCTTGGGAGCTACTTCACCCCCAGGAAGAGACGAGCCGACATCGAGGTGCCAAACCCTGCCGTCGCTGTGAACGCTTGGGCAAGATCAGCCTGTTATCCCTAGAGTAACTTTTATCCGTTGGTCTTTGCGCCTTCCACTCGGGCGCATCGGTTCACTAAACTCTGCTTTCGCATCTGCGTGACTTGTAGGTCTTGCAGTCAAGCTGGCTTGTGCTTTTGTACTTCGAGGTCTGATTTCCATCCAGACTAAGCCAACCTTTAGACGCCTCCGTTACAATTTAGGAGGCAACCGCCCCAGTTAAACTACCTGGCAGCCGCTGTTTTCGAATTAGTGAGATTCAAATTAGTTATTCAACAACACAAGGCTGGTATCTCACCGTTGGCTCCATCTAGCCAAAACTAGATTATCACAGCCTCCCAGCTATCCTGAGCAAGTGAAATTGAATAACAACGACAACCTGTAGTAAAGCTTCATAGGGTCTTTTCGTCTTGGTGCGGGTAGAGAGCATCTTCACTCCCTGTGTAAGTTCACCGGGTTAACTGTTGGGACAGTTCTCAACTTGTTATGCCATTCGTGCGGGACACTACTTATGTGCCAAGGAATTTCGCTACCATAGGACAGTTATAGTTACTGCCGGCGTTCATCGGGGCTTGATCGAGAATCTTGCGACGCTCGAGTTGACCTTCCGACACTGGCCAGGCATCAGCCCGTATACATCCTCTTTTGGAGTTAGCACGGACCTATGTTTTTGTTAAACAGTCAGTTGAGAGTCTTTTGTTGCAGCCCTTGCGGGCAGGCCTTATTCCGAAGTTACGGCCGATTTTTTGCCGAGTTCCCTAACATGTTATTCTCCCGTTCACCTTAGGATTCTCTCCTCGTCTACCTTTGTTGGTTTGCGGTACGGACAGATATAGTTTATGCTTAGAAGCTTTTCTTGATAACTTGGTTCAGTCTGATTTGTGATTACTCACATTCTAACTTGTCTCAGTAGAGTAGTTATTTTCATTCAAAAACACTTGCTAAGGTTAACAGATTTGCTGCTAACCAACTACCTAAACTCATTAACGGCAATAGCCAAAAACCGCCAAACTTACCAAACTATGTCCCTCCATCGCAACTATACCTGGTTACGGAATATTAACCGTATGTCCATCAGTACGCTCCATTAGAAACATACCTAAGGCCCGACTTACCCTACGACGAAAATCGTGGCGTAGGAAACCTAAGACTTTCGGTGGCAAAGTTTTTCACTTTGCATCATTTGTTACTTATTCTGACATTCTCACTTCTAACCACTCCACCATGAGTTACCTCTTTAGCTTCAATGTAGTTAGAACGCTCGCTTACCAATGTATATAAATATACATTTCGTGTTTTCGGCACTTAGCTTGAGTCCCATATATTGTCGGCGCAGAATCACTTGACCAGTGAGCTGTTACGCTTTCTTTAAAGGATGGCTGCTTCTAAGCCAACCTCCTGGTTGTGTTAGTAATTCCACCTCCTTTGCACTATAGCTAAGATTTGGGGGCCTTAAACGACGATCTGGGCTCTTTCCCTTTTGGCAATGAAACTTAGATCCCACTGCCTAA
Source organism: uncultured bacterium (assembly GCA_963784355.1). GTDB lineage: Bacteria > Patescibacteriota > JACMRA01 > JACMRA01 > JACMRA01 > JBCDGH01. The sequence continues at coordinate 104,608 of CAWAQU010000009.1, read as the reverse complement.
CTCCCGAACATGCTAACAAAGGAATTTGGAGTTTGTTATTGATGAGTACCTTACGGCCCCAAACAATTTCAGTGCTCTACCTCCCTTGCGCTAATTTCGAGGCTAGCCCTAAAGCTATTTCAGCGAGAACCAGCTATCACCCGGTTCGATTGGAATTTCTCCTCTACCCACAAGTCATCCCAAAGATTTGCAGCTCTTACGGGTTCGGGCCTCCTCCTAGTTTTACCTAGGACTCACCCTGCTCATGGGTAGCTCACCGGGTTTCGGGTCTAGTGTATACGACTTAAACGGGCAGTTAACCCTCGCTTTCACTCACGGCTACAGTCTCCATCGACTTTAACCTTGCCGTATACAGCTAACTCGTCAGATCATTCTTCAATAGGCACGTAGTTAAGGGTATAAACCCTCTTCCACTCCTTGTAAGTATATAGTTTCAGGATCTTTTCATTCCCCTACCAGGGGTTCTTTTCACCTTTCCCTCACGGTACTTGTTCACTATCGGTGAATAAATGTATTTAGCCTTTCCGCGTAGTCACGGATGATTCCAACAAGACTTCTCGGTGCTCTTGTTGTACTTGGGAAAATTACCAACAGGTAATAAATTTATTATGCATACAGGGCTTTCACCTGTTATTGCTTGTCTTTCCATACAATTTTGCTGTAAATTTATTTTTTAGACCTATTCCAAGATGATAAGATCTTGACGTAATCTCCCACAACCCTCAAAGCGTTTATACCCCATATCGGGCTGTAATTCTCAATTAAAATTTCCGAAGAAACTCCTTTATCCAATTACAAAACAACTTAAGTTTTTGGCATGCTCCCCCTTCGCTCGCCGCTACTAAGGGAATCAGCATTATCTGTCTCTTTTCCTCTGCTTACTGAGATGTTTCACTTCAGCAGGTACCCGATTATCTGGTTACTAAACCAGTCCATACTAGACATTACTCTAGTTGAGTTATCTCATTCGGACATTCAAGACTCATATCGGTCACACACACCTGATCTTGACTTTTCGCAGTGTATCACGTCCTTCATCGGCATTTATTCCCAAGGCATCCACTATATACTCTTAACGTTTTAATTTTTAGTAAACTTTTGTATATGAACTTACACACCCGCTCTTTACTTAAAGATTTAAATAATGAGTCGTGCGTTTATTTTATTATTAGAATCCAGCTGTAAATCTACTACGTTTTTCGTTTTATCGTAGTGATATATATCTATATATATTTTCAGACTTTTGTCAAGATATTTTTCTTTTTTATCTTTAACACCAGTAATTACTAAGCCTCAGCAGCCACGGTATCAAAACTTGTTTTTAATACATACTTTAAATTTCTAAAACTTACCTAAAATAATTTTACATTTCATCTAATTTTAGGTCTTTAAAATTGCCGTCATCACATTAGTCGAGTGAGTATAAATTTAATTCTATTTAAATCCCATTTTTTTCTCCAAAAACTCTTCAAAATTTGTCGTGTCAAAGTGTTTATTTTCACTTAGCATACTTATAGTGTTATCCAAAATATCAGCTTCCAAGTCATCTTGAAAATATTTTAGAATTATTTTTACCATTTCACTCAATTTTAGATAGGCTTCAAAATTTTCGAGTTCGACCAAATTTTTTGTCTCTAGTATGTTTTTAAGAATCCAATTTTTTCTAGTTTTTATTAATTCACCAAAAAGTAAATTTTGTGGAGTTAGATTATAGCTAAACTTATAATTTTCTAGACTTGTAGGTAGTTTGATAGTTTCAAATTTATCTCTAGTTAATATCTTTAAGTAGCTAACCCTTAAAACCTCGTCGCTATAGACTTTTAATGGTAAAAACCAAATATTTTTTATTTCCATATAAGTTTGCTACAAATGATTTTGTGTGATACAATTAGTATAAGGTGTCTCTTAGAAATTTTGTGAAAAATCAATTGCTACTTTTGGTTTCAGGTATTGCCTGTCTTATATCTGTGGTTGTATTTAGTTTTTTTCTGACCCAAACTACCAAAACTCAAAATATTGCCTTAGCTAGTAGTTACAGTAAGGAGCAGGTTTTATCTGCTGTCAATCAAGAAAGGACAAAAAAACAGCTACCTGTACTTAAGCTTAACACAAAACTCAACAATTCTGCTCAGGCTAAAGCTGAGGATATGGCAAATTATAAAGTACCATATTTTTCGCACGTTAGTCCATCAGGCAAAAAATGGTCTGATTTTATAAAGGAGTCCAGTTATGAATACATAATTGCAGGGGAAAATTTAGCTAATGGTTTTGAGTCAGTGAGTAAGATGGTTGAAGCCTGGATGAACTCACCCTCACATCGAGAAAACATTTTAAATAAAGAGGTAGAAGAGACCGGGATTGGTATTTCTTATGGTAAATTGGATGATAGGCCAACCATATTTGTAGTACAACATTTTGGTAAAGAGATTGTAAACAAAGATAAAGATGTGTCAAAAAAGGACTCCAATCGATGTAAAATATCTGATGCTATTCAAGTAAATCAATCCAAAAACTGCGAAAATGACTCAGAAACAGAAATTGAGATACCAGAAAACAGTCTAGGTAGAATTTGGTTTGGTAGTAAATAAGCAAAGTTAATTTAGATAAATAGCCATTAAAGATTTTAGTCGCTTAGTTTTTAGACTTTAATGTAATAAATAGGATTAAAAAACCTCCTTTTCTATTTTTAGAATTATCTTTTTAGTATTTTAGGCTACGATTGTAGGACCTTGTGAAGTCCGCGCATCTTCTTCTATTACCTTGATACTTAAAGTAAGACCCAAAAGCTCACCAGCTAGTCTAATATTTACACCTCTTCTACCAACTGCTAATGAAGCTTCATCTGCATAGCAATATACATCTGCAGTTTTAGCGTCTTTATTGATTTCCACACGATCAATTTCAGCAGGCTCTAAGGCGTCCATTACCATTCCTTCTAAATCATCTGGTCTATCTTCAATTACATCAATCTTTTCCTGGAGAGAATTGCTGATTTCACGCATTATATTAGTGATTCTAACATTTTTTCTTCCCAGAATTGTACCAACAGGATCAATATTTTCTTCTTCACCGGCCGAAACCAAAATTTTACTTCTGCTACCTGGTTCCCTTACAATTTTATTAATACTTACAATTCCTGCAGCAACTTCAGGTATTTCGTGCGTAATTATAGCTTTTACAAAATCTGGATGAGCTCTAGATAAAACGATTTTTGAATTACCATGGATATCTTCAGCAATATCAACAACTAGTGCTTTAACTATCTGTCCAGGTTTGAATTTATCAATAGGCAATAAGTTTTCTTTATTTATATAGCCTGTAGTTTGAGCGAGTTTTACATTGTAGCCACCTTTTTTATAGAAATCAATCTCCACTGTTACAATATCTCCAATTTTATCCTTGAATTGTTGTAATACTTTGGTATGTCTTACGCTATTTATAGCTTGGAACAAAACTTGCCTAGCTACTTGGGCTGCAATTCTACCAAATTCAATCTCCTTATCAATAGCAATCTCTTTTCTAATGATATCACCTGACTGAGCATTTGGATCAAACAGTTTAGCATCAATTAAAGTAATTTCTCTAGCAGGATTCAAAACCTCTTCTACAATTGCTGTGGTTTCGTATATAGAGTATTGGCCGGTCAATTCATCAAATTTAGCTTCATAAGCTTTTTCTTTTTCACCAAATTCTTTACGGTAGGCGCTAGCTAGAGCTACTTCAATAGCTTTCATCACCTCGTCAGGCTCTAGACCTCTTTCTATACAAATAAGCTCTATCTGTTGTTTTAGTTCTTCTGAATTTAAAGACATAATTATGGTTGCAATAAGTTTTTATAATAAGGTTTGTATGTAAAAGTATGTAAAATTTTAACTTACATCAATGAAAAAGTTCCGCGAAATGCGAAACTGATATTAATTTAAATTTAACGTACTTAACAGAATTTGTCAAACTACCCTTTTAAATAAGGAAGTGGATTTACTGAGTTGGATTTACTATCACTACCTGAACGAACTTCGAAGTGAAGATGAGTACCAGTGCACCTACCTACGCAACCCATTTGACCAATAGCTTTTCCTTGAGAAACAACTGCACCTTCTGAAACATACACTTTTTGCATGTGTGCATAGAGAGTATATAGATTGTTGCCGTGATTAATTACCACAAAGTTTCCATAACCACCGGCTTCATATCCTACCGTTTTTATAACACCACTTTTTGCTGCAATGATATCAGGTTCGGATGAATTTGTAATGTCACAACCTCGGTGGCCACTTGAGAAACATCTACTTATAGCACCTGTAGTTGGCCAAATAAACCCTTCCTTACTAGCTTCTACAGCTACAGATTTTTGCTCTTTAATAATTTTCTTGGAGGATTGGGTAGATATATTACTCAAGTTCTGAGTTTTTTTCTGTTCAGCTTCAGCTTCAGTTTGTTTCTGAGGTTCAGCCTGTTTTGTCGTTGATCCGGTTTGCTTTTCAGCCTCTTTTGCCATTTTCTTTTGAGACTCTAGCATCTTATTTCCGTTTTCAATTTTATTTAAATCGTCAGTTGGTATTAGAATGATAGAATCTTGAGGGAAACTGTTCTCAGTTGAGTTGTAGGCAGCAAAATTTTGGGCAACTAATAAATCTTTTTTAACTCCATATAATGTTTCTAAGTCTTCTGGAGTAATTTTTTTAGGTGAATTCAAAAGATAGCCGTCTGTCCAAGGTATATATATTTTCTGACCAGCATTTACATCTGTCTGAATGGTAGGGTTATTTAATTTAATAGTCTCAGTTTTTATACCAAATTCATTAGAAATTTGTTGCAGATTTTCATCTTCACTTACCTCGTATTCTGTAATTATTTGAATTGGAGAAATATTGGTTGAAGAATAGACTGGAATTGAGGAGGTTGAGTTTGCATATGAATAACTGTTATTTACCGGAGTATATGCAGCATTCAAACTATAATTTTGTATAAACCTGGACAAAAAGCTGCTTGAACTTGCCGATAGACTATTATATATAGTGGCATAGTTTAAGAAACCTATGGCCAAGAAAATTACAAATGCTAAATAAAACTTTTTAGTAACCTCTAAAATTAGAGAAATTATACTATGGGCTTTATTTACTAAGTTTTTAATATCTAGTTTTACCTCTAACCACCATAATTCTCTTCCTTGTTGGCTTGCAAATAAGTCAGTCAGGTCAAGAACTTTTTTGTAAGTAGCAGAATATATACTAGGTATTTCTCTAACTTGTTCATATACTGAACTGGCAAGTACAAAAGTCTGGTATATACTATTACTTAAAACGGTATTTAAAAAACTTAATAAACATATTGAGAAAGTCTTGCTAAGCAAAATTAAGCTTATAAAACTATCAAAAGATGTGACTATTGTACTGGTCAATTCCTGATATGATGGATATATAGGTAATATATCTCCAAAAATAGAACCCATAGAGGTTTTAGCTGAATTTCCATCTCCGACTAATACAAAATTAGGCTGGTAATGAAAACTGTCAGATAAACTTATGTTACTATTTAAATTAAAGTTGGGTTGGTTTAAATGAAACTCGAAGGGCATAGTTATGCTTAAAGGCAAATGCAAACTAGACAATCATAAATATAGGCAAATTAATATTACTTGTCAAATCTCCACTCAGCTTGACGCCAAGATTGCACTTGCTTATGGCTGCCTGACAACAACACTTGAGGTACCTCATAATTTCCCCAAATTAGCGGTCTAGTATACTGTGGATGCTCAATTAAGGGCAAGGTTTTTTCTATCCATTGTTGTTCGTCAAAAAGAGTGTTGGTATTTTCTATTTTTTGGTTATTTTTAGTTTTCAAGAAAAAATTTTCGTGTTCTTTATAATAATTTAGTTCCTCAGAGAAAGAATCATGTAGTACCGAATTTTCTTTAGTTATAAACCCTGGTAAAAGTCTTGCTACAGTTTCGATTGTAGCCATAGCTCCTACCTCACCACCATTTAAAACAAAATCACCTATAGAAATTTCTAAGTCAACTGTGTCAGATATACGACTATCAAAACCCTCGTACCTGCCACATAAAATATTTATTTTATCAAATTTTGTAAGCCACTGGGCAGTTTGTTGATTAAGTTTATAGCCTCGGGGAGTCATCATAATTGTCACCTTATCAAATTTTCCGGTAGCTTGCACTTGATTATAAAACTTAAGATTATTAGGTAATATTTTATGGTGTACTTGCGGTTCATTTGGTGCTTGATAGAGATCGCTTATAGCATTGTATGATTTTAGAGCCTCAAAAATTGGCTCTGGCTTAAGTACCATTCCAGTACCGCCGCCGTAGGGTTTGTCATCAACTTGTTTATAATTTCCTATGCCAAAATTTTCTCTCCAATTACAAAAATTTATCTGAAACACGTGTTTGGAGATTCCTCTGGCAATTAAGCTTTCAGCAATAAAAAGAGTGAAATATATTAGGATGAAGAGTGAAAATATTAAATAGCACTGGACAAAAAAAAGTTAAACTAAAACACGTGTTTATAGATACTTTAAATTTTTAGATTGTCAAAATATGATTTTTTTATCGGCGGACCATGCAGGCTTTGATCTAAAGGAAAAAATAAAACTTTATTTAGCAGAAATACAGCTCCAGCATTTTGACCTTGCACCCATTTATGATTCAAATGACGACTATCCGGACAGGGCAAAGGAAGTGGCCGAGGTTTTAAAAAAAGAGCCAGAAAGTTTGGCTATAGTGTTTTGTGGTACTGGACAAGGCATTTGCATGGCTTTAAATCGGCACCCTTGGATTAGAGCAGGAGCTACTGATAATCCCGAAATTGTTGATTTGATCAAAAAACATAATAACGCCAATGTTCTTTGCCTGGCAGGAAGGTTTATTACTTATGAGAAAGCAGTTTTATTGGTAAATGAATTTTTAAGAACAACTTTTGATAATAGCCAGAGACACATAAGAAGAATTAATAAATTTAATTAAAGCACTACTTGATTGGTAAATTGAATAACACAAAACTACTCTTAAATTTAGCTGATCTCAAAAATTTTATTTTGTTAAACAAACACAGCTACTGTAAACTACTCATCAAATCTGACCTTGACAAACCTCTAACTTATACTGCATATTAGGAGTGGTTCTTCAATTTAAAGTGGCGCTATCGTCTATCGGTTAGGACTCAGGATTCTCATTCCTGCAAGCGGGGTTCGACTCCCCGTAGCGCTACCAAAATTAATCTATATCCACTTTATGTTAACTATTAGTGCTTACACAAGCAAACAAGATTTAATAAAAGTATTGGAAATAGAAGCGGACAAGACTGGTGATCTTATATTGTACATACAAAATTTACCTGTATTTTTAAATACCAAAATTGCTTTTACTGTATTTAATTATCAAATAAGCAAATACCCTAGAAAAATTTTGTGGTATAGCAAGGAAATTAAGATCTTAGAGTTTTTAAAAGAGTGTAGTGCAAATATTGCCACACAATCAGATATAAATATATATACAAAAAATCAATACCTTCTTCCTACGCAATTTAATAACAATTTGGTCACTCAGCATGCTAGTTTTCAGAATTTTGAAGAAGTAAGCTATCAGACCGAAAAAGTACAATCAAATCAGCCGAATTACAATCAACAAGCACCAAATTCAAAAAGTTTTTTTAGAAATAATACGGAGCTTACAAACCCTCAGCCCAACTTTAATTTTAATTTAAAAGAGTTTAGTACTTATCCAACAGAGACCTTATCAGCAGAGACTTTACTAAAGAAACAGGATTTTAATTCCAGCGTATTGCTTGATCGCTTAAACCAAGAAAATGCCGCAAGTCTTGATCCAAAACAAAATCTTGATAGTCTCCTTGATAGAATCACAAGTGCAAAAACAGCTTTGGAGAACATTAGGAATCAGGATAAGCATTATAGCCCTGGTTCTATAGATTTGGAGAATAGTTATAGTAAACCCAAGATAAATTTATTTAAAATATTTTCATTGTCTGCGGGTTTAAGTTTATTTTCAATAATGGTCTTGATGTTTTTTCCTACAAAAGTTTATACTATAGAAATTACACCTGTGAGCTTAGAGGGCGTGGCTGATATAAATATTAGTGTAGCTGATTTTCAGAAAACCAATATTCAGTTAACTGGTGAAGACTCTGTAGAAGTTAGGGGTAAAAAAGAACTAAAGACAGATAGAGCTATAGGACAGGTAAGTTTAGTCAATAATGGTGGTGGTGAAGTAGATTTAGATAATGGTAGATTTAAGCTTGTTTCCGATAATAATATATACTATCAAGTAAATCCCAACAAACAATTACCTTCCAGTTTTTCTATACCAGGTAAATATAAATCAACTGACACCTACGTGTTTGAAGTGCAATCAGAGTCTATAAATAGCAATTTACCTGTAAATACTAAATTAGACATTTTGAACTTAAGAAATCAGAGAGTTTGTTTAAGTTGCTATGCAATTACAATTTCACCAATTGAGAATACTTACACTTCAGGTGAAAGCTATGTAAGCGAGCAAGATAAAAATTTTGTAACTCAAAAAGTAGATGCCAAATTAGCTGAAAATATTCAAAAAGAGATTAAAAATATTCAAAAAGAAAAAGTTTATACAAATTCTGAATGGTACAAATATAAAGATACAAAATATAGTTATAGCAATGTTCCCGGGGACCGTAGTGAAAAATTAGTTGCCAAAGCTCAAACTGATCTAGATATCTACTATCTCACTCAGGATCAGTTAAAAAATACAATTTTATCCTCAAATGATTCTAGGCCAAAGGAAATAGAAATTAGTAATATAAACATTTTAGATATACAATCCAACCCAAGAGTTACAGATTCTATTAAATTGAAAATACTCTACAATTATAAATTAGAAACTTCATGTTTTGATAAGAAAAAATTTGTTGATTTAGTTAATAGTACAGAGTTTGACGACGCGAAAAAGAACTTATCTAAAGATTGTCCCGAGATTACCAATATTGATAAAAAGGACTCTGGTATTAATATGCCAGGCATAAAATCTAACATAGATTTAAGAGTGGTGAAGGAAAAAGAATAATATGCTGACCCAACAGGAATACGCCAGTTTCATAAAAAATTTTAAAGATACTCTAGAAGAAATTAATCTGGAAAATGTTAAAATAGAGATTTTAAAGAAGCAAAATACGTTAAATGATCCTGAAATTTGGTCAAATATTGAGAAAAGTACAGAAACTAGTAAGGAGTTAAAGTTTTTGGAAGATAAAATAAAATATTTTGAGCGTGTAAGTGCTGAGCTTGATAATCTACAAATTGCCATTGAATTGAATGAAGAAGTAGAAATACATAAAATTTATAATAATCTCCTTAAAGAATACAATTCACTACAAATAAAAAATCATTTCAATGGTAAATTTGATAGAGATGGGGCACAATTATCTATTCACGCTGGCGCTGGCGGGCTAGACGCACAAGATTGGGCAAGTATGCTAACCAGTATGTATCAGACATTTTGCACAAAACAGGGCTGGGAATGGGAGGTCATTTCTTTTTCCGCCGGGGAGGAAGGGGGGACAAAATCTGTTTTTTTAGATATTAAAGGCGAGTATGTTTATGGTTATCTTAAAGAAGAGGCTGGAGTACATAGATTAGTTAGAATTTCTCCATTTAATGCAGGTAAAACTCGAGAAACCTCATTTGCTTTAGTAGAGCTTATACCAGCTAATATAAATGAAGTAGCTAAAATTACTGAAATACCTGAAAAAGATTTGAGATGGGAATACTCAACCTCGTCCGGAAAAGGTGGACAAAGTGTGAACACAACTTATAGCGCCGTTAAGGTAATACATATCCCGACAAATATTAGTGTCAGCTGCCAAAACGAACGAAGTCAAGTTCAAAATAAGCAACAGGCATTAAAATATCTGACCAATAGATTAGCTGTATATCAGCTTAAACAAAATCAAGCTTTAAAAGAAGAGATTAAGGGGGAGTTTTCATCTCCTCAGTGGGGTAGCCAGATTCGTAGCTATGTTTTACACCCTTATAAATTAGTTAAGGACCATAGGAGTAATTACGAAAGCTCAGATGTAGAGAATGTCTTGGAAAAAGGTGAGCTTATGCCTTTTATTTGGGCTATGAAGCATGCAAATTCCGAGCAAAACACTGATTGACATAGGTAATAAAATGAAGTAAACTATGTATAATCAAAAAACATATGCCTGGTATTTTTAAAAATAAGATTTTGCTGATTGGTGGTGGTTTTATTTTGTTTTTATTAATAGCTTTGCTAGCGCTGATTGCTTTTCCCCAAAATAATACTACTAAGCCCAAAGTTGCGGCTGTAAATAATACTCCCGTTACTTTAACCTGGTGGCAAGCTTTTTATGACGAAAGTATTTACAAAGATATTATTACCGAGTTTAAAGCTACTCCGGGAAATCAAAACGTAACTATAAACATAGTAAACAAAAATTACAACAACGACTATTACAAAAATTTAATTACCGACATTGCTTCCAACTCCGGCCCAGATATTTTCACTTTAAAGAATGATGATCTACCTGCCTACCAGAAGTATATGACTCCCATATCTTCCTTTACCGAAAATGAACTTAATCAATATAAAAGAGATTTTGTACCCTTGGCTGTTAGAGATACAATGGTAAAAGATAAAGTCTATGCAGTAACTTCCTATGTAGATAACTTGCAGCTATATTACAACACAAATCTATTGTCACAAGCTTCCATACCCTTACCTCCAACTTCGTGGAAAGATTTGGATAAGCAATTAAGCTACTTAAATAAAAAAGACTTGAGTGGTAATTTCAAACAAAGTGCTATTTCTCTAGGAACAGGTTTTGACAGTAAATCTGAAGGCGGCAACATAAACCGCTTTCAGGACATACTTGCTACCTTAATATTTCAAAATGGAGCCCAGCTATATGACTATCAAACTGGTACCAGTATATTCGGTAGTGGTTCTGCTAAAACAGATATTAAATCAAATTTACAAGGTGACTTAAGTAATGACAACGCTACTTACAATGCAGTTAAATTTTATTCAGATTTTAGTGACATCACTACCAATAGATATAGCTGGAATGATAGTCAGAAAAGCAATGTGGAGGCATTTTTAGAAGGAAAGCTTGCATATATAATCCACTATAGCTATTTTAAAGATACTATCAATCAAAGAAATAATAGGTTAAACTATGGTATAACTGATTTACCACAGCTCGATCAGGATGCTAAAAAAACTTATGGATTCTTTTTTATGGATGGTTTAAATAGACAATTAGCTACAAATGCAGAAAATAACCCAAAAGATCCGGTGAGTCAGAAAAAATTACAAGCTTCTGAAGATTTTTTAAAGTTTTTAACTACCAAATCTGCGCAAAGCACTTTTGCTGCCAATACTAATTTACCATCTGCAAATAAATATGTTATCCAAGAACAATTAAAGCGTAATGATGATCTAAAAGTTTTTGCTGCCGGCAGTCTTTATGCAGACAACTACTACAAGCCTGATGTCCAAAAAGTCGAGAGAATGTGGGGCCAAATGATGTATAGAGTTCATTTTGAAAAACAACCCTTGTCTGATAGCATCAACCAAGCAATTCAAGAGTACAATCTGATTTTAAGCGCTGGACCTAAATTAAATCTATAATTTTTAGAACTTAGTTGACAATTAGTTAAGTTTTTAGTTTAAAAATGTAAATCACCATGTCTCAAAAAAATATACTGGGCTACACCTACAATCAGAAAATTAAACTGGCAATTATTGTTGCTACAGTAGCAATTTTGGCTGTAACGGGATTAATTATTTACAATAGTACTAAACCTAAAATAAATAATACAACCAATACTAATAACAATACAACTGAAACCAATCAGTCTTCTGAAAAGAAAAGTACTGAGTCAGAAATCAAAAAGTCAAACGAGCAAGATTTTAAAGCACCAGAAGCTCCTCAGCCTCCAAATGTAGAATTACCAAAACCCAATAACTAGTCAATTAGATAAGATACAGTTGGAATAATCCCGTATTTAAGCCGTTTATCGGCTATTTTTATATTTGATTAAATTACTTGACAACTCCTCTATTCTTATTCTTACTACTTACTGTAGTACTTAGAGAACTGTTAATACTACTACATATAGATTTTTTCTAAATATAGTGGTCTCCGCCCATCCCAAACACTACTTGAGCTAAAACTTGCTTAAATATGATTTGCCCAAAATGTCACAATAAAAACACTAAAGTATATGATACTAGAGTAACCCAAAATGGCAGAACAACAAGACGTAGAAGAGAGTGTGAGGAATGTGAATACCGCTTTAGCACATTAGAAGAAGTGAAAATATTAGATTTATACGTTGAAAAGAAAAATGGACAGGTGGAGCTCTTCTCAGAAGACAAATTGGAAAGAGGCATTAGAAAAGCTTTTAATAAGCGCAGAATAGATAATGAAAAAATCTCAAGCTTGCTACAAAGAGTAATTGAAAATATTACTGAAGTTGATAAAAACCCTATAAAATCAACCAGAATCGGACGAATTGTACTAAAAAACCTTAGAGAAGTAGACGAAGCTGCCTATATATGTTATTGGGCTATGTTTGGTAATTTTTCCAGTGCAGATGAATTTAATAAACTACTTAAAGAAGTAACAAAAGACTAATTAAAACTAAATAATTAATAATTATGAGTACCACCACACTATTAAAACCCGGCAAAAATAAGTATACGGTTTTTACTGAAGATGCAAATCAAGTAATTACAGAGATGTGTGATAAACAGGAAGCTAATATATGGTTAGCCTCTGATATAAATTTAACTCACGATAGTAGAGATTGGTTAAAACTAAATGAGCAAGAACAATCATATATTAAACAAATCTTGGCTTTTTTTGCTGCATCTGACGGTATTGTAGGGGAAAATATTGCTATGAATTTTTTGCAGGAGGTGCAAATTCCGGAAATAAGGTACTTTTACTATTTCCAGTGTATGATGGAGGCAGTGCATAGTAAAGTTTATTCACAACTTATCCACACCTTTATCACATCCAATACTGAGAGAGAAGATTTGTTTGATGCTATCAACAACCACCCTATTATAAAAAAGAAAGCCGACTGGTGTTTTAAATGGATGCATAAAGACGCTCCTTTTAGCCAACGACTTGTAGCTTTTCTAGCTGTAGAAGGAATCTTTTTTGCAGGTTCCTTTGCTGCAATATTTTGGTTGCGAGATAGAGGTATTTTAGCAAATAGTCTAGGTGTAGCTAATGAATATATTTCTAGAGATGAAAGCTTGCATGCCGAATTTGCCTGCACCATCTACAAAGAATACTGCAATGATTTAAGCCAAGAAACTATCAAAGAAATAATTGTATCAGCTTTGGAGCTAGAAAAAGAATTTACTAGACATGCCCTGCCGGACAGACTTTTCGGTATGAATAACGAACTAATGAATCAGTACTTGGAGTTTGTTGCAGATGCTTGGTTGACTTCACTTGGTTGTGATAAAATGTTTAATGTAGAGCAGCCTTTTGATTTTATGACTACAATTGGGCAAAAAAGAAAAGACAACTTCTTTGAAAAAACTCGTACAAATTATGCAAGACAAACTGAGACCAAAACTTTGGACTTTAGTGCTATAAACTTTTAATTTATCAACTATTATGCAAGTAAAAACAAGTAACGGAATCGAAGCAGTAGATTTTAACAAAATTTTAGAAAAGATCACTAAATATAGCTACGGTTTGGATAAAGTTGTAGACCCGGGTATAATTGCCCAAAAAACCATTCAGGGAATGGCGGAAGGCATCAGCACTAAAGAGCTAGATGAGCTTTCTGCTAGAATTGCTGCCAATATGGTTAGTAGTCATCCGGATTACGCTATTTTAGGTTCTAGAATCTTGATGAGCAGATTACATAAGACTCTGGATATACCAAATAAAACTTTTTTCGAAAATTTAACTAGATTGTATAGTCATCAAGTGAATGGTAAAAGGTCCACTAGAGTATCAGAAGCAGTTTATCAATTTGCTAAAAGAAATGCCGCTAAACTTGAATCAATTATTAATTACGAAAGAGATTTCGAGGATTATGATTATTTTGCATTGACCGGAATGATGAGAAGAGGCTTGGAAACAATTGATAATCAAACTGCTGAGGTACCTAGTCAAATGTTCTTAAGAGTATCATTAGGGCTAAACGTATTTCAGGATAGAAGTGAAAAAGAAATGGATGAGTTTGAAAAGCATTCCGGCTGGAGGCCTGATTTTAAACATCTTAAAGGCATGGACGACGAGCAGAGACTAAAAAATATCCAAGCTTACTACGAAATTTTATCTAAGCGTGAACTTTCTTTACCCGGACCAATTATAATGCATGCAGGTTCTGAAAAAAACCAGATGGCAAGCTGTTTCCTTGAATATTGCTCAGATTCGCTGACTGGTGAAGAATATCCCGTTACCGGAAAAGTCGGAGGTATCATGAAAGCTCTTACCCAACTTGCAAAACAATCTCAAGGTGGCGCAGGAACTGCAGTGGCCTTTCACGAAATTAGATCTGATGGAAGCACAATTAGAAGTAGCAACGGAAAAAGCAATGGAATTCTGCCATTCATGAAAATGTTTGATGCAGCTATCAGTGCTGTAAATCAGAGTGGTAAAAGAGCTGGAGTTTGTACTATCTATCTTGAGCCTTGGCATGCGGACATTTTGGAATTTTTAGATGCAGCAAATCATTTTACAATTGAGGAAAAACGTTGTAAAAATTTATTTTACGCACTGTGGGCCAATGATTTATTTTTTGAAAGACTAACTAATGATAAGGCTGAGGCTAAATGGACGCTATTTGACCCTGCAATTGTATCCAATTATCTTGATAAACCACTTTCTGACTACTATGGCCAGGAATTTAACGAAAAATATGAGTACCTGGAGTCTTTAGGTATTGGAAAAACTGTCCCACTAATGGAAATCTGGGGTAGAATCTGTCATTTATTCCAAACTGTAGGTGTGCCTTACATTGTCAGCAAAGATGCTATGAATTTAAAGAGCAACCAGCAAAATATTGGAACTGTGAAAAGCTCTAATGTCTGTACTGAGATTGCTCTTGTAGCTAATGAAGATGAAACTGCAGTTTGTGTACTTTCTTCAATCTGTATTTCGCGCTACTTTGATCCCACAAAACCTGATAAAATTGATTACGAAAAAATTATCAATGTGGCCCGCATGGCAACCAGACATTTAAACCAAGTTATCGATCTTCAGTTTTACCCTACCCCTGAGACTAGAAATTCTTGTCTTAAAAGAAGAGCAATCGGAGTTGGTTGTCAGGGATTAGCTGATCTATTTCATTTGCTGCGAATCAGTTTTATCTCAGATAAAGCTAAAGAGATCAATAAAAAAATTTATGAGTGTATTTATTTTGGCTGCATGTGGGAAAGTATGGAGCTAGCTAAAGTTGAGGGAGCGTATGATGGATTTGAAGGTAGCCCAGTAAGTAAAGGTATTTTTCAACATAATATGTGGAATATTGAAGATAGTGCAACATTCTTAAATAACAACGATCTACCTCTATTAGCAGAATTTGGGAATAATCCCTGGAACGAATTAAAAGATCTAGTTGCAAAATATGGAGTGCGTAATTCAGAAGTTACTGCAATTGCCCCAACAGCTAACGCTTCTATTCGCATGGCCCAAAACGAAATGCACGAACCTTTCACTAGAAATATTTATGTCAGACAATACATTGGTGGCTCAATTCAAGTTGTAAACAAATACCTTGTGGAAGAATTACAGGAATTGAATTTGTGGAATCAGGAAATGTATGATAAAATCTTGACTTTGGAAGGAAGTATTCAAGGTATTATGGACATTCCTGCAGATATACGTGATCGCTATCAAACTGTATATGAACTTGACTGGAAGCAATTAATTGATATGATGGCTGATAGAAGTGCTTTTGTATCTCAGTCAGGTAGTTTCAATCACTATACCAAATATGAAGAGGCAGGACCAACTGCTTTCACTCAAAAAGTTGTATATGCTTGGAAAAAGGGATTAAAAAGTATTTCTTACTACATGCACACTGAAACCGCAAGCAATGCTAAAAAAGAATTAGGTGGATCATTTACTTCATCCAACCAAAAACCAGAGCTAAAGATTGAAATAAAGGAAGAGAAATTAGCAACAGTCGCAGAAGTACAGCCCATTAAAATACTAGCAAACGGTATGGTTTGTAATTTGGAAGAAGGCTGCGAGGCATGTTCTAGTTAATTAGATAATGGATTTTGTTTTTCTTAAAATCTTAAATTAAAATCAAAAATCTACTCTCCCAATATTATTATACAGGAATGAAATATAAAAATACTGATACGAAAGCTGAAGCCCGCTTGACAAAAGCATCTTCTTCTGTCTAAAATTCAAACATTGTTAACTAATATGAGTACTGTCACCAAATACTACTATGGCGTAGGAAGGCGAAAAGCTGCAACAGCAAGAGCTAAATATTATCCTGGTCAAAATGACTTAGAGATAAATGTAAACAAGAAAAATATCACTGATTATTTTCAGGAGATGTATAAGCAAATCATCTTAACAAGTCTTGGAAATATTGGTATTAGAACCGGTAAAATTGATATTTTTGTGATCGGAGGAGGTATTATGGGCCAAGCGGAAGCTGCCAGATTAGCTATATCCAAAGCATTACTAGTTCAAGATGAAGGTTTTAGACCTGTACTCAGATCTTTTGGCTATTTAAGCACAGATATTAGGAAAGTTTTACCTAAGAGACCTGGACTTAGAAAAGCTAGAAAGAGAGAGCAGTGGAGTAAACGTTAATATCTTATAATTCATTTTAATTAAATATTATGGCACATAAAAAAGCAGGAGGCTCGGTAAAAAATAATCGTGATTCAGTATCAAAAAGATTGGGTGTAAAAAAGTTTGGAAGTGAGAAAGTTCAAGCCGGAAACATTTTAATAAGGCAGAGAGGTACAAAATTTCATGCAGGCAAAAATGTAAAAAGGACAAGTGACGACACTCTTATTTCTTTAATTGACGGAACTGTCAGATTTATAAAGAAAAAGGTTGTTGCTTTCAATTCAAATTTACAAACTAGAACATTTTTAGAAGTCGTCGCAGAAGAATCTAACTAAATTTAATATTATGGCGGAGGAGGTCTTGAAAAAGCCCATAGATGAAGACGAATTAGCCAAAATTATCAATTCTGAACCAAAGGTAATTTTAGCTAGTCCTACTCCGGAAAATAACAAAAATAGTTTAGATGTAGTAGAAAAAAGACTTTTTGCAAAAATGATTGATTTGGGAATATACTTTTGTTTATATTATATAATAACAAATTTTATAGGCCCTGATACAAAAATTAATTTAACAATATCCATAAGCCTACTTTTCATTTATTTTTCTATATTACCAATTACAAAACTACATGGTACTATAGGAAAAATATTTTTGAAGCTCAAGGTAATAAATCAAAAAGGAAAACAAATCAATTTTTTACAATCATTTGCCAGAGAATCAGTTTTGATTTTAACTATAGCTAGCTTACAAATCAACTCTACTATTAACCTAATAGATCTGAATTACATAAACTTAATTCTCATGCTAATCTTAATAATTGATTCAATGACAGCGCTTCTAACAGAAAAAAATCAAACTATTCACGATCTCTTATCATATACATCAGTAATCAAATTAAAATAATATGGCTGTACCAAAAAGACGCATTACAAAAAGAAGACAAGGTGAAAGAAGAAACCATAAACATGGTAAGTTTTCTCTAGTTCAACCTGCTATTTGCTCCAACTGCAACAACAGAGTCATGGCCCACAGAGTATGTGGTGTATGTGGCTTCTATAAAGGAAAAAAGGTTTTAGCTAAACTAATTTAGTCTTGTGTGGGAAAAAAGTTTTAGATATTCAGTTTTTGCTGCTTTATACCAAGTACTTTTTTGGAACGAAACTACAGGATCAGAAGAATTTAACTTAGATGTAATTCTAGAAAATTTGAAGGATGAAGAAAAACCTGATAAAGACAAGCTAACTTTAGTTATAGCAAGATTTTTTGATAAAAAGGCAGAATATACTGATACTTTAAAAACTTATTTAAAAGACTGGGATAAAACTTTTGCTGTTGTAAAAGCTTGTCTCTACACCTATATACTAGAAATTGAAGAACTATCATCCACAGACCCTCAACCAGCTTTAGACACTATAATTACAAAGTACATACGCTTAAGTGAGGACCATATTGGAGGTCAAAATGTAGCATTAGTCCACGCTATTCTTAGTAAAGTACAAGCAGAATATTTAAAAGACACTACTCAACAATAAAGAATTTTGAACTAAACTAATGAGATAGCTCTAATAAGTTATATACAGCCTCAGGTTTTAGCTCAATTAAATTGACATTTTATTAATTTTCAGGGTATATTTGATTATATATGAATATATCCACCTTAGCCAAAATTCTTGGAGTTAGTATAAATGAACTAAGAGAAACTGGTACCAAGAAAGAAATTTATGGATTTTCAGGCCGAAATACACGTATTCCTTACAATTCAGCTGTAGAAATCACCAAAGTCTTAAAACCTGATAAGCTATCAAAGCTGCAAAATGACGATAAAATTTATTTACCTAACAGTCTTACAGTAAATGAGTTTGCAGAAGCAATAGGGAGACCTGTAGGTAGTGTAGTTAAAACCCTTCTATTGAATGGTATAATGGCTACTTTGAACGAGAAGATTGATTATGATACTGCTTCGTTGATTGCAGAAGAATTAAAAGTGGAAGTTTTTCCGGAGAACCCTGAAATGTTTGATAGGGGTAACAGCCAGGATCTACAACTTATAAAAAATGTTGAATATGATGATACTCCAGGAATTGAAAAGGCTTATGTACACAGATCTCCAGTAGTTACTATAATGGGACATGTAGATCATGGGAAGACCACTTTACTAGATACAATCAGGAAAACAAATGTAGTAGCCACAGAAGCAGGAGCCATTACTCAACATATTTCCAGCTACCAAATTACTTACAAAAACGAAAAAATTACTTTTGTAGATACCCCGGGGCATTCAGCTTTTACAGCTATGAGAGCTAGAGGTAGTCAATTAGCCGATTTCATAATCTTGGTAGTTTCTGCAGTAGAAGGACCAAAACCTCAAACAGTAGAAGTAATTGAAAGAGCAAAGCTTAGCAAAAGCTCAGTAATTGTGGCTATAAATAAAATAGATTTACCTGAAAGTGATATCGAAAGGGTAAAACAAGATATTGCAGGTTTTGGATTAGTTCCGGAAGATTGGGGTGGAGATACCCCATTTATACCTATTTCAGCTAGAAATAACCTTAATATCGACAAATTACTTGATACCATTTTATTGCATGCTGAAGTAGCTGATTTAAAGGGCCAGATAAATTGTAAAGGTCAAGGTATCATAATCGAAAGTCACTTAGACAGGCAGCTAGGAGTAGTAGCCTCAATTCTTGTTACCAAAGATACAATTAAAGTAGGTGATTATATAAGATGTTCTGAGTATGTAGGCAAGGTTAGAAAAATGGAGAATAGCGAAGGTAAAAATATACAAGTAGCTGAAATCAGTGAGCCTGTAATGTTAGTCGGATTACCAGAGGTCTGTGATATAGGTGAAGCTGTATTAGTATATCCTAGTCAAAAAGAAGCTCAAGTATCAGCAAGTATTGAAAAAGCTAAAAAGCTGAATAAGAAAACACTCATTTTAGGGGGCTCTACTTCCGGAGATGATGCAGAGATCAATTTGATGCTAAAAGCAGACGTATTAGGATCTTTAGAGGCTTTAAAAGAGAGTATTATCAAAATTCCTCAGGAAAAAGTCAAGATTAATATAAAAGCTGAGTCTGTTGGAGAAATAAATGAAAATGATGTTGAGTTTGCTAAGACAACCAATTCTACAATTCTTGCTTTTCATACCAAAATAAGTCCTAAGGCTACATATTCTTTAAAAACCACCGGGATCGGGTTAGTTCAAAGCGATGTAATCTATGAATTATTAGAATGGGTAGAAGAGACTATCTTGAAAAATGTTAAACATGAAATCAAAACACAAGTTTTGGGTAGGGCTGAAGTGCTGGCTATTTTCAAGAGTGAAAAACCGACTATTCAAGTACTTGGAGCCGAGGTGAAAGAAGGTAAGATCTTTTCAAATAAGAATCTAAAATTGATTAGAAACGATGAAGAGATAGGTAAACTAGAAATCCAAGAACTTCAACGTAATAAATCTAAGTCCAGTGAAGTAAATATAAGCCAGCAATTTGGAGTTTCTGTGACAGGTAAAGGTAAAGTACAGGTAGGAGACATTTTAGAGTCCTACGATGAAACTGTAGTGAAGTAGATTACATTTAGGTTTCAAGTACTGAGTGGGATAAATGTAGAGGTGGAGTATCAAATACCTTCAATTTCTGGTACAGCACCATTACTGTCTATTTAAACAGACTTTTTGGCTATAAAAATGAATTCAGGAGAACTTTCTTTCACATCTTGCTTATCCCAATCTCCATAAACTTTTTCTACTACAAAATTTGATTGTAAAAGAAAGTTAGTTATTTCTTCTTTGGTTCTAAAAATTAATTCATTTATAGATATTAACAACTTTTGGGTCTCAATAATCATTGTATGAATCTCATAGATGACTCTATTGCCGTTTACCTGTAAAATATTTACCCACCACTGCATTTTTCCATTTATAGGATCATAACTTTCCTTAGGGTTATTTTTTGTTGGCCAACCTAGTTCATCAACCGATTTAAAAGTATTTCTACTATCAAAAACTAAATATCCACCATTTTTTAAAGATTTATTAATAGATTTTAAGCAATCAAAGAAATATTCATCATCTAATAGAAATTGTGCAACATGAGCAGTCATAATTGTTAAGTCCACATTTTCTTCCGATAGATCAAGTGCGTCACCATTTATCCATTTTACCTTATTTGAGTTCGGATTTTGTTTAGCGATATCTAGCATTGATTTAGCAGGTTCTACCCCTATCATTTCATATCCAAATTCAGACAAAGGAATTGTAAGTAATCCAGTTCCACAACCCAAATCTATAATTTTTTTAGCTTTAATTTCACTGGCAAACTCAAAATAGAATTGTTTTTCCAAAGGATAGTGCTGATTATGAAAGTCATACATTGAAGCCATCTTTGGATCTGTGTATTCTTTATAATCTGGCTTTATTTTTGTTGTCATATTTGTATACTAAACTACAATATTTTGATACAGTCAAAAAAGATTAAAAACAGTGGTTTTATGTAATTTTGAGAAATTAACGTTTGCCATAAAAAAATCCCCAAAAAATGGGGAAATATAAAATATACAAATATAAACTCTTATTTTTGCAATGTGCTAACTAATTCACTGAAAGAATTGATATCTACTATCGCCATTTCAGAGATAGATTTACGGTTTAAATTGATTTCGGATTTATTCAAAAGATTAATGAATTTGCTGTAGTTTAAATCACTATTGATTTGGTCTAAGGCACCATTAATACGAGTAATCCATAAACTTCTGAAATCTCTTTTTCTCAGCCTTCTACTTTTATAAGAATTAGATTCAGCTTTTAAAAGTCTTTCTTTAGCTTGTCTAAATTTTGTACTAGCACCATTTAAATAACCCTTAGCACGGGATAGTAAATATTTTCTATGTTTTCTTGCGGATAATCCTTTTTTTACTCTAGACATTTTATTTAGAATTTACTCTTAAATGGATAAGATAGACTTTAATTTATTGTGAATAGCTGATAAAGTAGTACTTCTCTTAGCTTTTAAAGATCTTTCACGCTGTTTTTTGATATTTCTGTGACCTTTATTTATTCTATTAGTGATTAATTTACCACTGTCCATGTCACCTCCATTGGTAACTTTAATTCTCTTAGAGGCTCCTTTATGGCTCTTTGCTCTCATTTTTTTAATAGACATGGTTACATCAATTTTAGATTATTTATTTATACTTGCTTTCGGTGTAAACAACGTGTTTTCTAAGTATCGGGTTATATTTTTTGATAGCTAGTTTTGCACTTTGCTGGTTTTTACCCTTACCCTTAGATTTGTTTACAACGTATCTGTGAATAACTTTCTTTCCTGTACTTTCATCAGTTTCTACAGAAATCAATAATATTTTAGTTTTTTGCCAAGCCATAATTAAGCTACTACTTTAGGTTTTACTTCTTGATTTTTTTGCTCTATAGCTTGTGGAACACCGGCTTCTAATCCTAAATTGTAAGATGCACCTAAATGTTCAGTAATGAGCTTTATAGCATTGATTGAGTTGATGTTCGTAACAATAGTATAGTTCAAGTTTTTAGGTAAAGCAAGAGTATTAGTGTTGGTTAAAGTGATAACAGGAATATTCATATTATCAGCTTCTTTAATTGCCATATCGTTCTGATTAGCATCCAAAACTAGAATAGCACCAGGTTTATTATTTTTTAAATTAACTAAACCCTTGAACAATTTACTTATTTTAGCTTTTTTTCTTGTAATATTTAACTGTTCATTACGAGCAAGCTTTTGAAAGAATTCTTTGTTAGACTCAATGTTGTCTAACTTCTCCAAAGTTTTTAAGGTCTTTTTAACTGTTGACCAGTTAGTCAAAGTACCACCTAACCATCGATTATCTACGTAAGGCATTGCACCATTTTGAAAAGTTGATGCAAATTCAACAACGTAGTCCTTGATGTGTCTAGAAGTACCAACAATTAAAATTTGCTTTCTTTTTTGGCCTAATTTGTAAATTAATTCAGCAGCTCTTTCCATTGAGGCTTTTGCCTCTACCAAATCAATTAAACACAAGCTTTTGTCAAAGCCGTAGACTTTTGATTTTAATCTTGGATTTAACTTAGATTTTTTATTTCCCCTATGAGCTCCTACTTCAAAAAGACTCATTAGACTTAATTGCTTATTCATGACCTAAAATTTAGTTGAAATTATTCTAATGAAACACCAGCACCAGCACCTACAAGCTCTTCCTTGTATTTGTTAGCATCATCCTTAGATGCGCCTTCAATTAATACAAATGGGGCTGATTCGACTTTAGTTTTAGCTTCAGCCAAACCGATGTTTAAAATGTTTTTAACCACTTTGATTACTGCGATTTTTTTATCAGCAGGAACATCTGAAACTTTTACATTAAAAGATGTTTTTTCTTCTTCTGCAGGAGCGGCAGCACCGCCAGCTACAGGAGCAGCTACAGCTACAGGAGCAGCAGCACTTACACCAAATGTTTCTTCAATAGCTTTAACCAATTCGGCAGCTTCCAAAAGACTTAGAGTTTTTAACTCATCTACAATAGTTTGAACTTTAGACATATAAATTAATGATGATAGTATTTAGCGCTTATGTATGTATAATAAATATAGGACTACAACTAATCTCTAGATATAATCCAAAAGATAGTTTTTTGTCAAGACTTAATTTTCTGTACCTCTGATACCCCCCTAGCAACTCCTGATGGTATTTCTTTAATAACCAAAGCTAATTTAGTAGCAATTTGATTAATCGAGCCCGCTATCATGCTTATAGACTGATCTAGGCTTGGGGTAGTTGCCAACAGTTGTGTTTTGACTGAGTCAAAAAATTCACCGTTTACAACAGAGCCAAGAATCAAAAAATTTTCTTTGAAATCCTTTGAAACTAAACCAGATATAGTTTTAGGAACTCTTACTTCATCTCCTTGCTCTCCTTGATCAAGAAATGCTACATAGGTTTGACCAGTAAGTTCGGGAACACCAGTGAAGGTTTTAGAGATTAAAGTATTTTTAATTACCTTAATAACTACCCCTTGCTTTCTAGCCTCTTTTCTAATTTTAGTGTTTTTCTCAGATCCTAAGCTCTCTTCAGCACCTTTTGTTGTAAGTAAAAGTACAGCTTTTTGGGTTGCTGCTGAATTTTGCAGTAGATCTAAGATTTCCACTTTTTTTGCATGGGAAACAGCCATAGTTTATTTGCTTATGATAAGTTGTTGAATAATGTTGCTATATACTCTTTTTGTCAAGTTATTTTAGGCCGATCCTGGGTTTTGCAGAATATATACTCGAGTTTTTAGAGGATTCTTTATTCAGCTGTGTAAAGCTCGAAGTATCTAAATCAATAAAAGTTAAGCCCTCAGGCAAATTGACTACTTTAAAAGTTTTATTTTCAAACAGAAAATTAGTCTCAAGCCAAATATAAACTACCCTAGAGTCCGTAAATCCGGCATGTTTTGCTACAACAAAATATATTTCTTTTTCGTCTAAAGTTGCTTTTATATTTATCCAAATATCTTGAAATCTATCAATTAAGTTGAGCCGACCGTTTTCAGGCAAAATTTTGTACAGTTGCTTATACTGCCAATTGACAATATCACCTTCATAGATCTCTAAAGTAGTATCAAGATATATAATTATGGACTTATTGTTATTCATATCCTTAGTAAATTTAGTCGGACTTTTGATCCTTGCTTGGCTGATTGTAAAAGGTCCTGGTAAACAATTTGAACCTGATCAAACTAATATAGTCAACTCTATTATCATGAAGATGGGTGATTTTCAAATGAGTAGTCTCAGCCGCTTACTTGAGGCTATACAAGAGGGTAGTACCAAGCAAATAAATGAAATCAAAGATAATCAGATCAAGTTGGAACAAAGATTTAGTCTATTACAAACAGCCACCCAAGAAAGTTTAAATACTGGCCTCTCAAATATTCAAAATTCTGTACAGGAAAGGTTGCAACAAGCTCTTTTAGGAATTTCGGAGATGAATAGAACAGAACTTGGGAAGCTTCAAGAAATGACAAACAAAAACTTTGAACTTTTAAGTAAAACAAATCAAGATAAACTAGAACAAATTAATCAGGATGTGCAAAAAAGGCTTAATGATAACTTTTTACAGCATTTAAAGTCTTTTGAGGATGTTACAAGAAATTTGGGTGAGATGAAAGTTGCTGCCCAAACTATGATTGACTCAACTACATCTATTGATAAATTAAATTCTATTTTTAGCCGTACTAACAGTAAAGCAATTGGTGATTTTGGTGAAAAGTATTTGGAAAGTATTTTAGCAGAGAATCTAAATCCTAATTCATGGGAAAAACAAGTAGTGATTCCAGGAACAAATGATAAAATTGATTTTGTTATAAAAATTGACGGCAAAAAAATTGGAATAGACTGTAAGCTGCCTGCAACTAAGTACAATGATTACCTAGAAGCAGATAAAGATAATAAAAAGGCCGCCTTAAAAGCTTTTTTACGAAGTATATTAGAAATGGCTGAAGATATCTCAAAGAAATACCAAAAAGATAGCTATTTGGAACATTTACTTATGTACCTTCCCAGTGATTCAATGTATTCTGAAGTAGCCAATGATGAAGCTACTGTAACTGCTTTACAAAAACTGAAAGTAGCACCTGTTTCACCAATTACGATTTTTCCTCTAGTATTAATTATTAGAACTTACCAGTTTAAATACAATATCAACCAAAATGCGGAGCAAATTATTGCAGGTTTGAGCAAAATTAAAGAAAATGTGAAGGTTTTCCAGGATGAATTTAGAAAGCTCGGAGATAAAATTAGACAGGCACAGCAAAATTATGATTTAGCCAATCGCAGTCTAATAACTGTTAGTAACACTATGGATACCTTGGAATCTGGCAAAGAAGAGAAAGCAGTACTTTTAGAAGAAGACAAGTTAATTTAATTAGATAGTAGGAACCTATGAGCAATAAGACTGATTTTTGGGATAGATACGGGAATCCTAGAGCACGCACCAAGAAAAAATATACTAAGCCACAAGGTTCTAGGGAACATTTAAAAGTAGAATCTAGCTTTCCACCTGAAGCAACTTTGATCGGAACTGTTGCTGCAATTCGAAATAAAAATTTCATAGTCATGAATAATGACAACTATACTAAATGTTCCTTAAGTGATTTTATATATTTACAAACAATAGGGCAGTTAGTGGTCGGTGATCGAGTTCATTTTATAAAAACAACTCAGGACCAAGGTTATATAGTAAAAAAAGAGGATCGACAAACTATTATTGCTCGTATGAGAGGTGATAGCACTCGGTATGCACCAGTTGCGCTTCAGCAACATGTTCTTGTGGCAAATTTAGATATAGCCGTGATTGTAGCAAGCTCAAAGAATCCGGAGTTCCATCCACGATTTATTGATCGGTATCTGATGATACTTCAAAACGGTAATGTAAAGCCGGTTATTTGTATCAGCAAATCGGAGCTCACTACAGAGAGACACCCTATAATTGATTTTTATAAGGCAAGTGGAATTCCGGTCATAGAAACATCTGTAGTTAACGACATGGGGATTGATACACTTAAGAATTTACTCCGAGGTTCAATATCGGCACTAGTAGGTAATAGTGGAGTGGGCAAATCTTCTCTTGCAAACTCAATTATTCCGGCTGTAAACCTAGAAGTTAGTGAAGTAAGTCAGAGGACAGGAAAAGGCCGACATACAACTACAGCAACCAGTCTTTATAGGTGGGACAATGATTCTTATATAATTGATACACCAGGAATCCGCTCACTTGGTATTGAAGATATTGTAAAAGCTGATATTCGCTTCTTTTTTCCTGAGTTTGAAAATTTTTCAAAATATTGCAAGTACAAGAATTGTTTGCATGATCATGAGCCTGGTTGTGGAGTTAAAAATGCAGTTGAACTAGGAGAAATTAATATTTATCGATATCAAAGCTACCAACGGATGTTACAAGAGTAACTGAGTAACTATATATTATTTTAATATTTTTAGGATTCTATACTCTTTGATACTGACTGCAAAAGATCGAATTGTATCTAATTTATAATTTCTTACCAAGATTAAAGGCTATTTAGGTGCCTGAAAGTTTTAATAAAAATTGGATCATCTGTGTTAATTCAAATGGTTATAATCTCAAACACGTGTTTCGAATTAAATTAGGATATTAGAAGGTCTAACCACTTGATCATCGATTTTTAGTCCACAACTTACTACTTTATCAACTAAAATATCTGAATTTTCATATTCTTGCGCTTTCTCGGGATTTAGGATACTCATATACTCCGGATTAAAAACTTCCCCTGTAGCCGGAATAATTATTTCAATTCCAACACTTTTAAGATCTTCAATCAGTTTAGTAAAGCTGAATTTTAAAGTGTTAAAGAACTTCAATATGCTCTCATCTTCAGTTTGTGGAAGATACAGAAAAGCTAAATTTAAAGTATTTAGAAAATCTAAGGTTGTAAGGATAGAATTTTTCTTACTGGATTTTTTAGCCTGAATTATATCCAATTCTAATTGCTTGCTCATGTTTTGAAGATCGGCAGCTAGCCTGGAAGTTCTAATTTTCCAATCATCAGTCTCTAATTTTGCTACTCTTAACTCACTCTCCAGCGAAGCAATATGGTCCTGAAGTAATTTTACTTCTACATCAGTGTAAGGGTCTTCATTTTTACTATTATTGACCTCTGGTACTTCATTTTCTTTTGTTTCTTGAGGCTCTAGATCAATATTTTGGTTCTTATCCAAATCTTCTTCATCCCCGCTATTAATTTTCGTGTTTTTTTTCAATTTCTCTAAATCGGAATTACTGACTTTTTGGTTGCTCATAATTTTTATTGATTATTGCCGTCTAATCTTGCTAAAACTAGGTTAGCTTTGATTTTATCAGAAAAAAGTTTTTATTAATACTTAGAATACCTAGTTGCTTGCAACGGGTTAAAAACTGTAAGTGTTTGTTTCCAAAGCTTGCCTTAGTTTCTGATACAAGCTCATTTTGGAGAAGTTTATGTTTTCTATATTTATTCTTAACTTTATTTTAAATTTTGTTTGATTTTTAGTTTTTTGTTGGAGCGGGATAAGGGAATCGAACCCTTCTCATCAGGTTGGAAACCTGAGGTAATAACCACTATACAAATCCCGCTTGATGGTCCGGAGTCCAAGATTTGAACTTGGGTAGGGATAATCCCGACAGATTTACAGTCTGCTGCCATTGACCGCTCGGCCAACTCCGGTAAGTAGATATACAACTATACAGATGTATCTTCTACTCTTTAATCAAAGATATTTAAATGAATTTGTCAACTGATTAGGCTACTATTCTTCTGAATCTTCTGAATCACTGTTTACTTTAGTAAAATCTTCATCATTTGGCTCATTTACCTCAGTAAGGTTGATCACCCCTTCCTTTATTCTCCTCTTAAATTCTTTTAAAATCAAAATTTTAGCCTCTTCAAGCAATTCTTTACGCTCATATAAATACTTTTTAGCATTCTCGCGCCCAACTCCCAATTTTACTTCGCCTTGCTTTTCAGATTTTAAAGTGTAGGTATTTCCTGTTTTGACTACTACCTCGTAAGTAGTTCCGATATCTACGACCTCTCCTGCTAAAGAGATTACACCTGGTTCACTGTTCATCATATCAAACTCTACAGTCTTAAATGGAGCTGCCATCTTGTTTTTCACAACTTTTACTCTCACTCTTACACCTACAGTTTCGTTGTTAGATGTTAAATTTCCCACCTTTCTCACATCAAATCGTTGAGATGCATAAAATTTTAGTGCTTGTCCTCCAGTGGTAGTTTCTGGATTTCCAAACATGACTCCAATTTTCAAACGTATCTGATTGATAAATATAACTACTGTGTTTGATTTGGAGATTATACCGGTCAATTTTCTAAGCGCTTGACTCATAAGCCTTGCTTGCACGCCCATTGATGAATCACCCATGCTGCCCTCAATTTCACTTTTTGGTACCAATGCAGCAACAGAGTCTACAACTATAATATCAAAAGCATTCGATCTGACCAAGTTATCCACAATCTCCAAAGCCTCTTCTCCGTTATTAGGTTGAGATAGGTATAGATCATTTAAATTAACCCCAAAGGCTGCTGCTCTTGCAGGATCTAAAGCATGCTCAGCATCAATAAAGGCAGCAATTCCACCTTCTTTTTGAGATTGAGCAATAGCAGATAAAGCCAAACTTGTCTTACCACTTGCTTCGGGTCCATAGATTTCTACAACCCTTCCCTTAGGTAAACCCCCTATTCCAGAAGCTAAGTCAACAGAAAGAGATCCTGTGGAAATAACTTCTACATCTGGATTTGCTATTTCATTCATCTTCATGATAGAACCTTGTCCAAATGTGGTTTTAATCTGGGAAATAATCAAGTCCGCCATCTTTTTCTTATCTTCTATACCTGTAGGTATTTGAACGTTATTTTGATTTGCTTTTTTAGCCATAGTTAAATTGTTATGTAGTACAATCTTTTATTTTTAGTAATTATTGTCAATACATTCTTATTTAAATAAATATTTGTAATATAATAATATATGTCGATAAAAGTTGTGGATAAGCTTGAATCATTGCTATAAAGCTGAGTAATAAGAAATGTTAAGATTGTGGATAACTTTGGTCTACCTGTGGAAAAAATGTACAACTGTAAAATAACAGTAATTATTAAAATATTACTCAAGATAATATACTCAAGATATACACAGATTAAACACAACCTTATTCAAATTATTTAATAAATATTTTTTATCAGATAAAAACTAGCCTAGTGGATAAAAATAAATCGGTTAATTTGTCAAAACTTTACAAAAAACTATATCTATGTATAATTGACCCTAAAGGCAATAAGTAATTCAGGTTTGCCGCCTGAAGAAAATATGAAGACTTTAAATTTCATTATTGGGATAGCACTTCTAAACCTTATCACCATACCAGTTAATTCATCACTTGTTGATCAAAAGAAAGAAGAAGTGGTAAATCAGATAAGTTATTCCAAAGCGCTTGTTCAAACAGACAGCTTTCATTACTATCATACAGTTTCTAAACCACTGATTAATGAACTTGAAGTACAACAAGCTAAAAAGATTCAAGAAGAAAAAGATGCTCAGGAAAAACAACGCCAAATTGAAATTGCAGCGGAAATAGAAGCTCAGGCTAAAATTTTAGCTCAGAAAGAAGCAGAAGAAAAAGCTAGACTTGAATTAGTTAAACAGGAAGCTGCAGTAAAAGCCGCTCAAGCCCAAATTAAGCCAGTTATTAAAGTTGAAGAACCTGTTGTAGTAAAAACGCCGTATACAGGAATGGATTTTGAATCAGCTATACGTTTAGCTTGTCAAAAAAACGGATGTGTTGCCGAGGAACTCATTAGTACCATGTATTGCGAAAGCGGAGGTAGAGCCAATGCACTTAGTAGTAACGGTTTGTACAAAGGATTATTTCAGTTCGGTGATAGGACTTTTTACGGCTATGCAAGCAAACTAAAAACAGATAGCCCCGATATTTGGAATCCATATCAACAAATCGAAATTACTTCATGGATGTTCGCTAATGGCGGAAAAGGACATTGGTCCTGTGCTAAAAAATTTAACTAACTTATTTTAAGTTGGAATATTCCAAAGACCAACTCTACCTATGTAGTGTGCTAACTAAGATGGCTAAGATGCTCAATATTTCAAACAAAAAAAGTTTGCTTGAGTCAAAAGCAACCTGTTATTTTTGTATTAGTATAAAAGCTTGGTTTTAAAGTTGAAACATGTGTTTTAAGTTGACAAAACATACAAATACACTTGATTTAGTATTATATGTCTAACACAATGCACCCAACAATAAAAGGTATTAAGAAGCAAAGAACTTACGCCATGGTCAAACCAGATGGCGTGGCTAGAGGTTTGGTAGGAGAAATTATTTCTAGAATTGAAAAATCTGGTTTAAAAATTGTTTCATTAAAAATGGTTGTTCCAACTAGAGAGATCGTAATGAAGCACTTGCCTATGGAAAATCAAGGTTGGGTTGATAGATTGGGAGATAAGGGTCTTAGCACTTTTTCAGATTTAAATTTAAATGCAGAAGAGTTTTTGGGAACAAGTGACAAAAATAAAATAGGTACTAAAGTAGTAGATTCACTAATAGACTATTTGACCAGTGGCCCCGTAGTATGTTTGGTAATTGAAGGAATTCAAGCTATTGATATGGTGAGAAAATTAGCAGGTCATACACTTCCTTTTAAAGCTGAAATGGGTACCATTAGAGGTGATTTTTCTGTTGATAGCCCAGCAGTTGCTAATGTGGAAGGTAGAGCTATTCATAATTTATTTCATGCTAGCGAGACACTTGAAGAAGCAAATAACGAAATCAATTTGTGGTTTGGCGATGACGCAAGTTTAGACTACTCTAGAACAGGGGAGGATGTGATGTACAGCAAGAAGTATTAATTTTTTAAGTAAAATCATTTAGCAAGTGAAACAGAAGCTAGTAGTTTTTTGGTCAAGAAGAGATTTTAGATTGTTAGATAATCCAGCTTTATTTGAAGCATTGAAATATGCTAGAGAGAATAATGTAAAATTTGCTCCGGTTTTTATCATTGATGATGGGCTTGTAGACCCAAGAACTAACGTTGGCTTTAATCGAAGGCTTTACTTAGCTAAGGCTCTGGCTAATTTTGCTAAACAATTTCCTAATTTTTGGATATTCTGTGGAAAACCTGTGGATATATTTAAAGAATTGCTTGATATTTACGATGTTCAACTTTATTTCAATGAGGATATTGAGCCATATGCACTTAAAAGAGATAGAAGTGTTGTAGATTTATTTAACCTTAGTGGTGTTGCAAAAGCATTTTGTTTCCCAGACCAATTGAGAATAGACAAACAAGTTGTTTCGTCTACAGGTAACGTATACACGGTATTTACACCCTTTAAAAAAGTTGTGCTCAATGATTTTATAAATGCTAAATATTATTTAGAGGCAGATCTAAATCAGGTTGAATTTATCCAAAATATATCTGAGGGCAAGAATCATCTGAAAATGATCGAAACACGTGTTTCAGAAAACGAACTAAGAAGTCAAATTGAAAACATAGTAGCAAAAAAAGATACCAATTTACATTTAGGCGATTTTTCTATTGATTTATCAAACTTACAAATACCGATTTTGCTTGATAGCTGGTATTATACTGAAGAGCAAGCCTTGGATAAACTAGACCATTTTGTAAGTCACGATATACTAGAATATAAAGAATCTAGAAATAGTTTAGCGTTAGATACTGAAGAACAATCTACAAGTCACCTAAGTCTGGCTTTAAAATGGGGTTTGATTTCACCTACGACCATTGTTCGTAAATTGAAAAACAAATATCAAACGAGTATTTTGGAAAACGAAAACATAGAGTCATATATTTCGGAATTACTTTGGCGTGAGTTTTATAGGTACATATTATACCACTTCCCTTTTGTATTAGATTTGGAATTGCAGGAAAAGCATCAAAATAAAATACGCTGGGCTGAAAAGAGTATTGCTATTGAGAGATTTGTTGCTTGGGTAAACGGTCAAACAGGATACGATTTAGTAGATGCGGGAATGAATCAATTGCTCAAAACAGGTTGGATGCATAATAGAATGCGTATGGTTGTGGGTAGCGTGCTTTGCAAAAATTTTGGTGTGGATTGGCGTTGGGGACAAGAATACTTTAGGTATACCTTGCTTGATCACGATGAGGCTTCAAATAATGGTGGTTGGCAGTGGGCTGCTTCAGTAGGGGCTGATCCCAAGCCAATTAGGATATTTAATCCCTATTTACAAGCAGATAAATTTGATCAGGGTGCGATTTACAGAAATAAATGGCTACCTGTTGATTACTCTCCTAAACTAATTATTGATCATCAAAAAGCTAGATCAGAAGCACTGTCTAGGTATAATTTAGGGCCAAAAGACTAGTTTTGACATAACCACCACTTTTGAGCTATACTTACTGTGAATGGAAGATAATGATCTTTTTCAACAGAATACAAACAACTCTAGGCCTACAGCTACATTTAGCTCCACTACTGAAGTTTCTAGCAGCCAGCAAAGTTCTTCGGGAGTAGGATTAGATGGGTTTTTTATAGGCTTTTTGTTGTTTCTAGTATTTGCCGGTTTATTGGCTGGAGGTATTTGGTATGGTATTAAATACTTTAGGAAAAAAACTTATGAAAAGAAAAGGATAAAAGATTGGGAAGAGACTGTAATTATCCAAATCAGCGTGCCAAAAGAAACTGCAGAGCAATCCCAGAAAGAAAATAATAGTAAAAAAGATGATAAAGAAGCGCTTTCAATGGGGGAACAGCTTTATGGTATCATGACAGAGTATGCTAAGAAGAAAAGGGAAACTTGGCTATATGGAGGTACCAGATTTAGTTTAGAAATCGTAAATATTGATCAGGAGATAAGGTTTTGGCTTGTATGTAATAAAAGCATGGCTGAAGTAATGGAAAAACAAATCGTTGCTATTTATAATAAAGCCCACCTTGTTAGAATAACCAATTTAAACTTTTTTAAAGAAAATACAGTAGCATATTGTCAGGAGTTGAAATTAAACTTGAGATATGAATTGCCCTTTAAAACATATAAATTAGCTGATGGTGACCCTTTAAACAGTATTACCAATGCTATGGGAGGATTATCAAAGGAAGAATCAGTAGGAATACAGTTAGTTATAACTCCTGTCGAAGATTGGTGGCAAAAGAAACCTAGAAATCTAGCTCTAAAAATCAATCAAGGATTTAATCCTAAAGATGTGCTTTTCCCTGAATTTGATTTCATGAAAGCGGCATTCAAATTTATTGGTGGTTTTTTTAAGCTATTTCTCAAAGAAAAAAAAGATGACGAAAACAAAAATCAACTTAAAGATAGGGAGCAAAATTTAGATTTGAGTGGAAAAAAACAAAATATTCAACTCACTCCCCAGCAGCAAGAAATTATTAAAAAATTGGAAGAGAAAGCTAGTAAACCCGGATTCTACTTTACTTTGAGAATTGTAGGTAGTGGAGCTACTGAGGCAAGAGCAAAACAAATTGTAGACGGTGTCGTACCCGCATTTCAGATTTATGACACCAAACCCTTTAACGGATTTAAAAAAGCTAAAGGTGATGTAAAAGAATCAGTACTTAACTTTTTGCTGAGAACTCAAAACTTAGATGCAAGTCAAATTTTGAATACAGAAGAAGTAAATTCGATCTGGCATTTGCCCAATTATCTAACTCAAACTCCAAATATTAAATGGCTTTTGGCCCGCAAACCTGCCATCCCGCTGGAAGTTCCAGGTCCTTCTGAGGGCAGCGTATATATAGGTAGGGCTGTAAGTAGGGGTCAAAGTAAAGACTGTTACATGAAAATGGAGGATCGTTATAGACATATTTACTCATTAGGTGGTTCAGGTTCGGGTAAAACTGTAGAAATGATGAATGTGATGCTACAAGACATAGAAATGGGTAATGGAATCTGTTTTGTAGATCCTCATGGAGAAGGTGTAGATGACATTTTGCGACGTATTCCTGAGCATCGAATGGATGATGTAGTTTTGTTTTCACCGGCAATTACAGACATGCCACTTGGTTTGAACATGCTTGAAAGTGATCCATTAAAGCCGACGCAAAAAACCTTGGTAATTGATACTCTGTTTACGATTTGGGATAAGTTATATGATTTGAAGAAAACAGGAGGTCCGATGTTTGAGAATTACATGAAAAACTCCATGCGCTTGGTCATGAGCCATCCGGAAAGTGGAAGCACCTTAATGGAAATCTCCAAAGTTTTAGCAGATGAAGATTTTAGAAGTTTTAAATTAGCCATGTGTGATGAGCCAGAAGTAATTGACTTTTGGGAAAAGGAAGCTACTAAAGCTGGTGGAGAGGCTAGTCTGGAAAATATGGTACCTTATATCACTTCAAAATTGGCCCCTTTTGTAACTAATGACTTTTTGAAACCCATGATAGGTCAACAAAAATCAGCAATCAATTGGCGTGAAGCAATGGATAACAAGAAAATAATTTTAGTTTCTTTAGCCAAAGGTTTGATCGGTGAAAATTCAGCCTATTTGGTAGGTATGGTTATTTTAGGAGGCCTTTTAATGGCCGGAATGGGCCGAAGTGATGGTTTAAAATATAATTTAGACGGTACAACTACAGAAATAACACCACAGGAAAGAACTCCATTTTTTGTATATATTGATGAGATGCAAAACTTTTTATTTGATGCTATTCCAAAAGCTCTGGAGGAAATTCGTAAATATAAAGTAGGGTTTTACCTAGCTCACCAGTTTATCAAACAGGTTGTTGTGCAAGGTGATGAGCGTATTAAAGACTCTATTATGGCAAACTGCGCATCTAAATTTATTTATCGCTGTAGTGCAGATGATGCTACTTATTTGGAAAAGGAGTTTAATCCACTAACAGTTCAAGATATTGCTAATCCGGAGGCACGTACATACAATGCGATTTTACTTGTAGATGGCCAAAGGACTACTCCATTCAATATCAATGCTGAATTTGATGACTTCTTTAAAATTGATATGAAGGAAGCTGAAGCTAAAAAGAAAAGGATTATTGAAAATAGTAAACAAAGATATGGTAAAAATAGAGAAGAAGTAGAAAGAGAAATAAGAGATAGAGCAAAGTTACTATTTTAGATTATCAATTAACTTAAAGATTGCTTTCAGTAAGTCTCAATTTATATTTTTTATTATAATTTGGGTAAGAAAGGCTTCATTGCTTTACAAAAACCGAAAAGTTTGTTATAGAATAAGGAATTATAGAATTGATATGGCGTTTAAAAGCTTCTCTAAACTTAGCTCAAGGAATCAAAGCAGTTTGATAAGCCAACTGTATAAGTTGATTTCATATTATGGAGATATATTTTCAGCCAGAGAGAGAACATATCTAAAATCTTTAAGCCAAAAAGATGGTGCAATTTATTGGTTGGAAGATGAGGAAAAAAATTTGTCTGCAGCTGCAATAGTGGATCCTAACTACATTTTTGAGGTAGATGGAATCAAGTTAAATACTCTTGGACATACAGTTTCAAAAAGACCGGGGCAGATGGATAGAATTCTGAGTCATATATTCGCTGATTTTAGTGAACAGAGTTTAATAATCCTTACCAGACCTAATATAGCAGGCAGCATTCAGTATGAAGCTTTGAATTTGATCTCTTTTTCTCCAGTAGATTTAATTAGTGTATGGCCAGAACTTGCTGATCAAAAAACGGATTACTTCAACACAACTAAAGAAACTTTAGCTGAAGGCATGGGCAGAAAGCAATACCACCTTTACCTAAAATTAAGTTCTGAGGATTTAAATACTCTAAAAAATTTGAATTCTAAACTTGTTGAATTTGTTTCTACAAATGTAGTGTAGATATTATTCTCCTACCAATATCTTCAATAAAAACCTACCAATCGGCTCGAGTATAGGGTAAATTACTTTTAATGGTGAATACATTATCTTCAATCTGATAATTGAAAAGGCCATAGCTGTAGATGTTTTAAACGGGCTTTTAATAGTGCTTCTTTCATCATCTTCCCATTCTATCGGTATTTCTAAGATTTTAGCCTTCAATCTTTTAGTGTCCACTAGAAAATTCACATCAAAGGCCATATTGGAAACACTGAGGTTAGGTAAAATACTAGGTATCAAATGTTTTCTAATAACTTTAGCACCGCACTGAGTATCCTTAATTCCAAGATTAAATAATAAATTAACTAAAGAGTTAAATCCCCAGCTTAGTACTTCCCGTTTAAAAGTTTTACCTGTGACTATAGATCCGGCCATTCTTCTAGAACCCACTACACAATCTACACTAGGCACCAGTTCCAATATCGCAAAAAGTCTATGTAATATTTCAGGTCTAGTTGAGCTATCAGCATCAGTGAAACCCACTAATTCACCTTTAGCAACTTTAAGCCCTTCTTTGATGGCCCCACCTTTACCTATGGCCTCATTAAAGACCAAATATTTTAAATTAGAGTGGCTTTTGTGATAACTGGCTACAATTTCCTCAGTTTTATCTTTGCAGCCGTTTAAAACAACTAAAATTTCGTAGTTGTCTTGGTATTGCTGAGTATAATACGACAAGTATTTTTCAAGTGTGGCACCTATTCTTTGTTCTTCATTATAGGCTGGTATTATAATTGTAATTATTTGTGATTTTTGTTTACCGGAAAGCATATCCAAGTTTTGGATTTATATTAATAGCTTTAAATTAAAAGTTAATTTTTATACAGTGTTTTGCTATATTTTACTTGTTGTGAAGACTAAAAATAGTTTAACTCAACATTTTAGGTCCAAAGCTTGAGTTAAAATTTAAGTATCTAAAGAAAATAGAAATTATTCTTGGTTTAAATCCGCCAAGCTTTGCTTTGTTTTCCTAGCTTTTGTTTTATCTCTCTTTTCTGTTGCCTCAGCATTCATCTTATTTAATCTTGCTTGGAACTTTTCAATTCTACCTGCAGTATCTAATAAGGTCTCTTGTCCTGTATAGAACGGATGGCAGTTACCGCAAATTTCTAGTGAAAGATTTTCAACGGTTAAACCTAATGTGTAAATACTTTGGCAGTTAGCACATTTAGCTGTTGCGTGTGGGTGATATTTGTATTTTACGCTCTTGGCCATAATATTGTTATATATAAATAATTATTATTAATTTAATGGTCGGGATGCAGGGAATTGAACCCTGTACCTCTTGCTCCCAAAGCAAGCATGCTACCGATGCACCACATCCCGATGATACTTTATGGATAACGTATTATTAAGCTTGTGTCAAGTTAGAAACTTTTTTGATCTAAACCAACCCAAGCCATAGCCAAGCTGTCAGCAGCATCATCAGGTTTGGGCATTTCATCAAGTTTGAATATGCGTTTAACCATTTGCTGTACCTGATTTTTATCGGCACGGCCATAACCACAAATTGTTTGTTTTACCTGGAGAGGTGTTACAGATCGGGTTTTAATTCCGTGTTTTGCAAGTAGGTACAAAATTACACCGCGACTTTGGGCTACGCTAATGACGGTTTTATGATTTTTAAAGAAAAATAAATCTTCAACTACTGCCATATTAGGTTTGTAGGTATTTAGCAAAGTTTCAAGATCCGAACCAATCTCTAAAAGCCTTTGGGGCATCATATCTACAGGTAAAGCCATTGTCTTTAAAACTCCATATTCAAGTATCTCAGGATCTTTTTTACTGCCGGTAATTAAGGAAAAACCAATTGTAGCAGTACCCGGATCAATTCCGATAACAATATTTTTAGACAAGAGTAAAAAAGTATATTACAATTTATATAATGTAGTATTTTTAAACAAAAACAAACATTTTATGTCAATCAAGGAAGAATTAAAAATTATTTTTACACAAATATTATTTGCTGCGTTTTGGATGAGTGCGGGAATCGGCATTTTTTTTGTATATGCAAAAGCTATGGGAAGGATTTGATTAAGCATAAATTACATACCAAAATATATAAACCCTCATTGTGAGGGCTTTTTTTGACTTTGTTGTAATGTTAAGGTGTTATTTACTTTACTTCACCTACAAAGCTGGAAGATACAAAAAAACTTTTTCCATTGCGAGCTATAGGCTGCATTTGATAATAATTATTTCGTACTTTGCAAACTATGAAATCATCTGTGCGAGTTATATTTTCAAGAATAGTATTGTTTGGAACTGCAGCAACTTTCTTACAATTTCTATCCCTTATATTTAAACCATCAGCAGAATTGGCTTTGATTTTTTCTGAGACTTTTAAAGTTCCCTGTACTGGAGATAAAAACTCTTTGGCAACATAGCCGGTGTCTCTGCTCATGGCCTTATATGATACTAAAATCATCTCTACAATATAGTCATTATTCAGATTACATGTTATATTTACAGGTTGTTTCCCGCTGGCGTTTTCTGGGTAAACTTGTTTATTGTACTGCACAGTATCAATGACCTTGCAGTCTTTATTTCTGACATTTAACCCGGTTTCAGCAGCTACAATATAGACTTTTGCTGATTCCTGAGCGGAGGCGGTTTGTGTTGGGGCAGCAACTAATAAAGTTATAACTGCCATAAGAAGTATAAGTACTTTAGACATATAGAGAATAAATAATATTTTACTATTCACTAATATAGTACTAAAGTGTGACAAGCTTCATTTAATCTTAACCTTGAGGTGCTCCGGAATCTACGTTGCCGGGAATAACCGGTTCCCAATCATCAGATTCAGTCTGCGTCATGGTCTCAGTTTTAGCAGTGGAAGTGGATTCTGATTTTGGAGTGCTAGTTTGCGTTTGTGTAGTTGGAGTTCCAACCTTTGTACTGACACTAGTATTTTGACTACTTTGAATAGCTGTACTAGTTTCCTTCGTTTCTTCAGCTTGAGTTTTTTGCGTTTCAGTTTGTGTAGTGTCGGTTTTAACTGCTTCTGTATTTTCTTTTGTTTGTGTAGTTTGCTTGCTTTGATATTGCAGGTTACTAAATATAAAAACTATGGGTAAAGCTATTAAAATTATTAGAATTGCTCCAATGACAATCAATTTATTACTTTTTTTAGTGGGCATAGTATTAAATGTAATTTAGTTATTTTGTATAGTCAATTTTGAATTTAATTAGCGATTTTCAGTCTGGATATAGCCACAAGTTTCTTTTGGTAAGGAGCAGCCGATAAAGCCCTTACCCCTAAAACCTTTTTTCTGAATTAGTACACCTGCTTCCTTATTTATTCTACCTTCTTTTGCGCATTTAGGGCATGGACCAAGGCTAATTGGTGAAACTGTGTGTTTGTTACCGACTTGATATTCCGGGCAGGCAATATATGGTTTTAAAGAAGATTTAGAAACTCGAACAATCAGGTCTTTACCACAAAATTCACAAGTTTTATCTTTGGTTTGGCCTGCAAATTCTTCAGTTGCTAATTTTAAAGCCTGTTCGTACTCCTTAAAGTTTTTAGGGAACATGTGTTCTTTATTGGTCTGGCACTGATAATACTCCCCAAAACGACCTATCCTTAAATCCATTTTATTGTTACAAACCGGACAAGCCTCGTCAGTTTCCGTAGATTTATATTTGCTTTTGTCTTGAGTCAGTGACTTGGATTTTTCTTCTACCTCTTTTTTGAAATCCCACCAAAAATCGCTCAAAACTTGCTTGTACTCTTTTTCTCCCCGACTTATTTCATCTAAACTTTCCTCCATTTTGGCTGTTAGGTCTGCACTAGTGATCTCTTTAAAATTATCAGTTAGTAAATCATTGATTTTTAGGCCTAGAGTGGTCGGGTGAATAATATTTTGTTTGATTTCAGCATATTCTCTGTCAGTAAGAGTGGTAATGATACTAGCATAAGTACTTGGCCTACCAATTCCTAGTTCCTCAAGTTTTTTGATTAGACTAGCCGGTGAATACCTACTTGGTGGTTGAGTAAATTTTTGGAAATACAAAATCTCTTGTAAATATAATTTTTGATTCTGCTTGAAAGATATTTTTGGCTCGGTTTCCATGTTATCTCCGGTGACAATTTTAAATCCAGGTTCAATGGTCCAGCTTATAGAACCTCTAAATTCGTCTTTTCGGGTATTTTGAAGTACAAAGCTCAATCTTTTGCGGATTTCCTCAGTCATTTGAGAAGCTACAGTCTGTTTCCATATCAACTCATATAGTTTGAAAAGTTTAGGGTCCAATTTAGCTCTTAATTTATCCGGAAGTAAGTTTATATTTACAGGCCTGATAGCTTCATGGGCTTCTTGAGCATTTCTACTCCTTGATTTGTATACTCTAGGAGCTTTAGGCAGGTATTTGGGATGAAAGGTCGCAATATAGCTTCGAGCGGCTTCTACGGCCTCTTGTGAAAGCGTGGTACTATCTGTACGCATGTAGGTGATCAATGCAGTTGGAGAACCGTCTATATCTATACCTTCATACAACTTTTGAGCCAGTTGCATGGTGAGTTTTGGATTGTAGCCAAGTTTGGAAGAGGCTGCCTGCTGGAGGGTAGAGGTAATAAAAGGTGCTTTTGGGCTAGATTTTTCAAAACTTTCTTCTGCTTCAACAATAGTAAACTGTGGATTATCTTTCAATCCGTCTTTTAATAAATCTAATTCTTTCTGGCTTTTGATGGTTTCGGGTATTTTTGTACCTTTGATTTTAAATAGTTTGAACTGCTTATTGGGCTTTTCTTTTTTATCCTTATCTTGTTCTTGATCTTCAGAATATACTATTTCTTTGCTTTGACTTATGGTATTATCATCAAAATTTCCGAAAATTTCCCAATATTCTTCTGATTGGAACTTTTGAATTTCTTTTTCTCGCTCAGCAATAATGTGAAGTGCCGGAGATTGGACTCTCCCTGCTGACAACTTGTAGTTGCTCATGGTATTCCAAAGCACCGGAGATAATTTATAACCTACCAGTTTATCCAGTACCTGTCTGGCTTGTTGAGCATGAACTAATTCCAGATTCAGATCTCTCGGATTTTTAATTGCCTCATTGATTGCTTTTTCAGTAATTTCGTGAAATTCAAGGCGTTGGATTTTTGACTTATCTTTAATACCTAAAATTTCCGCTAAATGCCAAGAAATTGATTCTCCTTCTCTGTCAGAGTCAGTTGCAAATAAAATTCCGTCTTTGGCAGCTTTGGCCATCTTTTTTAACTCAACAACAATATCTTTTTTGGCTGAATCAACCTCATAA
This sequence comes from uncultured bacterium, assembly GCA_963784355.1. Lineage (GTDB taxonomy): Bacteria > Patescibacteriota > JACMRA01 > JACMRA01 > JACMRA01 > JBCDGH01. The sequence continues at coordinate 63,079 of CAWAQU010000009.1, read as the reverse complement.
ATCGGGCTAAAATCATTATCAATATCAATACCACTGATCTCTAAACTTTTTCCTTCCTTGGTTTTTTTCTGATCGCTAAGGCCTCGGACATGACCTACAGAAGCTTTCACCACGTATTTTTTACCCACAATTTTGGATATGGTTTTAGCCTTTGCCGGTGACTCTACAATAATTAACATAAATTTCGGTTAGCAGTGTAGCACCATTTATACATTTTAGCAAAAAAGTCAAGAAAACTAATTATATTGACAATTTTTCAGAAGACATTAAGATTACTAATTGGAAGTGTCGCCTAGTGGTTTATGGCAACGGTCTTGAAAACCGTCAAGCGAAAGCTTCGTGGGTTCGAATCCCACTACTTCCGCCATTTATTGATTATAAAAACACAAATTAAATAATCACACATAAACATAGCCCCGAGAAATCGGGTTTATTTTTTGGGCGTTTCAATCCAGCTATTTCGTTTTTTACAAGCTCACTTTTAAAAATTGCAAGACCATTCAAAAAATTTTACTTTAGTTGTTAAGATTACTAACTGAAATAATGATTTCCTAAGCGTTTGGATAAAATTGTTTACTTGACTTGATATAAGCGGATCAGATTGCCACAAGTATCATCAAAAGTAGTCATAATAGCTCCAAATTGTTCAGTTGGCTCTGATGTGAATCTTGCCCCCAGTTTAAGCATTCTCTCATATTCCCCATATATGTCTTTTGTGAAGAAAATAGTAAAAGGTAGCCCTGAGTTATATATGCTTTCCTTAAAATTTTTTACATAGTCAATTTCACCATTCGGTTCCAAAAGTAGCTCAGTACCATCCAAATCATCAGGGGAAACCACCGTAACAAATCTATTGCCACCACCAAGGTCAATATCTTGCTTTTTAACAAAATTTAGTACTTCAGTGTAAAATTTTAATGCTTTATCAAGGTCTGAAATATACACGCTAGTAAGTTTTATTTCCATATAATTTTAAATATAAATAATGTAAATGAGTTACAGAGTTTAATTGCAAAACTAGATAATCCTGTCAATCAAGCCATGTTTCCCAAATTTCAAAGCATCTTCAGCGGTTAAATATTTTACCGGGATACATTCTTTTTCAAATTGAGCCTTGGTAGCTCCACTTCTTTTTATAGTTAAATCAACAAAATGGTTGTATGACATATGTGAGTTTACAGTAAACCTTTCTAATTCTTCGTAAGGAAGGTTTTCAGAAGAGTGAGTACTTGAATGTAATTTAAATCTAGTATTTTTAGTACACAATCTCTCTTTTCCAGCTTGAAGAATAGGCACGGCAGCAGATCCACACTCAGATTCAGCTAAGCAAATAACTGGTTTTAAAGACAATCTTATGTGTTCATAAACTGCAAAAGCAGGGTATAATCTTCCACCACCACTACAAATAATTAGTAAAATTTCCTTATATTTTTCATCTTTATTGGCAGCATCAATGTCCTGAATAATTTTTTTACATGATTCATAATTTACAGGCCCAAACATATATGAGGTGTAAGTAGTTGGTTCAAATAACATATTTTTTCTATAAAGGTTTTTAATAAAGCTGTAAAGTAAGTTTAGATGCTTAGTTATCATTAAAGAAGTCATAACAAGCAAAATAGGTGTGGACTTTACAATTTATATTCGAGTATATTTGAATCAAACTAATACGCTTACTGGTAAACAAATTTTCCAAACACGTGTTTCACATTAGTCTTAGATATTACGCAAACCTTAATTTAAAAATAAACAAACCCTCAAAAGAGGGCAAAATTTAACTAGAATGGTATAATTTTAGGAAATCACTTTTCTAATTTCAAGAATATCTAATTCCACACTGGTTTCTCTATCAAAAATAGTTAATAAAACAATAATTCTGGAGTTTTGAGGATCAAGTCCACTAACTTTACCACGCATATCTCTAAAAGGTCCTTCAGTTACCTCTACTAAATCTCCTACTTTATAGTCTACTTTGGTAACTGTTTGTGCATCTTCATTGTCTTTCAAAAGCTGCTCTTTCAATCTTTCTACGTAACCATGCTCTAATGGCACAGCAAAGTCTCCTGTACCTGCTATGCGTGAAACATATTGAGTATTTTGAATAACATATCCAGTTTCTTTATCCAATAACATGTGCAGATAGATATATCCAGGATACACTTTTTGAAATTTCTCCTGTCTTTCACCTTTACGATCCAACTTCAACACTTTTTTTGTAGGTATAAAGATTTCTACAATTTTATCAGATAAGCCAGGTACATTTTGCATCTTTAACTCAAGAGCTCTTTTTACAGCATCTTCAAAGCCCACATAGGTTTGTAAAATATACCATCTAGTCTGTAAGTCTTTTCCAATTGATTCCTCGTTTTGAACTGTTTTTACTGCCATATTAAGATCTTCTAAAAGTTAGATATTCGGATAGTTCTTGGCCACAGCTTTGAACAGTCTGTTTACGGCCTGAAGGGCTTGTGCAATCAACAAATTTCATGCCACCTGTAAATATGTGATCAAATAGTCCTAAACTAAGTGAAACTAAAACAGTAAATAAAATAATTATACTAGACCAGCGTAAAACATAGCTAAGTCCAGGCCAATTTACTTTTCTCAACTCTTCAATTGTAGTTTTAATAAATCCGGGTTTTTTGGCCTCTTTATAAGGTTTGTTGATTTGGGTACCCAATTTATTTCCAATAGACTTTTTGTCATCACCTAAAACTTTGTCAGCAGTAAGAGCAACGTCGACTAATGAGTCTTTTTTATTGCGTGTAATAGCCATGTTAATATCTAATACAAAACACATAAATTAAGTAATTGTCAAGCTACAGTTTAGTTTTAAATCAGCAACAAGCTGATTATTAGTAATCACAATACCTCATTCTAGATAACAAGATCAAAGTTTGCTTTGGTGTCTGATACAAGCCACTTTAAGAACAAATACTTATATTTTTGATAATAAATTCTATATGTACTGATTTTATTGTGCAATAATTACTAAACACTAGCTACCTGGAGTCTAAAATAATTTTAAATTTCCGTTTCTAACGTACTTCTCAATATAATCCCTCCCTTTCAGCGTCAATCTTCTGCCTTCGCTAGATTTATCAATAAACCCTAAGTGAATCAAATATGGCTCAATAACCAATTCTATTGTCTCTACCTCTTCTAATAATATCCCGCCCAAGGTTTTTAAAGAAACACTACCGCTTAATAGAGCTTGCATGTATTTTAAATCAGCTTTTGTGAGTCCAAGGTCATGTATACCAAGTTCTTCCAAAAATGCCTTTGCTTCAAAAAGACCAATCTTTACTAATTTTTTTACGATTTGATAATCTCTCAACCTTTTTAAAATGTTATTTGCAATTCTTGGTACACCTCTTGATCTCTGAGCGATGAAAATTTTTGCATCAGTATCCAGATTCAATTTAATAATGTCTGTATTTCTGTCTAACAATTCTAAAATCTCTCTTTCCTGGTAAGGCTCTAGCTGAAAAATAGTAGGAAATCTATCTTTTAATGGCTTAGACAGCTTACCTAACTGTGTGGTTGCACCAACTAAAATAAATTCGCTTAAATCAAGTCTGGCTACAGAAGCACCCTGCCCTTTACCCATTAATAAATCTACTTTCCCGTCTTCCATAGCACTATAGAGAGTTTCTTCAAGTGGGGCTTTAAGCCTGTGTATCTCATCAATAAACAAAACTGTTTTGGGCTCTAAATTGACTAATAGACTTACCATATCTCCGGTTTTTTGCAATCCGGGAGCAGCAATGATTTTAAAGTTAGCATTTAGCTCTCTAGCAATCAAGCTGGCAATTGTAGTTTTACCAAGACCGGGAGGCCCATAAAATAAGATGTGCTCAGGCAGAGTGTCTCTAATTTTACCGGATTCAATTATAATTTTTAACTGGGATATCATCTTTTTCTGACCTATGTACTGAGCAAGCTCCTGAGGTCTTAATTCTGAGGGTATCTGTACTTCTTGATTTAATTCTAAAATCTCGTCTTGCTCCTTCTTTTTTGGCTCCTTCTTAGGTTTACTGGTCTGATTTTGTGACGATACAATCATACTTAAATTTTACTTTCTATTTTACTTTAGTCAATTGTATTTTACCGGAATTTCTTTAATCGTACTAACATTTTAGTATTAGAAATTTAAGGACAAAATGGTAATTATTGCTATCACTAGCAAAATATTGATTAGTTTAATTAAGTTTTAAAACAAGAAAAAGTGGCTCAAAAGCCACAGGAAAGGTAAATTAAAAAATGATCTTAAGAAGAAGGATTTAAAACTTTTTTAACGAGAGCGGCCATTCTAGCTTTTTTTCTATCTGCTTTGTTCTTTTTAATGAACTTTGTCTTTACTGCTTTATCAAGGGTAGAATATACTTTAGATAATGCCTCTTGGAAATTATCAGGTGTGGTTGAGAGTACTCTTCTTAATTCTTTCAAAGAATTTTTTATTTTAGACTTTTTCTCAAGATTGTAATCTCTCTTTTTTAAAGATGCAGTTAGGGCTTTCTTTGCAGACTTAGTATTTGGCATAAAGGTGGTTATTAAATCAAATTTATTTATTGTTAGTGTTATCTGAAGTTTCAGAATTTACTTCTTCTTTTTTGGTTTCTGCTTTGTTTGTTTCTTTATTAGTTTGCTTTTTCACCTCAACATCAACGATGTTAATTGCATCCTTCACTTTACTTACTTCCTCAGGCAATTCTTTCATAATAACCTGGATTGACATCACAGACATTATAATACCTATTGCAATTGCACCCCAACCAAGAATTGGAATAAAGGCTAATATACTCATTGCTAAATTAACTAGTGTATAAGTTAACGTAGTATCTTTTTTAATTACAGCAAAGACTAAATTGACTATAACAAGAGGTATAACAACTGCGAACAACCCGAAGTAAGCTCCAGGTAAAATACTTGCAACGTAACATACAACTATTATAGCCTCAGAAATTAGATGCAGTATGTTTATTATTTTTAAAGTATCCTTTGACATTGGGTGTATACAAGTTGGAGCGGGTAGGGGGAATCGAACCCCCGTTTCAACCATGGCAAGGTCGTGTGCTACCATTATACCATACCCGCATTATTTAAATAAAAAACTAACGGAAAAGAACAAAAATGTCAATAGCTCAGATTATCTTGACAAAACTCCCCTAAAAAACTACTTATTACAATTAAATAATTACTTTCAATTTTTAGTTTATGAATACTAATAAAGACAACAACCAAAATCCTGATCAAGGTCCTGATAATAATCCGAAGAACCTAAACCGAAAAATACTGAATAATCTAGCATACTTAGTGTTGTGTTTAGCTGCCATTGCAGGAATTGTAATGTTGACTCAAGGACTAGATAATCAATCAAACACAACCAGGGATTGGTCTGAGTTAATAACTGAAATTAGAAATAAAAAAGTAAGTGAAATTGAAATATCTGAGAACAAGGACAAGCTTTACGGTAAAATATATAAAGATGAGTCCCAGAATAGGTCTAACACAGAAACTAGAGTGTATACCAATATCAGCACTGAGGGAAAAAATTCTCTGGTAGAAGATATAAATACAGCTGTAGGTTCAGATAACAAGCTAGAAATCGGAAATGAGCCCGGTAAAGTTATTTTAAGTGCTAGAGTAAAACCTTGGTATGTGGATTTTCTGAATAACGGTTTAGTACAAAACTTAGTAATCATTTCTTTGATCTTAATTGCAGGTGCTTATTTAATAAGAAGAATTAGCGATACAAATAATCGTACAATCTCTTTCGGAAGTAGCAAGGCAAGATCTTATGATGATCTAGATAATAAGGAAAAAGTTACTTTTGCAGATGTAGCAGGTAATGAAGAAGCTAAGCAGGAATTAAATGAAGTAGTGGATTTTCTAAAAAGACCTGAAGATTACCAAAAAATGGGAGCTAAAATTCCAAAGGGTGTCTTACTTGTAGGCTCGCCTGGAAATGGTAAAACTTTGATGGCTAGAGCTATTGCAGGAGAGGCTAATGTACCATTTATGTACGTATCTGGATCTGAATTTGTAGAAATGTTTGTAGGAGTAGGTGCGGGTAGGGTAAGAGATTTGTTTAAAAAAGCCAAGAAGAAGTCACCATGTGTAATCTTTATTGATGAAATTGATGCTGTAGGAAGACAAAGAGGCACTGGATTGGGTGGTGGAAATGACGAAAGAGAGCAAACATTAAACCAAATTTTGGTAGAGATGGATGGTTTTGAGCCAAACACCTATATAATTGTAATCGGTGCCACCAACAGACCAGATGTTTTGGACCCTGCTTTGTTAAGACCGGGTAGGTTTGATAGGCAGGTTACCGTGACTGCTCCAGATAGAAAAGAAAGAGAGCAAATTTTGAAAGTACATGCTAGAAATAAAAAATTGGCCAAAGATATTGACCTATCTATAGTAGCTAAAAGAACAGCAGGATTTTCAGCTGCAGATTTAATGAATGTACTTAATGAAGCTGCGATTTTAACTGTTAGAGAAAAATTACCTGAAATTAATAATGAGATCTTACGAGAGGCAATTGAAAAAGTAATATTAGGCCCTTCGTTAAAGAGTAAAGTAATTACTGAGGAACAGAAGAAATTGACCGCTTATCATGAAGCTGGACATGCTCTAGTACAAACAGTAATGCCTAAGTCCAATAAAGTTCAAAAGGTAACTATTATACCAAGAGGTCGAGCGGCTGGATACACTTTTGCAGCTGACGGAGAAAATGATGCTATTACAAGAACTAAGAGTGAATTCTTAGCTGATATTACCTCTTTGTTTGGTGGCTACGTGGTTGAGGAAACTGTTTTTGGTGAAGTTAGCACAGGAGCTTCAAATGACTTGGCTAAAGCTACTGAAATAGCCAGAAATATGGTTGCAAAATATGGAATGAGTGAATTAGGTCCAATTTCCTTTGACGAGAATAAAGGAATGACTTTCTTAGGTAAGGACATGATTGAATCCAAACATTATAGTGAAGACTCTGCTAAAATAATTGATCAGGAACTTAAAAAGATTCTAAATCATTGTTATCTTACTTGTAAGGATATTATTGTTACTTACAGACAGTATTTAGATAAAATTGCCGGCACTTTAATTGAGAAAGAAGTTCTAGAATATGAGGAGTTTAACGAGCTGGTTAAGGATGTAACCAATGTGTATACGAAAACTACTGTTCAAAAGGGCTAGGACAGCTCCAGACGCCGATTTTTTGTTCTTTAGGCTTAGCAGCTAATTCATCAAAAAATTTAGTGTAAGTTGTGTTTGGCTTATATGAAATACTTCTTGCATATCCTAATTTAACAAGTTTAGCGTTTACACTATTTTCCATATTGTCTGTATTTTGGTCACTTAAAAATACAAAGCGTAAATCTCTACCATACCTATCCTCAGATTCTTTATCAGAAACCAACAAAACCTCTTTTCCATCTACTAGTTCTTTATTAAATTTGCTTGCCTCAGGGCCGTAGCATTGTACTGCAGTGCCAGGTTTTTTAGTTTCGGGTGTATCAACATTTAAATATCTTACTGTCCTACCCGTATCAAGAGTGATAGTATCTCCATCAGTAACTTTTTGGACTTTGCCTCTTTCAATTTTTGCTCCAGCAACTTTAGCCTTACTTTGTGTAGGGGTATTTGTATTTTCAAGTCCTAAATAATTAATTAACTCTTTTTGCGTACCAGGATTATTAAAAGCTACCAATATACTTACAAAAGTTAAGCCTATTATTAGAATTGTTAATGGTGTATTTTTCATAATTAGAATAGTTTTTATATTTTTTGGAAACATTACCCACTTTACAAATAAAGTCAATATTCTTGACAATAAGCTAGTAATAGTGTATTAATTAGCTATATAAAGCAACCATAAAAGGTAGTTTTATTGATAGAATACAAAAATTAAATATGAAAATAGCAATAATCTCTTTGCCATATTTGCCGGTTCCTCCAAAGAAATACGGTGGCACTGAGAGAGTAATATATTTTTTAGTTAAGGGGCTTGTTGAATTGGGACATGAAGTAACTCTCTTTGCTACTGCTGATTCGGAAGTTAACTGTAAAGTTTTCCCTATTTGTGATAAAGCAATACCCTACTTAAAAGATAGAGAGGAAGATAAAAAATTAGATCCATTAAGACAGGCGGCTATAGAAGTGACTAAAACAGAGTTGAGACATAGCCTAGATAAATTTGATATTATTCATTCACATGGTTTAGATTTATTAGAATTTCAGGACTTTCCTAACCTAACTACAATACATGGGCCTATTGATTTTTCTAATTTAAATTACTTTCAAGAAAGAAAAGGCTTGTACTATGCCTCAATCTCAAAAAACCAACAAGAAGCTTTTCCCGACTTGCAATATGTCGGTGTAGCCTATAATGGCTTAGATCCGCAGCCTTTTTTATTCAACGCACAACCTGAAGACTACCTGTGTTTTCTGGGAAGGTTTGATAGGGAAAAGCAACCGCACTTAGCAATCCAACTAGCAATCAATTTAGGAATGAAAATTAAATTGGCAGGTAAAATTGACTTTGGTGGCTCGGATTATTACAAAGAAGAGTGTTTACAGTATGAAAACCATCCACTTGTGGAATTTATTGGTGAAGTTGGTATGGAAGAAAAGATTGAACTTTTGAGTAAGGCTAAGTGTAACCTGCACCCTACCGGTTTCCGCGAACCTTTTGGCTTGAGTGTATTGGAGTCTGCTTATTGTGGAACGCCCACACTAGCTTTAAATAGAGGCTCAATGCCTGAACTGATTGAAGAAGAAAGAACAGGGATTTTAGTTGAAGATTTTATAGAAGGCTATCATCAAATTCAGAAATGCTTTGCAATGGATAGGCGATATATATCTAGTCGAGCTAGAATGTTGTTCAACTATCGCAATATGGCTAAACAGTATATACTTGCTTATGAAAAAGTAATAGAAGATTTTAAACAGGAAGAGCAAGAAAAGCAGGTTATACCTGAAGTAAAAGATCAAATGTACAATCTCTGGCAAAACTTAATCACCAAAAGTTAAAAAGGTCATTATATAAATTTATAGAATTAGGTGTCTTTTTGCCTGAAGATAAAATTGTTTTGTTATTTTATATTACAGAGGTACTTCATACCCGTAGAATAAACGTTAAAGCAAGCAGTAGATGTAATATTAAAAGGCCCTAAAAGCATTTGTGAGCCAGAATTAAACAGTTTTGATCTTATACATCAAATATCAAATACACTACCTTTTAAAGTTAAGTTATGCTAAATTTAATAGCTTATCTACCTAATCCTAACTATTTTTGCAAAGGTGACTTATATGTTTTTATGTAAAACTGATTTTCAAGAGGGAAGAATACGATAAAATATCTTATAATGAAAGCAATAATAGTTAAAAACCAAACTAGTCCTACTAAAAGCCATATTCTAGCCCCTAAGAAAGCTACACTCACTTCTCTTAAGGTAAACCAAAAAAAGCCTAATAAACCCATCCAGATGAAGTTGTTGCCCCAAAAAGGAAATTTATTTTGAAATGGGTGATTGGGATGTAAAAATGCTTGAGCTACTCTAAGTGCTATACCTAAAAAAAGTAGTATTGAAAATAGATATAAAAAGAACCAGAAAAAGAAACTACCTTTTTCAATTACCGGAGTTATAGAAACTCCACCAGCAATACCTTCAAGCCAGTACTTTATATCACCTAGCTTTGACCAATCTACTTGTGACATAATATTTAAGAAATAGTTTTAATATAGTCCTGAATTGTTGAAAAAGACTTTTCTGTGATTCCTGCGAAACTTTCTACTTCTGATACTCTACTAGTTAATTCAGAATTAGTAGTAATTCCATTCTTTTCTAAAATACTTTTTATTCTAGCAGGCAGATTTATCTCTTCATTTATAGTATTTACTACTTCTTGAGTATCACTAGGTGTTGTAGTTGAGTGAGATTTTACAAATGCTTGATTGTCGGTTGAAGATTGCAAACCTGATAAGATTTTATTAAATAAATCAATCAAATTACTAAATACAAAATCTACCACTTCTTGAGCCTCAATACTTTTATCAGTTTCAAAAGTAATTTCCAACTTATCGTAATTAGTTTTTTCTCCAACACGTACCTGCTCAACATTCAAAGCTACGTTAGTAACAGGATTAAATGATGCATCAATATAGATATCTTGAGGATTTGTATTATCTGCTAAATTAATTTCTTCTATAGACAAATAACCTATGCCTCTGCTTATTTCAATTTCAACCTCAAGCTTACTAGAATCATTCAAATAACAAATATAAGCGTCAGGATTTACTAACTCTACTTTAGGATTCTTAGCAAAATCTGCTGCTGTAACTTCTCCTCCCTTATTTTTGTTTAAAGTAAGAATAACTTTATCATCATTTGTTAGAATTTTACATCTAATTTGTTTTAAGTTTAAGACTACATCTAAAGCATCCTCAACAACTCCATCAATTGGCTGATATTCGTGTGCTATTTCGTTTATTCTAATACGTGTTACGGCTGAACCAGGAATAGATGAAAGTAATACCCTTCTAATAGTATTACCAAGTGTATAGCCATAACCAGGTAGTAATGGCTCGACTACTAGTGTGTGCTTTGTATCACTTTCAGATTTCAAGCTAGTTTTTAATGTTGGCTGAGCTAAGCTGTAGTTTAAGATCATATGTAATAGTATAGAATTGAAAGGTTGGTTCTGTTTTTGTTTTGAGTGTGTGGTGGGTGTGGGAGGACTCGAACCTCCGACCTCTTCATTATCAGTGAAGTGCTCTAACCAACTGAGCTACACACCCTTGGCAGTATGATTAAATACCGCTGAAGCCATTTACTTATTAAGTACTGACTTTACTCCTTTTGTCAAATATAAATTGCCCCCTTCTTCAAATTGTAAAACTTTGTTTAATGTACCTGTGTTTATAACTCTAACTTTTTTTATAAACTGATTTACAACCCCTTTTGATTGTAAAGTTAGCAAAGAAACAACTTCATTTTCAGCAAAAAATTTATCTAAAACTCCCAAATTTATTTCAGCTTTGTTCTTTCTATCCATTGCTTTGAAACCTCTAAACTTAGGTGTTCTTCTAAGTAAGGTTTTCTGCCCTCCTTCAAAGCCAATTCTCACGCCTTGACCATGCTTGTTTTGACCTTTGTGTCCTTTACCAGAGTTTTTACCTCTATTGGAACCTTCACCTCTACCAACTCTTTTCTTGGTTTGGAATATGGTTTTTGGTAAATTAGATAAGTTAATCATATAAGTTATTTATTATCGTTATTAGTATCTGGGGTAGGAGTTTCAGCTATTACTTCAGCTGGTACTACATCATCACTTCCTTTACCATCATCTTCACCGGAAGGTGCAGTAACTGAAACTAGTAGTAATTCTGGGTCAGCATCAATTTCGTACTTCGCATTAATACCGAGATCTTGAACTTTAATTATATCATTAAAGTTTTCGATTTTTGAAATATCAATTTCAATTTCTGAAGGGATTTCATCTGGTAAAGCATGAACTTCTAATTCACTCACAGTTGTGTTTAATACACCACCTAATTCTTTTATTGCTTTTGATTCACCAATATATACTACAGGTACTGAGGCGTGTACTTTTTGCTTTAAATTAACTGCTAAAAAGTCAACATGTCTTATATCTCCAGTAACAGGATGTATGTCTAGATCTTGAATTATACAAGCCAACTTAGTTTTATCATCATCGAGAGTTAAGTCGATTACGTTTGTCTTACCAGCTTCTTTGAAAACTTTGCGGAATAAGCCTTTTTCAATAGATAAATTTCTAGGTTCTGCGTTTAAACCATATATTACAGCAGGGATAATATTATCTCGCCTAATAGATTTTACTTTATTACCTATGATTGTTCTATTTTTCACTAATAAGTTAACGTGTGCCATATAATTTTTCTATGAATTAAGGTTGAATACTGTAAATCTTGTGATCATAATCTTTTCTCCTGTGGATTGAGATATTTGATTTAGATAATCAGCTACAGTTATGTCAGGATTTTTAATATAGGTTTGAGTCAGTAAACTAAAATCTTTTACAATTTTTGCTTTTTTACCAGAAAGGATTTTTTCGATCATTTCTTCAGTTTTGCCTTCATTTGCCAATTGAGACTTAGCAATTTCTAGTTCCCCTGCGATAAATTCTTCATTTACTTCACTTTCAGATATAAACTTTGGCTGATAAGCTGCAATATGTAAGCAAATGTCGTTACCAAATTCTTTAAATACATCAGATCTAGATACAAAATCAGTCTCACATTTAATCTCCACCATTACTCCGAGCCTATTATCATGTGTATAAGAAAAGATACCACCATTGTTTGTTTCCTTATCTTGCCTTGCTTGAGATTTTAAAATCCCCTGCTCTCTTAAATAGGTGATAATTTTTTCTTCATCAACTGCACCTAAAGCATCAATTGCTTTATTAATATCTTTGAAAGGTAGACCAGTTTTATAGCGTATAGCTTTTATTAATTCAATATTAGTCATGTTAGTGAGTTTAAGTGTATTTTTTAAGTGCTTCAAAAGCTGTTTGTACTCCGGCAACTTTATTTCTGCTAGCTATGATTTTAGAATAAATATTTTGTATTCCTGCCAACTCTAGTACTGGACGTAAAAATCCTCCTGCAATTAAACCTGTACCTGTTTTAGCAGGCTTCAACATCAATTCGCAAGCTTTAAATTTCTGCTTAGAAGGAAAATCTAAACTACCTTCAGGATTGATTTTAACAGTAATCAAATTTTCTTGAGCTTGGCGTGTTGCTTTAGCTACTGCATCTTGAAAATCTAAACCTTTCTTTAAACCATATCCTACTTTTCCAGCTTTATCACCAGCAATAACCAAGGCGGAAAATCTCATACGCTTACCACCTTTTACAACTCTGGTAACTCTTCTAACTAAGATAACTCGACTTTCAATATTGCTATTTTCTTCACTTCTAGGTTTTCTATTATCTCTAGAAAATCTTTTATTTGGACCACCGAATTTTTTCTCTCCAGGTTTAAAATTTCCACCTCCACTACCAAAAGGCCTTCTTCCAAAGCTTCGGTTTTGTTGACCGGGAGCTCCAGCACCTGTTGGACCAGCTGGTCTATTTTGTTGACCATGGCGACTGAAATCTCTTCTTGGTGCAGATTGAGATTGATTATTGGTTGTAGTGTTTTGAGTATTTTCTGACATTAGACCTAAAAATTAAATTGTTATTCCCTTGGTACGAATTTCTTCAAGTATAGCTTTGATACGACCATGATAAATATAACCATTTCTATCAAAAACTAATCTGTTGATATTGTTCTTACTTAAAAATTCAGCTACTTCTCCACCTACTTTTTTAGATTTATCTGTTTTAGCCATGCCTTCAGTTTTATATGAAGTAAAGGTAGCTAAAGTTTTTTTGGTAACAGGCTCTAAAACTTGTACTAAAATGTTTCTATTTGATCTAGATACCACAAGTACATGCTCATTATAGCTTATCTTATTTTTGGAACGTGCTTTCTTATATGTAGCGATTTTAGCCATTTGAAATTATATTAAATTTTATTTACCTTTTTTACCAACTTTCTTTCTGTAGAATTGACCTGGGAATTTGAATCCTTTGTGTTTATAAACGTCACAAGGTTTTAAATGAAAAATTTGGCTGAAAAAATTACCTAAAAGTTCCTTATCAATACTGGTCCCAGTCAATAAGTTTTTATTTAAAGTTAGCTTGATTCCTGAAGGGATAACTACTTTTACAGGGTGAGAATAACCTATGTGTAAAGTTAGATCTGAACCTAGCTCCATACGATATCCTACTCCGTTTAGCTCAATTTCTTTAGTATAACCTTTGTTTACCCCCTCAACCATGTTATTTACAATACTTCTGGTTGTGCCCCAAATTGCTTTCTGGAAATCATTCTCTTGATTTAAGATTTGTACTGATAATTCGTTATTTTCAATTTTAAAACCAACAAAAGATGTAACCTTTGCTTTGAGTTCACCTAAAGCACCTTTTACAGTAACTACTTTATTTGGCTCATCAAAATTAAAGCTAACTCCACTGGGCAGGGTGATTGTTTTTTTCCCTATACGAGACATAATATCATTAATAATATTGCTATTCTTTGTAAATTGTCAAGAAACTTAAAATTTAGTATATTTGGAATAGTAATTCTCCACCTAATTTTTCTTTGTTTGACTCGACGTGAGTGATTATTCCTTTTGAAGAAGAAATGATGTTAAAACCTTTTCCACCTATGATTTTAGGGATTTTATTATGAGCTATATAAACTCTGTGCCCTGGCTTGGAGATTCTAAATATTCTATTCATTCTATTTAAGTTTAAAGTAAGCAATAAAATATTATTACCGGTATCTTCAAAACTTTCAATATAACCTAGACTAGTTAGTTTTTTTGACACATTAACCACAACTCTATTCTTTAACACTTGAATAACGGGTTTTTTAGCTAGCACAGCATTGTTTAATCTTGCTACATAATCACTGAGTAAATCTTGTAATGACATATTATTATTTTATTTACTACTTTTGAAAAAACCGTTTAACTCACCTCTAATGGCAGCTTCTCTGATACAGATTCTACACATATCAAAAAATCTATAGTAGCCACGAGCACGACCACAAACTTTACATCTGTGAATTCTCCTACTTGAAAATTTTGGTACTCTATTGCTTTTAACAATCAACGCTTTACGTGCCATAATAAATTAATCTTTTTTAAACGGGAATTTTAAATTTTCTAAAAGTGTTACATTTTCTTTTTTTGGTTGTTTGAATACAATGTTAATTTGCATTCCAAAGTTTACTGATGCATCGAAGCCTACAATTGGAAATATTGAAGAGTTTTCAATTCCAAGACTGTAAAAAGCATAGTTTTTATCGAAAGCTTCAGTTTTTACTCCCTTAAAATCTCTAGTTCTAGGTAATGCAATATAAACTAAGTGTAACAAAAAATCTTTAGCCTTTTTACCTCTTAAAGTAACAGCTAAACCTACTAAATCACCTTTTCTAGTCTTAAAATTTGAAACTGCTTTTTTGGCGCCAATTTGTTTTGGAGTTTGACCAGTTAGTTTAGTTAAATAGTCAGCAATTTCTTGCTTTTGCTTTGCATCAAACTTTTTAACATTTCCCACACCTACGTTGATAGATATCTGTTTTAGTTCAGATAAAGCAAACGGATTGGTATCAGGAAAAGCATTTACTAAAGCCTGTTTAGACTCTAAAAAGTAATTTTCTGTAGATAATTCGAGTGAAGCCATTCTTTTAATTCTTAATATTTTTTAATTTTAGTCAAATTATTGATTTAAATCGTCAGTTGCGGGTTTGATTTTAGGTAGGATTTGCTTAACTACAGTTTCGTTTGTTTTCTTTAAAACTCTAATTTTTTTACCTTTCTCATCTAAAGCAATTTTTACCTTTGAGTATTTTTGATCAGATGTAACTAAACTAAGGTTTGAAAGATCAATAAATCTGTCTGTTTCAGTTTTCATACCAGGATAAGATTGACCCTGAACTACTGTTGATCTGCGATATTTAGCAATCTTTGGTACATTACTTACAGCAGCTCTGATCTTTATAACTTTTCCGTTGGCAGATTTCCTTTTAACAACCTTGAGTACTTGACCCACATTACCTTTATAGTTACCTGCAATAACTTTCACTTGATCTCCTGTTTGAATTTTTGCTATAGACATGATTTTAATCGAAAATTTATAATACTTCTTCTGCCATTGAAATTACTTTAGAGTGGCCCATTTCTCTTAATTCTCTAGCTACAGGACCAAAAACTCTAGTAGCTACAGGTTCTTTAGTGTTTTTATTTACAACCACAACTGCATTATCAGAAAATTTAATACTGCTTCCGTCTCTACGTTGAACTTTATTTCTAGTTCTAACAATTAAAACATGAACTACCGATCCTTTTTTAATTTTACTACCTACGGAAGCTTTTTTAACTGATCCTACAACAACTTCACCAATACCTGCCGAAGCTCGGTTATTTTTACCGTTTACAGCGAAAAGCATGATTTTAGAAGCCCCTGAGTTATCGGCTACATCAACAATTGTACGTTCTTGAAGCATATTAGTCTAATAAATAAATTAAAATTGATGTTTATCTTTTTGAACCATTTTAGTTCCAAATGGAAGTTTGTGCCCTGCGATTCTGAAAGCTTCTTTAACTTTTTCTTCAGCAACACCTCTAACCTCGAAAATAATTCTGCCTGGTTTAACTGGAAACATGAAATAGTCAATGCTTCCTACACCAGTACCCATAGGAATGTTTAAACCTTTTGAAGTTACAGGTCTTGATGGAAAAACACGAATATATATCTTAGCACCTTTACATCTTCTACTGATTACTCTTCTTGCAGATTCAATTTGTCTGCTGGTTAACCAAGAGCTTGAAGTAGCTTTTAAAGCGTATTCTCCAAATACCAAAGTAGATCCACGAGTTAACTGACCTCTTCTCTTTTGGCCATATCGATTAAAAACTTTTTTATGAACTATTTTCTTTGGACTAAGCATATTACTCTACTACTTTAAAGCTTATGGTTTTTGAAATAGGTCTTGTAGATTGAATTTCTACAGTATCCCCAATTTTAAATTTTGAAGAATCGCTACAAGCTACAGTATATCTTTTTTTACTTTTATACCTTTTATTGTATTTTGGATGCAATTTAGTTGTAAACACTGTAACTACTAGTGCTTTCATCATCTTGTTTGAGCTTATTATACCAGTCATTTCTCTAATTATTAATAAGTATAGTTTTTAAATTTATCACCTTTGTACAGTATCACTTTTATACCTATAATGCCGGCTTTAGTTTTGCAGTGAATTTGAGCGTAGTCTAAATTTGCGTCAATTGTGTGTCTAGGGATGCTTCCGAATGGAAACTCTTCTCTTCTGGCAATTTCAGCACCATTAAGTCTGCCGCTTAAGCTAATCTTTGCACCCATTATACCAGAGTATCTGATTTTTTCAAGATATCCTTTAGCTAATCTACGATAAGGTACACTTCGTTTTAGAGCTTCTGAGATTTCATTAGCAATAACCTGGGCTGATCTGTTTGGATCTTTAAACTCTTGAATATCTAATCTTAGATCAGAAGGTAGTTTAAACTTAGCAACCAAGTCTTCTTTTAATTTGTTAATGCTACTTCCAGAGCGGCCAATTACTATACCAGGTTTAGTAACGTATAAAATAATTTCAACTTTTCTAAAATAGCGCTTGATTATAATTTCTACCAAACCAGCGGACTGCAGCTCTTTTTTGAGGAATTCTCTGATTTCTTTATCCTGAAATAAAAGTTTTGAATAACTTCTGCCTGTGGCAAACCATAGAGATTTTTGCATCTGACTAGGATCTCCACTTGCATCTGTATTGCTCAATCTTTTTTTAGCACGAAATAACGCGATTGAAATTTTCTGGCCCATAATTATAATTAAATTAAGAAAAGTAATTTTGTCAATTTATAGATGTTCTAATAACACTTTAATTCTACTATATCTACGTCTGATTCTAAAAGCTGATCCCCTAGCTCTTGGTACCATTCTGTAGAGTTTCTGAGCCTCTTCAGCTATGATAGAGCTTACTTTGTACTGAGGATATTCCGCTTCAGTCAATTTTAAGTTAGAAGCCGCAGACTTTAATAAATTATAGATCTTTTTAGTTTTGCCCTTGTTCATTGTTTTTAAATCATCTAGGGCAGCACCTAAAGTATTACCTCGAATAGCATTTATGACTAATCTGGTCTTTCTTGGACTATAATTTAGTATTGTAGAAGCAGTAAATTTTGTAGACATGTTCGTAATGTTATCTATGGATTAATATAATTAATTATTATTTTTTATTTCTTCTCTTTACTATAAACTTGCTACTGGACAATTTCTTATCCCTAGTTCTAACACCTAAAGCATGTTTACCCCAAGGAGTCTTAGGATATTTAAGACCAATTGAATTTCTAGCTTCTCCACCACCATGAGGGTGATCAACAGGATTCATAACTTTACCACGAACTGTAGGTCTTACACCCATTCTTCTAACCCTACCTGCTTTACCCAATCGTACTAATTCATTAGCTTCGTTTCCTACTCTATTTACTACAGCTTTACACTCTCCCAAAAATTTTCTTATTTCGCCTGAAGGTAATTTAAGTGTCACCCACTTATCTTCTTTAGCTGTTACTATGGCGTAATTTCCGGCTGATCTTACTAGCTTAGCTCCTTGGTTCGGATTTAGTTCGATCTGAGATACAAAGGTACCGATTGGTAGAGTGTTTAAAGTAACCTGGTTACCATCAGTAATTTCTTTGCTAACATTAAGTCTCATTCCAACTGACATGCCCTTACTGTGTAAGATATATTTTTTTTCTCCTGTTATTAAATCAGAAACTAAACAAATAAAACTACTTCTTCCTGGATCGTATTCGACAGTTAAAACTTTAAAACCAGCTTGAAAATCTCTTTTAAAGTCAACAATTCTAACCATTTTTTTGTAGCCTCCACCTTGGTGTCTAACGGTAATCTTTCCAGAGCTGTTTCTACCTGCTTTTCTAGGTTTGCGGATCAGTAATTTTTTATATGGATCACTTGTGGTCAACACCTCACTATATGCAACTACTGAAGTTTTTCTTCTTGCGTTGGTAGTAGGTTTATATACTTTTATTCTAGACATATTCTGCAATTATTATTTACCTGCTTTCTTACCACCATGAGATTTAAAAGTAGTAGTAGGTGCAAACTCACCTAATTTGTGTCCAACCATATCTTCGGTTATCAATACTTCTACAAACTTTCTACCATTGTGTACGGCAAACTTAACTCCTACAAAGTCAGGTAAAATTGTACTTGGTCTACTCCAGGTTTTGATCGCAGTAGAAGATCCACTACTTCTGTACTTAGCTACTTTAAGTACTAGTTTGGGTAGACAATAGGGTGCTTTTTTAAGTGATCTGGACATTTTAGATTAGGTTATTATTCTTTTGAATTTAATTTCTCGTTGATTGATTTCATAGTATCTTCAGTAATAGTCTCTCCGGCTTTTAGGCGAACATAATATTTCTGTGGTCTAAATTGCAGTATTGTTCTACCTGTCTTACCTCTTTTCTTAGTTTTTTGCTGAGTATTAGTGGTAGTTATTTTTACTGTAGTTAAACCAACTTGCTTTAAAAGTTTTTCAAGTTCAATTTTATTGGTATTGTACTGTTTTTCTAGAAAAGCTAAAGTATAAGTATTTTTTACTTGTGTAACGTATGCTTTTTCGGTTTGGATTAAAACGCAGGTAGTCATTTTACTATTTACTTATTCGGGTTTCTAATATTTCTTTAGCTTTAGGTGTGAGGATAAGGTTGGTCGCATTTAATATTTTAAAAATTTTAATATTCTCAGCATTCATAAGTTTAGCCTCAGTACTCAAAAAGCCTGATAATTTGCTTTTATCATCTGCAGTGTAGAATATAAGCATATTTTTTGACTTGGACTGAGTCTTGTTTTCCAAATTAGTTAAAACTTCTACTGCAGACTTAGTCTTTAAAAATTCAAACCCTTCACCAAATTGATATACAGCATTGTCTACTAATCTATCTTTTAGTGCTGATTTTAAAGCTGATACTCTAGCGCTTTTATTGATCTTTAAATGCCAGTTTCTGATATTTCTAGGACCGAAAGTGACACCACCACCAACCCATAAAGGAGATCTGATGGATCCGTGTCTTGCTCTACCTGTACCTTTTTGTTTCCAAGGTTTCTTACCTCCACCTCTTACTTCTGCTCTAGTTTTAGTATGAGCATTACCGGATCTCAGATTCATCATCTCACTTCTAACCATCTGGGCAAGCAATATTGCTTTTACCTCGTAGTCATTAAGTGAAGCAAAAGCCTCAATGGTCTTATCCATCTGATCGTCTATAATTTGAATTTTGAGAGACATCTTTAATTATATTATATTTTATTATTAATCTTGAGAAACTTTTTGAATTTTGAGATATGAGCTATTACTTCCCTGGACTGAACCATGGACAAAAAGTAAATTGTTTTCAGAATCCACAGCAACTATCTTCACTTTTCTGATTTTAGTTATATTACCACCCATTCTACCGGCCATTTTCTTTCCGGGTAAAACTCTTTGTGGCCATCTAGAACCGATTGAACCAGGAGCTCTTTCATGATCGTGACCGTGACTAGCTGGTTGTCCTGCAAAGCCATGTCTTTTGACTACACCTGCAAAACCTCTACCTATTACAGTACCTGATATATCAAGCAAGTCATCTGCAGCAAAATCATTGATATCAAAAATCTTTTTATCTTCAGGCAAATTATCAATATCGAATTCCTCAATGAATCTAAAGTTATGATCTAAACCAGTATATTTTTTAACATGGCCTTTTGCGGCTCTACTAGAGCTTACTTTTTTAACAGAACCCACTTGAATAGCATTGTAGCCTTCTTTTTGGGTAGTTTTTTTCTGAAGTAAATAATTATTTTTAAATTCAAGTACTGTTACAGGGGTATTTCTACCATCTATAAAGAGTCTTGTCATTCCAATCTTTTTTGCAAAACCAAGGGACATATCTGAATTAAATTGTTTAGACTGTTTCAATACTTAAATCTACACCTGCGGGGAGAGATAAAGTTGATAAATTATTTATAATGTCACTGTTTACGTCATCAATATCAATCAATCTTTTGTGGATGCGGCACTCTATCTTATCCCTAGATTTCTTGTAAATAAAGGTTGATCTGAGCAAAGTAAAAATTTTCTTTTTGGTCTTTAAAGGTACTGGACCTTTGACCTTACCACCGGACTTTATGACCACTTGGACCAGCTTTTTTACTGCTTCCTCTAAAATTTTATGATCAAAGGAGTATATTTTGACTCTCATTTTAGTCGTAGACATGCAAACATTAACTAATAAATATTGTAAACCGTTAATACTGATTAATATTGTAGAATCTAATATTTGTCAAGACTTTATTTTCATACAACTATATTGCAAACAAAAAAATTGGTCTTAGTGATTCTGTACTTGCCAGTTTTAAATAAATATTTCAAAAATGAGTTTATATATGGACTCAAAACAGCTTAGACAACTTTTCCTTGATTTTATGGCTTCTAAGGGCCACGCTATTCTACCATCTGCAAGTATATTGCCAAAAGAGGATCCGACTCTATTGTTTGTGAATTCCGGAATGTATCCGCTTGTACCTTATTTGATGGGAGAAAAACATCCGGACGGTGTCAGGCTAGCCGATTCGCAAAAATGTATTCGTACTCTAGATATTGAAGAAGTGGGTGATAATAGACATTTATCTTTATTTGAGATGCTTGGAAGTTGGAGTCTTGGAGATTATTTTAAAAAAGATTCTATTAGCTGGGGTTTTGAATTTTTAACTTCCAAAGAATGGCTTGGCTTGGATCCGAAAAGATTATTTGTGACTGTTTATAAAGGCTCTACAGAGGCTGGCGAAGATAAAGAAGCTGTTGAATTTTGGACTGAAGAATTTGCCAAAGTAGGTATTGAAGCTACAGTTGGAGAAGAATACGACTTCAAAAATAACACTGAGCAAAACGATAAATATATTTATAGAATCACAAAAAAGAGTGGTAAAGATAATTGGTGGGGGCTTCCTTACAGAGGGCCATGTGGGCCGTGTAGCGAAATTTACTACCTTTTAAACCATAACTCAATAGATTTTGAAACAAGTTTATTCCCAAATATGGCTAAGGTAGAAATTGAAAACTTTATAGATCAAGAAATTGTAGAGATTTGGAATCATGTTTTTATGGAATTTCAAGGAGAGTGGGGAGAAAATCATGAACCGATTAATCTAGAACCACTAACCAAGAAAAATATTGATACAGGTATGGGTTTTGAAAGACTTTTAACTGTAATTAACAGTGAAGATACAATTCATAAAATTGATTCACTCAGACCAATTTCCCTTGTAGCTGAAAAATGGGCAAATACTAAAATCTCATAATGAGCTTGTATCAGAGCACCAAAGCTGTGGAAACAAAAACTTAACCCCGTTGCAAGCAACCAGATATTCTGATTACTAATAAACCTAACAAATAATTTCCAAATCATGCTAGCTTCTATTAAAAAATACTTAGTGGAAAACAGTTTGTTTTTGTACACGCTTGCGGTACTTTTAATGGCTGTATGTGTGTACTTTCCAAATTATAACCAACCCAATAAAAGCATCTGGGATGAGGCTTATTTTATTCCGGCTGCTCAAAAATATGTCCATGGAGTTGCTTTTTTACAAGATCATCCACCACTTGGTAAATTATTCATAGCTTTAGGGGAAAAGATTTTCAACGGAAATACCAACATTCCAGAAGAATTTTTAACAACTGAATATAGTGTAGAGAATATTCCCGGTACTTACAATTACACCGGAGCCAGATTTTTTCCTATAATCTTTGGTATTTTGGCTGCTACACTCTTTTTCTGGCTTTTATGTATTTTACTACAAAATAATACCCTGGCCTTCTTTTTTTCACTAGTCTATTTATTTGACAATGCTATAATTGTAGATACAAGAGCCGCACTATTGCAAAGTACCCAGTTGTTTTTTATATTTTTAGCTCTAATTTACTTTATGAAATTGTGGGATAGCCTATCTTCTGGAAAGCCACAATTAAACTTTGTATCATTTAAGGAATATTTTATTTTAGGCTTGCTTGTTTCTCTACCGATTTTAGTTAAGGTAAATGGTTTATTTCTAGTACTTTGTTTTGTATTAATTTACTTAAAAGATAAAAACTTAAGTCATCTGAATCAAGAAAATTTTATAAAAAAAATAAATCAACCCAAATACTTTAAGGGTTTTGTATCGAAAGCAATTGTTTTTATTTCGGCAATTATTCTATCAACTGCTTTAATTTATGGCCTTCACGGATTGCTTGGAAAAGAGATACATGGAGATACTTACGCAAAATATATAAATAACACAAACTATAAAAATTCTTTGGAAGGTCAAGAAAATTTAACTGCACGTGGAGTCTTAAAATTCTACGCAATCAACATACTCTATATTTTTAAGCACCATATAAATGTAGAAAGCTTGAATCCCTCTAATTATCAGACTCTTTCCGACCCAAGTTTCCCGATTACTTGGCCAATTGGTGCTAGAAGTGTAATATATGCTTATGAATACAATAGTGAAAGTGCAAGATATATTTATTTGCAAGGTAATCCAGTGTCTTGGCTGATCGGGCTTTTAGGAATGTTGTTGAGTATTGTCTTGATTTTAAGCAAACACGTGTTTGGGTTAAAAATTACTGACCAAAAGCTATTTGAAAAAATTAAATTATTTTTGGCATTGTATTTATTTTACATGATTATCATGTTTTTAATCCCTAGGGCAATGTATCTCTATCACTATTTAATTCCTCTTACGCTTAGTTACATTTTGGCTGCTTTAATTTTCCAATATACAATGAAAACATACCTTGAAATACCTAAAGTCAGAATTTATTTGTACGGAGTTTTAAGCGGTACTTGCTTCATAGTATTTGCTACATTTCTATTTTTCAGTCCACTTACTTACTATATACCTATAACTGACAAGGAGCTAAGCAAAAGGCAGTGGGTACCGTTTTGGCAGCTTGAATCAGCTAAAAAAAGAATAACAAAAAGTCCTGAGGAAACTAAAATAAACTAAATTATATGCTTTACCTGAGTATTGAGACCAGTTGTGACGAGACTTCCTTAGCTGTTGTAGAAGGGGATTTGAATGCTAATTTAGATTTTTATGCATATTTAAATTCATTTAAAGTTTTAGGTAGTATTGTTTCTTCTCAAATCAAGATTCACGCTGAATATGGGGGTGTAATCCCTGAAATTGGAGCTAGAAAACATGCTGAGCAAATCCACTTTTTATTAAAAATGCTACTTCAGGAGGTCAAGGAAAGTATTAAAAACAACACAGTTTCAAACTTAAAACATAACTTGGATGAAAATTTATCATTTGACTCCATTACGCTTGATGCTGAAGACCTAGATTTACTGTCTCAAGTCGATAAAATATTTGTCACAACTGAGCCCGGACTAATTTCTGCCCTTAGGGTAGGTATGGAATTTGCTAAAAGTATGAGTTTTTATATAGGAGAAAGACAAAATAAAGCAATAGAGGTATGCTCGATAAATCATTTGAAAGGGCATGTGGCAAGTAGCTTTTACAATCCCGAAATTGAAATAAAATCAGAAGTATTTCCTCATCTACATCTTTTAGTCTCCGGTGGAAATTCACAAATAATCCTTCTAAATTCCTGGAATAGTTGGCAAATAGTAGGTAAAACCTTAGATGATGCAGCCGGGGAGTGTTTGGATAAAGTAGGTCGTATGCTGGGCTTGCCATATCCAGGTGGTATGCATGTAGCAAAAATATCAGGTTTATTTGAAGGTAATTATTGCAATTTTCCGGTAGGGATGAAGCAAAGTGCAGATCTAAACTATTCTTTTTCAGGATTAAAAACTGCTGTGAGATATCATATCCAGGATCAAAAAATTCCAAATTTTGCTTTTGAGAAACAGTTGGGTCCTGACGAAATAAAAAAACTAATGAATTACAGAAATCTGGATCCTTCTGAAAAAAACCAAAAATTAGACTTTATTTATAACGTGTGTGTATCTGCCAGAACTGTTGTAACCAAGCAACTTATCAACAAATTTGAACTGGGGATAAAAAAATACAAACCTATTACAATAGGTCTTTCCGGTGGCGTATCTGCTGATCTGTTACTTAGACAAAAAATTGAAGAGCTAAAAGTAAAAAACAGACTCAAAAATATTTTTATTCCTAATCTTAGCTTGACCGGTGATAATGCCGTAATGATAGGTCTTTCAGGGATATTAAATTACTATAAAAGCAGCTAAAATGGGGAAAACTTCACTTGACACAAACATAAAAAATATACCACACTTGCACAAATAAATAATCTAAGTTATACTTTTATTTAACTAACAAAAACAAGTTACAAAAAACAACAATATCTTATTCTTATGTCAGCATTTGCAAACATACTTACAAAACTATTTTCATTTTCATTAATTGCAATATTTGCTTTTAGTTTAGTTGTAGCTCCTTCAGTGAGTGCTGCTAGTTCCACTGCCGCAAATGGCACAGTGTCACTACCTTCACGTTCAGAATTATGTGGTAGTAATTGTCCTGTTACGGGTTCAGCAACCGGATCGCAATTTCTAGGGACTAACGGAAGTCAAAACAATATAGCTACCTTCATCCTTAACATTGCCAAATTCCTTACTTATATAGCTGGAGCAGTAGCAGTACTATTCTTAGTATATGGAGGTTTCCTTATCATTGTTGATAATGGTGATGAAGCTAGATCAAAAAAAGGAAAGAAAATACTTTTCAATGCTTTATACGGTTTAATTATCACAATCATTGCATATACAATTGTTAACTTTATTAGTGGTCTAACTAGTACAAATATTACAGGTTTGTTTGGAGGGACATCTGAGTAAAATGCAACTAAGAACAGCTTAAGTAAAATCTTCCACTTGCACAAATAAATAATCTAAGTTATACTTTTATTTAACTAACAAAAACAAGTTACAAAAAACAACAATATCTTATTCTTATGTCAGCATTTGCAAACATACTTACAAAACTATTTTCATTTTCATTAATTGCAATATTTGCTTTTAGTTTAGTTGTAGCTCCTTCAGTGAGTGCAACAGAAGTAAAAATTCCAGGTGTAACCGAGCTATGTGGTGGAAGCTGTCCTGTTACGGGTGCAACAGAGGGTTCAAGTTTTATTGGAGGTCGAGGCAGTATAGCCAGTTTTATTCTTAACATTGCCAAATTCCTTACTTATATAGCTGGAGCAGTAGCAGTACTATTCTTAGTATATGGAGGTTTCCTTATCATTGTTGATAATGGTGATGAAGCTAGATCAAAAAAAGGAAAGAAAATACTTTTCAATGCTTTATACGGTTTAATTATCACAATCATTGCATATACAATTGTTAACTTTATTAGTGGTCTAACTAGTACAAATATTACAGGTTTGTTTGGTTAGTCATATCCAATAATTTTTGATTTTGAATGAATTCACTACAACGTTTTTTTCAAATACCCAGTGTAAAATTTACCGTTCACTTATTACTAGTGGGCGGTTTTTTAGCTAACATATACAATATTTACAACTTATATCGTATTCAAGCTCAAGCTAATGCAGAGTCTTTAGTCTTTCAAAAACTGATTCAAGAAAATAATGAGTCTAAAAACGAAAAGGATTACTACAACAGTGCTTTGTACCAAGAAAAGTATGCTAAAGAGATAAATTACAAGAAAAAAGGTGAGGAGGTATTGGATACTTCTTTATTAGAAACTGTTGATAACCAAAACCCGAATTATATTCCTGAGAAAAAGAAACAGGAGTTTAATAATATTCAAAGATGGCAGATGTGTTTTTTTGGAAGTACAATTAAACAAGAAAATGTACAAGTAAACAGCCAATTCGGTTTTGAACCACTTTGCAAAGTGTAGATTTAAATTGCGGAAGTAATCCTTCTTTTTGTCTCTTCTGTATTACTGATCCAAGTAAAATCTTGTTTTTGTAGCCAAGTAAGCTGTCTTTTGGCATATTTACAATTTTCCAGATACATTTTGTTGATCCATTCATCTTCGGTTAGAAATCCTAACAAGTAAAGTTGGGAGATGCGGTATTCTAGACCTAAATCAAGTAATCTTTGAGTACCCAAATAATTTAAACTCTCTATTTCCTCAGTAAGGCCCTCAGTTACTCTATCTTTCAACCTAATTAAAATTTTTTGTTTTAACTCAGTCTGGTCCACTTGAATTGCAAAATTGAGGCTTTTATCAAATTTAAATTCATTTTGAATAGTTTCGTACCAACCTTTACTTTTTCCCTCAAAATCCAAGAGTTTGCTGATTAATCGTCTGGGATTGTGAAAATCGGAATGATTTAAAGGGCTTAAGTTTAAAGTTAGATATTTTTGTTGCAAAGTTGAAATTGAATCTTTGGATAATTCTTTTCTTAAATCTTGCCAATCTTTTTCATATTCAGGCTTTACAGAGCTAATTTGGTAGTTGTCAGTAATGGCCTTAGCGTATAAACCTGTACCTCCTGTCAAAATTGCGTATTTGAATTGACTTTCTATATTAGTTTGCAAGTTTTTAAAATCGTTAATATAATTAGCAAGTGAATAATTTTTTTCTTGGGGATCGACGTAATCAATTAGAAGATGAGGGATAGTCTTGTAAAAATAATTGTTATCTTTCCAACTACCTTTGATTTTGCCAGTACCAATATTTAATTTTTGGTAGATTTGCCTAGAGTCACAGTTGATTATGCAGCAATTACCCAGCCACCTAGCTATTTCTACTGCCATTTCGGATTTGCCACTGCATGTTTGTCCTAACAAACTAATTAAAATCACAGTTGTATTTTGTATTTTAGCTGATTTTATGTCAAACAAGTAATTCATGAGCCACCAGGCTATTACACTTAAGTTTGTAACTTGACAAACCCTATTAAACAACTTATTTTTAACTACAAATCACAACAATTATGAGTTCTTCTAATCCAAATAATGATGTAGCTGTAAAAGAGACAGAAACTACAAACATTAATGTGCCTGCAGATAATAATCCTCAGACTAAAGCTAAAAGTACCACAACCAAGCAAAGAACTGTTGTAAAAGACAGAAGTCAATTTAAAAAATTTCTGGACAATTTAATTGGTGAAAAAAAAGAAATCAATAAATACTTAGCCGTAGTTAAAAAAATTGAGGATTTTGATGCAAAAATGCAAGGTCTCTCAGATAGTGAGCTTAAAGCTAAAACATTTGAATTTAGAGAAAAATTGAAAGGCTTGAAGGAAAAAGAAATGGAGAAAAAATTGCTCGAACTTCTACCCGAAGCTTTTGCTGTAGTTAGGGAAGCTGCTTGGAGAACTATAGGGCAAAAACATTTCCCGGTTCAGTTGATTGGTGGTATGGTATTAAATGATGGCCGCGTAGCTGAAATGAGAACAGGAGAGGGAAAAACTTTGGTAGCTACTTTAGCTGTATATTTAAATGCCCTTCCTGAAAACAACCAAGTACACTTAGTTACTGTAAACGACTATTTGGCGAGGCGTGATGCTAGTTGGATGGGTAAAATTTATGATTTTTTGGGACTGACTGTTGGAATTATTCAGAATCAAGCAAGCTTTTATTTTAAATTGGGCGCTCAAGCGGGATCTGTTGAAGATAAAAAAAGAAATGCCGGACTGGTAGATACGTACGAAGATGGTAGTTTGGATGACAGTAGGGCGGTTTTGGATGTTGAAAATTTGGTTCATTGTGATAGGAAGAGAGCCTACTGGGACGAAGAAGCTAATCAACCTGTAGACATTGTTTATGGGGTAAATTCCGAATTCGGTTTTGACTATCTAAGAGATAACATGGCTAACACTCCTGAGGAAATTGTCCAAAAAGCCGGTCAGACAGTAGCCGTTGTAGACGAGGTTGACTCTATTTTGATTGATGAAGCTAGAACTCCGTTGATTATTTCCTCTCAAGATGCAGACTCTTCTGCTAGGTATAAACAGTTTGCCGAGTTGGTTAAAAAGTTGAATCCTGAAGTTGATTACAAGGTAGATGAAAAACGCAAAACTGTAACTTTAAGTGAATTTGGTATTGAAAAAGTAGAGAGAATGTTGGGTATAAAATCACTTTACGGATCGTCTGAAAATGTTGTTTTAATCCACCATTTAGATCAAGCCTTGAAAGCTTGGGCCTTGTTTCATAGAGAAAAAGAATATGTAGTTAGGGATGGAGAAATAGTCATTGTAGATGAATTTACAGGTAGATTGATGTTTGGTAGAAGATACAATCAAGGTCTACACCAATCATTGGAGGCCAAAGAAGGGCTGAAAGTTCAACCCGAGAGCAAGACAGTGGCTACAGTTACATTCCAAAACTACTTTAGACTATATAATAAATTGTCAGGTATGACAGGTACGGCTGCTACTGAGGCTGAGGAATTGTTTAAAATCTATAAGCTTTTAGTAGTTACTATTCCTACAAATAAGGTAATGGTCAGAAAAGACTATGTAGATAAAATTTTTAAAACTGAAGCGGGGAAATTCCAAGCCATTGTAAGAGATATAAAAGCTATACATGAAACCGG
Source organism: uncultured bacterium (assembly GCA_963784355.1). GTDB lineage: Bacteria > Patescibacteriota > JACMRA01 > JACMRA01 > JACMRA01 > JBCDGH01. The sequence continues at coordinate 33,881 of CAWAQU010000009.1, read as the reverse complement.
GCAGCCGATTTTGATTGGTACTACATCTATTGATAAAAATTTGGAGCTGAGCAAACAATTAAAAGAAGCAGGTGTCCCACACCAAGTTTTAAATGCTAAAAATCACGAGCAGGAAGCAAAAATTGTTTCTGAAGCCGGTAAAAAGGGGAGTGTGACTTTGGCAACTAATATTGCGGGTCGTGGTGTGGATATTAAATTAGGTGGAGAAATTCCTGATGATGAAACAAAAAAAGAAGAGTGGAAAAAACTCCATGAAGAAGTCAAAAATTTAGGAGGTTTATTTGTAATTGGTACTGAAAGACACGAGAGTAGACGTATTGATAATCAGTTGAGAGGTCGTAGTGGACGTCAAGGAGATCCGGGTATGAGTCAGTTTTATATCTCACTTGAAGACTATGTTTTGAGAGTATTTGGAGGTGATAGAATGAGTTACTACAAGAACATCTTACCAATCCCTGATGATGAACCAATTCAGAATAAATTACTTTCAGGTTTGATAGAAGAAGCTCAAAAGAAAATTGAAGGACAAAACTTTGATGTACGTAAGCACGTTACTGAGTACGATGACGTAATTAACAAACAGAGAAGTGTGATTTACTCCAGACGTAAAAAAGTACTCTTAAATGAAGGTTTTGAATGGCAAAAAGAAATAGAAAAGAGTATCTACAATGCTGTCTATAATACTTTAACTATAGTTAAAAAGCCAACAGGTAGAAAATCTAATATCAATCAAGAGCAATTAAAAGAAGCTAGCAATATATTGAAAAACATTTTGAATTTAGCCGATTTTGATACAGGGGTAATTTCTGTACTTTTGAAAGATCATAAGTTTAAGTATTCTAAAGTTGCTAAAATTTTAGCGGAAAAACTAAACTATCAATTGAAAACCAGATGGGAGATTTACGAAGACAGAGTACAGTCTGCTTTAGCTAGATTTATGTTCTTAAGAGCAATAGACATACTTTGGACAGAGCATTTAGTTACTATTGATCATTTGCAGGATTCTGTACGCTTGAGGGGTTATTCTCAAAAGGACCCTTTGGTAGAGTTTAAGCAAGATGGTATGAGCATATTTATGAATTTATTGGAAGAAATTGACCAAGAAGCTGCTGCAACTATTTTCAAAATCAGTCCAGACATAGTGCCTGCAGGTATTTTGAAGGGTTAGTTACAAATATAGTTACAAATAACTAGGTATTCTGATTATTAATAAATATTAATTTCTTACATAACATAATGGCCTAATAATCTTTATTTAAGGGTAAATTTATTGTTTGCGTGATTTAGTTTAAAAAAGTAAAACAATCTTGACATAGCCTAGTTTAAAAATTATTATGTGAATTTATGGATGACAAATTAGTGTATTCTCAAAGTCAAAGTGGCAGTCATTTTCAGCTCGTCTCACCTTATGGGCCTGCCGGAGATCAAGCCAAAGTAATTGATGAAATCACTCAAAGTATAGAAAGTAATAACAAAGAACAGACGATTTTGGGTGTTACAGGGTCGGGCAAAACCTTTATGATGGCTTCAATTGTACAGAATTTACAAAAGCCTACTCTGGTCATTGCCCATAATAAAACTTTGGCGGCACAACTTGCTGAGGAGTTTAAGAAGTTTTTTCCAAATAACGCAGTCCACTATTTTGTCAGTTATTATGATTATTATCAACCGGAAAGCTACATTCCAAGATCAGACACATATATTGAAAAGCAAACTCAGATAAATGAAGAAATTGATAGGTTGAGAAACGCGGCAACTCAGTCACTTTTGACTCGAAAAGATGTATTAATTGTAGCTTCGGTGTCGTGTATTTATGGTTTGGGAAATCCGGAAGATTTTGCTGCACTAAAAATTGATCTGGAAGTGAGTCAAAACTACAAGATTGATAAAATTATCAGAAAGTTAATTGACATGCAGTTTGTCAGGACAAGCCTGGATTTAAAAAGGGGTACTTTCAGAGTACGTGGGGATAATTTAGAGCTAATACCTTCAAGTGAAGAAATAGGATATAGATTTTCCTTTTATGGAGACCATTTGGAGCTGATTGAAAGTTTTCACCCAGTTACCGGCAAGTCCCTAGAAGTAATACAAAAATATACCATTTTTCCAGCTAAACAATACGTCACAACCCAAGAAAAAATACAGCAAGCCATATCTAAAATAGAGGCCGAAATGGTAGATAGGGTGGAGCATTTTAATCAAAAAGGCTTACTGCTTCAGGCTCAGAGAATAAAAGACAGAACAGCAAATGACTTGGAGATGTTGCAGACTTTAGGCTATGTGGGAGGTATTGAAAACTATTCCATTTATTTTGACGGCAGGGAAGATGGAGAGCCACCTACAACTCTATTGGACTATTTTCCGGATGATAGCACATTTTTTATAGATGAGAGTCACATGACTTTATCTCAAATCTCAGCAATGTATAGTGGAGACAGGAGTCGTAAAGAAACTTTGGTCGAGTACGGTTTTAGATTGCCTTCAGCACTGAACAATAGGCCGCTTAAAATAAACGAGTTTTTCCGTAAAATAAATCAAATTGTTTACGTGTCAGCAACACCGGGTGAATTTGAATTTGGTAAAAGTAATTATATTTCCAAAGGTCCAAATAGGGTAGAGATTGAACGTGATCCTAATGGAAAAATTAACGTGTCTACAGCCATTATTAGACCTACTGGGCTTATTGATCCTGAAATCATATTAAAACCGGTTAAAAATCAAGTAGACGATATATTAGAGCAGGTTAGACGAAGAACTAGCCGAGGGCAGCGTGTCTTGATCACCACACTTACAAAAAGATTTGCCGAGGAGCTTGATTTGTATTTCAAACAGATAAATATTAAGTCTGCCTATATTCATAGTGACGTGGACACTATGGAAAGAATTGATATATTGAGTGATTTGAGGCGTGGAAAATATGATGTTTTGATTGGTATCAATTTGTTAAGAGAAGGTTTAGATTTACCAGAAGTAAGTTTAGTAGCTATTTTTGATGCAGATAAGGAAGGATTTTTACGCTCAAAGACTAGTCTGGTACAGATTGTTGGAAGAGCTGCAAGACATGTAGAAGGACAAGTAATCATGTATGGTGAGTCAATTACAGATTCAATGAGATTTGCTATAGAAGAAACCGAACGTCGAAGAGCTATTCAGCAAACCTATAACAAAGAACACAACATTAACCCTACTACAGTTGTAAGGGGAATAAAGACAATTGCTGATGATCTGCGAGAAGAGATGGATAAAAATGAAGATTACGGTAAATCAGGAGCTGTTTATACTACAACTGGATGGCAGCCTTTAAACTCTGATGAGTCAAAAATGTTTCAGTTTGATGAGCCTAAGAAAAGAAGAAGGAGTAATTCAATCCATACTGAAGAAACCCCGGATAGAAAAAGTAACAAGGGCAAGCAAGTCTATGCCAACTTTGAAGAAGAAAAGTCTGTTTATTATCAGGATGTAAAGAAAATGAATTTATCAATATCCGAATTAAAAGAGAGATTACAAATCGCAATTGATGCAATGAATTTTGAAGAAGCTGCAGCTTTGAGAGATGTGTTGCAAGAAAAATCGGAATAAGCAAGCTTCAAATCTAGATGTAGTAATTTTTGAATACAACAAAACTCATCATTGCCAATGAGATCTAAGCTAAGTGACTTTCATACTCTCTCCTGTATCTACAAGAGTATTTCCAATTTTGCCAAATATTCCATAGGTACCGGCTAAAAGTGGGGTAGGTACATTTGAGCAGGTCACGTTGTTTCCTGAGCTATTGCAACTTGCTTCGTTTATCGTGCCGTTGATTTTAATTTTGAAGTTGTTAGGTAGAGTTTTATTTGATGGTAAGCTAAAATTACAGGTAGTTGAAGTTGTTCCTGCAGTTACATTTTGGCAAGTAACAGTCAAGGCAGAAATATCAGATGCAGCTAAAGGTTGAGGACTTGTTGGTGTGTTACCTCCACCTCCGTTGTCATTATTACCCGAGCCTGAAAAGCTAACACCATTGTAGGTTTTTTCTGCTACCGCTCCCATACTGTCAGTTGCTCTTAAAATAATGTTGTGAGGGCCTACATTTAATTTGCTGACGTCATATTCAGTATTTGCAGTATTATCGGCTGAGTTAGCAATAGCACCATCAATCAGTATTTCAAGTTTAGAAATTGTTTTTGTAGCTGTACCTTGAGGAGTCGCACTAAATGTGATCTTTTTTACATCTTTAGCTGACTGATCTAAGCTGCTTTCAATTAGAGGGGGCTTGGTTTGTTCGCCTACTTGGTCTTGAGGTGATTTTTCAGTTGGTAAGGTACAATATCTGTCAGAATTTGAAGCGATTGCATTGACCGGTCCCGCCCAACTTTGAGCTTCCGGGAATTCAGGAACAAGTTGAACACAGACTTTTATTTCTTTATTTTCCGGTAGAGTTTGCTCGGTAGCTAATTTTCCGTCTAGTTTGTTAATTTCAACTTTTTGGGGAATTACGGTAGATCTATAATCATAGATGTTTTTATTTTGTGCAACATATTCAGGTGTAGCTATCTTGGCCCCGGCTTTCTCTAATACACTCTTTTGAGCAGGTGTAAATACCTCAGTTGCACCACCACCAATATAACCTGATGCTGGATCAACGTTTACTTTAATAAGCCCATCTGTGGAAAAAGCTTTAGGTTTAATATCCTTCTCCAAGTATCTCATAATTTTATTCCAGATAGGGGCTGCTGCTGTAGATGATGAACCACTTAAATTCATTGATTTGTTATCGGTTCTACCTACCCATACAGCTAATGTATAATTTACACAACCTCCTACAGTCCAAGTATCTTTTACATCGTTTGTAGTTCCGGTTTTTGCTGCTGCCCCACCTATTTTAGCTCCATTTCCACACTCAGGCACTTCAAGATATTTTGCAGCACCTTGAAATTTAGGTCTTCTAGCATCATAGTCTGATAAAACGTTTGTAATTTGTTTGGCTACTAAAGGATCAATAGCTTTATCTTCACTTGGATAAACAGCTTGTTTTGCCTGAGGAGTATAAATTTCCTTGTCATTATTGTCTTTAATACTGATAAAAGGTGTTGCAGTTCTTAAATTACCTTCTTGTAAAAGCGTGTTGATACCTGTTGCATGGCTAAGAGGGATAACATCGCAACCTCCTACTGCTGTTGAAAGGCCGCATCTACTACGATAAGCTTGTTTAGATAAATCTGGGTCATCACATTGCTTTATATAGTTTCCTGCCTTATCTTTTTTGCTAAAATTATCAGTAGGGGGGTAGCAAGAGAATCTAAGCCCTGCTCGTTCTGCAAAATCAAAAACTTTTTTAATACCTTCGTCACAATTTAACTTACCACTGTTAGCTGCTAAACAAGCAAATTTTAATGTAGGAATATTTAATGAGTTTTGTATTGAATTTCTTAAGCTGATTGGACCTTGAGTAGTGTTATCAAAGTTTTTGGGCTTGTAGCCAGGTTGGAATTCAGTAGGAGTATCCACTACTATAGTTGCGGGATTAAAGCCTGCCTCCAAAGCTGCTGAATAAACATAAGGCTTGATACTACTACCTGGTTGTTGAGATGAAGTAATGATATTTACTTTTCCATCAATATCGTCTCTGTCATAGCCCAACGAACCGACCATAGAAATAATTTCTCCGGTAGGTCCATCTAGCAGTACAGCAGCACCATTATTACCACCATTATTGATAATGTTATCCTTTTCAGATTCTTTTAACATTCTCTCAAGATTTTTTTGCTTATCGGGATCCAAAGTAGTTACAACTTTTAGCCCTTTTGTATATAAATCTTGCTCTCTTGGTACAAATTTTCTCAGTTCTTGCAAAACAAATTCTCTAAAGTGAGGAAATTCATCTTTGACTTTATTTGGGACAAAAACTACAGCACCCGACTTTTTGGCATCCTGAGCTTCTTGATCATTTTTTGCTACTACTATAGGTGTTTCTTGAAGTTTTTTCAATTCTTCCTCTGTTGTAATAAATTTGGGTTTGCCATCACCTTTTAAAGCTACGTTGTGCATTTTTTCCAAGCATGTATCTTTTCTAAAAGTAAATTCCTTCCAATTATCACTATCAGGCGAGTTGATACTTGAAGAAAAACTACTAGGCTTTTGTACTAAAGCAGCTAAAAAACAGGCTTCTATTGAATTAATCTCCTGAACATTTTTCCCAAAATAATTTCTACTTGCAGCTTGTACACCATAAGTAACTCCTCCAAAACTAACGGTATTTAAATAAAGCTCTAAAATATCCTCCTTCGTTTTTTCTGAACTGCAAAGTTTTAAGGCTGTAAATAGTTCGTCTACTTTCACATCTAAATTTCTTTCAGAATTGGTCTTACCGGTTACATTTTTTACAAGCTGCTGACAAAGTCCGCTAGCACCTCGACACTCTGCACCAAAAGTAAGTCCACATTTAGAAACAGCACCAACCAAATTCTTCCACGGAATTCCATCATCATTGTAGTAAAAATTTTCATCCTCCAAAGCAATTATAGCTAGTTGCATTTGTTCAGGAATTTCTTTGATGTTTATGTATTCTCGCTTCTCGTCTTTATAAAGTTCAAATATTTTGGTTTTACCATCTCTGGCATAGACCACACTATTTTCGCGTCTTTGATCCAATAAACTATCGATCGGCTTAGTGTCATTCCATTTCTGGATTGCAAAAGCTGCTACAGTACTTGTAGCCACAATAACTACAATAGCAGAAATTAAAGCAACAATTGCAAATCTACGGCTGAAATTTTGCCAGGAAAAACCGAACTGTTTTCTCAAATTTTTAATACTAGCTGAATTGGCATTATCTGCTGTCCCACTTTGGTCTTGGCCATTTTTGTGGTTAGTTTTAGTAAAACCTGTATTAATTTTTGAACTCTTTTTAAGTACTTGATCTGATTTGCTAACCATATATCCATCTTCAGGTAACAATTCAGCTAATTTTTGATCGATATCATCACTTGGAAGGGCTAAAAAACCTTCTTCATGCTTAGCTAAATCTTTTAATTCATGATCTACTGTGTCACTACTACTAGAATTTTTAATAATATCATTATTTTCATTTTCTATTTCTGGAGAAATTTTCGTTACTCTGCTAGGCATATTTGCTTAAAAAATATAATTAATAAAAGGTTTAGTCAAGTAAGATTTGCACTCAACTTAAACTGTTCTACTAATCTAATGTTTTAAGGGGTACAGTTAGGCCAGACCTGTAATTCTAGTGATTTCCTTAATTTTTTCCTCTAATTTATTTTCACCTAAACATTCCACATTTAATCTGATCAAAGGTTCTGTATTTGAAGCTCGCATATTTACCTTCCAGTCTAAGTAAAATAAACTAATTCCATCAAAAGTATTTACTACAGCGTCTTTGTAATGATTTAGTAGCCTTTCTTTGATTAAATCGAAATTTAAGTCTTCACCCAATCTATAATTTAACTCACCACTTAAAAAATATTTACTAGCATACGTTGCGACAATTTCAGACGGCAACACTTTTTGTGTAACCATAATATGAATTACTTTACTTACAACTAAACTACCTGAATCCATAAATCCAAAAGTACCAAAATAGTGATGACCTGTACCTTCACCTCCGTAAATAGCTTTGTATCTTTTCATATCAGCCTTAACAAAAGTGTGGCCTTGTTTGGATGGTACCGGTACTCCACTGGATTCTAAAACTGTATACGGAACACATCTGCTTTGAGGCTGAGAGTAAACAATAGCAGGGTTAAATTCAGGATTAGGATTTGCAAAATAGTCTTTCAACATGGACTTGGCGATAGCTGCAACCAAGTAATTATCCCGCATGTACTCACCTTTTTCATCTACAAAATATGCTCTGTCAGCGTCTCCGTCAAAAGCTACTCCTAAATCGGCTTTAACTTCTTTGACTTTGTTAATCAGGTCCTGTATGTTGGCAATATTTGAAGGGTCAGCAGGATGATTTGGATAATTTCCATCTAGCTCCCAATATAAGGGAATAAATTCAATATTTTTATACCAATTCTGGATTTTTTCCATCATAAAACCTCCCATGCCATTTCCGGTATCCACTACGATCTTCAACTTTTTTTGTTGTTGAGCTAAAACTTGATCCACTTCCTCGGGATTACCAATTTCATTAAACTTAGATTTGTAATAATCCCACACCTGCATTTTTGCTTTAGTATCTTCCTGAGGCTCAGTAAATTTCTCAAAATCCACTTTCTCTATTTCAATTTTACTTAAAACAAAATCTCTTACTTTATCCAAGCCGGCTTGAAGTCCAAGCATTTGAGGAAACTTTTTTACTATCTTCAAACCGTTATCATCTTTTGGATTATGACTGGCAGTAATCATTGCTCCCGGTGTATCAAAAATCTGGCAAGCTGCATATATAAAATCGGTACTGGCTAGTCCTAAACAAACAGGGTTAGCTCCAGCATCTTTAAGCCCATTATAAAAAGCTTTGTAAAAATCGGGGCTAGTGTATCTACAGTCTCTAGCAACATTTATATTCAAGGATAAATTATCAGGTTTTAAAATTTCAGTTACCAAACCATAGCCAGCCCAATAATAGACATCTGCATTGAGTTCAGGATAAGTAGCTCTAAGATCGTAAGCTTTGAACATTTTGTGGTATTTTGACATAAGTTATTAGTATTATTCATTACCTATTTGAAATTATTAGTTCTTTCCGTCAAGTAACTTTCTTGACAAATATATAAAAAAAGCATTTCCCTGTAGCAAGTACTGCTCGATTTGTTATTATGCTCACAAAAAATCTTAAGTCTGATTATACTACAAGAAGTGACTATGGCACTCAGAATTTTTCTAAGATGATTCCTGCTGCCAAAATCAAGGTTATTGGTGTAGGTGGAGGAGGTGGAAATGCTGTAAGAAGAATGATAGAAATTGGCCTGGAAGGGGTAGAGTTTTGGGCGATGAATACCGATTTACAAGTTTTAAAACAAATCCATGCAGATGGTGTAATCCAGCTTGGAGCAAATGTCACTAGAGGTTTGGGAGCTGGAATGAGTGCTGAAGTTGGTAGACAAGCTGCTGAAGAAAGTATGGCTGAAATAGAGGCCGCTTTAACTGGAGCTGACATGGTGTTTATCACGGCCGGTATGGGTGGAGGAACAGGTACCGGAGCAGGTCCTGTGGTAGCTGAGGTTGCTAAAAGATTAGGAATTTTAACTGTTGGTGTAGTTACCAAACCATTCGATTTTGAAGGAGCAAAAAGAAAGCAAATTGCCGAGGAAGGGATTGAAAGATTGAAATCAAATGCGGATGCGGTAATTGTAGTACCAAACCAAAGACTTTTACAAATCATAGATAAAAGAACAAGTGTATACGAAGCTTTCAAAATTTCTGACGATATTCTTAGACAAGCCGTCCAGGGTATCTCTGATTTAATTAATATGCCTGGTGAAGTAAATGTTGACTTTGCCGATGTTAGGGCTATCATGAGTAATGCCGGTACCGCTTTAATGGGTATGGGTAGAGCTAGTGGAAGTGGTGAGGATAGAGCAAGAAGCGCTGCCATCATGGCAATTGACTCTCCATTATTGGAACTCAGTATCGAAGGAGCTCGTGGAGTCTTGTTCAATGTACAAGGAGGCAAAAACTTATCATTACTTGAAGTTAGTGAGGCTGCTGAAATTATCCGTCAACATGCTGATCCTGAAGCCAAGATTATTTTTGGTACTTCAATTGACCCGAATTTACAAGACGAAATTCGCATTACTGTTGTAGCTACTGGTTTTACTAAGGAAAAAGACGACATGAATCATTATGCTAGTCCGGTAAATAAAGAAGTTAAATTACCTTATAACCTTCCTAAATTTGGTCGTGAAAATCCTCAGCAAGAAACGCCTTCACCAAAACCTCAGCAAAACAATAATAATTATGCTGATGAACAACTTGATATACCGGCATTTTTGAGGAATAAATTGCCCAAAGACGAAGAATAAAACCTGATACAAGGCTTTCCAAAATAACAAAAATGTGCTATAATTAAAGGTTATGGCACTTATTTTTGTGTAGGCTCAAGATCAATTAAAGTTTCTAATACTACTCTATCTGCTATATTTTCTCTAAAAAACTTTTTGTGGTACTGGTCTATTTTAGAATCAGACTTATTAAATACCTGCATCATTTTATCCAAGTCTCCCCTAACATAATATATAATGTAATCTCCTGTTTCTTCATGTGATAAAAATGCAGATTCAATTTCTACACCTTCATTAGATAATGTCTGTAGTGATTCTGATCTATGGATATTTATATAATCAGCCCACTCTCTAACTTAGCCTGACTTTATCTTCATTTTAGAGCACCTCAATTTGTTTGTAAAAACATCTTTCATAATTTTATTTATACTGGAATGATATGGTGTTAGGTCTGACTAATTTTTTGCTTTATAATACATCTTGGGCTCGGTACCCTCAAGTACGTTCTTCATTCTTGGAAAATGTTTCAGTACTACCAATACTCCTACAGTAAAAACGGGCCAAAAAAAAGTATTTTCATAAGCAAAAGCAAAAATTATTAAGCCAATACTAGCCAACATCTGGCCTAAAACCATATATCTAGTCAATAAAGTAACCAATAAAAATATAATTATCCATACAATTACAAAAGTTGGACTAATTCCTGCCAAAAATCCTGCCCCGCTAGCCAGACCTTTACCTCCCTTAAATTTTAAAAATAAAGAATAATTATGGCCCAAAATCATGCAAAAACCGCCAATAGATAGTCCCAAAATAAGCTCAATTTGCCCGGCTAAAAATAATTGATTACTTATAGAATAGGCTAAAAATCCCTTGGCTAAATCTCCTAGTAAGACCAAAATAGTCAAAACTTTGTTATTTGTAGCACGATGTGTGTTCATGGTCCCGACATTACCTGTACCGAAATTTAAAATATTTTTACCTGTAAAACCCTTCACAACCAAATAAGCTGTGGGAAAAGACCCGATTATGTAGCATACAACAGCCAGCAATATATATGACATATTAAATATTTAATTCGTTTTTTGACATCAAACGTGCGATGTTGCTCCTATGAGTAAAAATAATCATAATAAAAGTTACAAATATACCAACTCTTAAGTTGCTTGGCCCAAAGATATTTACCAAAAGAAACAAGATTGAAATCCCGCTTAGACTCGCTAGAGACATCTTTTTTGTCAATTTTAAAACAACACCACTAATAATTATAGCAGCCAATAATAAATAAGGGCTCAAAACCAGCCAAACTCCTATACTCGTAGCTACTCCTTTGCCACCTTTAAATTTGAGATAAGGAGAAAAAATATGCCCTATAATACAGCAAAGACCAACAATCAAACTTAAATTAAGGTTTTTTGTGAAATATAATGTTAGGATAGTCGGTAAAAAACCCTTTAAAAAATCAATTAAAAACACAACCACTGCCCATTTAAGCCCAAGGGCCCGATAAGCATTTGTAGTACCTATATTCTTGCTACCAAAATCTTGCAAATTCACTTTTTTTACTCTCCAAGCTACCCATTTGCCTGTTGGTATACCGCCTAGAAAAAAGCTGATTAATGGTACAATAATTTGCCAAAAATAATTCATATTACAACATTACCACTCCAATAGTACCTGGTCCTGTATGAGTCCCTATGACAAAATTTAGCTCCAGTATTTTGATTTTTGCTGAGTTCAATTTAGTTTTGCTAAGTATTTTTTGTCTCAAGATTTCAATTGATTCCTCGCCCTCCTTCCCAGCGTACAATAAGTAAAATTCCCCCAATCCGAACCCTCCGGACCTGGCTCTGATTTTATCTAATAGTGCATCAACCTTTTTAAAATTATTCTTAGCAAAAAACAGTTTTTTATCCTCAACAATCTTACCGTTTTTTAACGCCAGCACAGGCTGAATATTTAATATTTGGGCTAACTTAGCTTTGTTTTTAGAAATTCTACCACCTCTCTCTAGGTATTTAACATCATCTACTACAAAATAAACCTCTAGTTTTTGTTTTATACCAGAAATTTTTTTTATTGCCAGATCATAATCTCCCATACACTCCAACTCCTTAAAAAACTCTTTGATCAACACTGTAATTCCACTACTTGAGGTGCCTGATTCAAAAACCGTGATGTTATCACTTTTCAAGACTTTTTTTGCTTGAACGGCAGATTCATAAGTACCACTTAATTCCTTTGAAATTGGAATACAGAGAACTCTTTTATAATTTTTAAGCCCTTCTGCAAATGCCTGTATAAATGCCTGCTCGTTAATTTTAGAGGTCTTTGGGCTAAAGCTTGAATCAGTCTCCATTTTTCTGTAAAAATCGATGTAATTCAATTCTATATTTTCAAGAGTATTTGTATCGTATACCGGAATCTGTAAAACTTTGATTGGATATTTTTCAAAAATTTCTGTGGGTAAATCTGCGCTCGAATCTGTAACAATAAGTATATCTGTTAGATTACCATTACTCTGTTTTTGAGCAAAATCATGTTGCATTGCCACCATATCATCTGCCTTAAAATTGATTATATTGGTCCCTGCGCCGCAAATTTCCCTTACTTTTTCCGGATAGTTGGTGTGTATATGTATTTTCAACAAATTCTCAGCTTGTACAATTTGAAGCGAATCCCCAAGGTTCTCTAGTTGTTTCTCCAAACTCTCAACATTAATGTAATCTGACTCCAGCACACACTCAGTACAGTACTTGTATTTTAGTTCTTTTTCTTCAAACTGATAAATATGTACCTCATGTGCTTCTGCACATAATTCCTGCTCTGATAATATTTTCTCAACTTTACTTCCTGTAAAACTACTTAGGAATCCTTCAAGTATCAACACAAATCCGGCAGCTCCTGCATCAACTACTTTAGCAGATTGCATTTGAGGCAATATATTTTTTGTATTTTCCAGGGACAATTTTGTTTGAGTTAGTATTTCCTGCAAAAGCTCAGCAATTGATGCGTGCTTACCTTCTAAAGCTACCACAGCAGCAGTATCCATAATATCTAAAATAGTACCTTTTTGTGGATTTAAAAAAGCTTCTTTTGCTGAGTTATTACCCTCAATAAAACACTTAGCTAGTCCTGTTATACCCAAGGACTCGTTGTCTTTGAACACACTACAAAATCCTTTGAAATACTGTGATAATACAGTGCCGGAATTACCTCTAGAATTGATTAATGCTGTAGAAGAGATACTTTTACCTAGCTCCTCCAAACTCTCAAACTCAGTTTTCTCGAGTACCTGTCTTACACTCTTAACTGTAAAAGCCATGTTGGCACCTGTGTCTCCATCAGCAACAGGAAAAACATTAATATTATTTAAAAACTCCCTTTTTTCCTCTAGAGATTTACTTCCCTGTATAAACATATGGGCAAGTTCCATTTGACTGAGTGACAGTTTACCAAAAAGTGCAGACATCTAATTTGAAGCTGATTTAAAACTCATCTTTACTATGCTGTCAATTGGAATTATTTGACATATCTTTAAAATTAAGCTTAAATTAAAATATTCCTGATTTGGGATAAAAATTAAAACACACATGTATATATGTTCGGAATGATTTATAAAATGCAACAGAAAAAAGTTAGAAGAAAAGTATTGATTTTTTCTTTATTAAGTGGATTTATCTCTACAATCGCAACTCTATTTTTGACACCTAAAACAGGTAAAGAAATGAGAGAAGAAGCAAAAGTTAGATTTGACGATGCTAAGAATAAAATTAGCGAAGCAAGTGTACAAGTAAAAGATAAAGCTAGCGAAGTTGGTACTCAAGTGAAAGATAAGGCTACTGAGTTCCGCGGACAAGCAATGAATGCAACTAGGGATGTAGTAGCTGGTATTCACGAGAAGATGGAACAAGGTAAGGAAGAAATAAAAGATAAAGCTAACGAGGTTAAAGACAAAGCGGAAGAGGTCAAACATGACGGGCAGAATCATGCTCAAAAAATTGCTAATGCAGCAAGAGAAGAAATGAGAAAATAAGTTTTTAACTTAAATCTAAATTTCAATTTTTCCGGGTTTTTACCCGGTCTTTTTGTGCTCAATAATCGTTTGACATCAGCTGAATATTACCATATTCTTATTATGGTTGGCCGGGCAATAGCTGCTTTACGGCAGAGGAAAGTCGGGACACTCCTTACGGTGAAATAGCCGAGTGAAGTGGGTGGCGGAGTAGTAGACCGCCGAGCGCAAGCTTAGGGAGTTGAAACCATTTTGGGACTAGACTGAAAAGTGCAACAGAAACATACCGCCTAATTTATTAGGTAAGGGCGAAATCGCGAGGTAAGAGCTCACGCCTGAAGTGTGGCAACACACCAGGGGGCAAACCCCACCCGGTGCAAGGTCAAGAATGGTAGACTGCGTAGAAAAATTATTGCCTCCGTTACTTGTAACGCCAGACAGAATCCCGCTTATAGGCCAACCTTCAATTTAGTTTGTCTATACCATGTTAAATCAAACTTGAACTTTACAATGATATGGTTTTACAACCAAGTCTAAATTGACAAAAGAATTAATAAAAAATATTTATAGTACATACTTTAACTTTAAAAAACTCAAATGAATAAAAAAATTACTCCAATTATATTCTCTGTTGCAGGATGGATACTTTTACTAGGGCTAGTGATTTTAAGATTGTTTATCTATCAACAAGTCACTGTAATCGGAGCAAGTATGGAACCCAATTACCATACTGGTGAACTTTTAATGGTGAATCAGATCAACAAAAATTTTCAAAGGGGCCAGGTAGTTGCTGTTTACGATGATAAAGTGGCAGCAAAAAATGCTGATTACTGGACCAGATTCCACACTAGATTTTTGCTTAAGAGAATAATCTGTTTGCCTAACGAGCAATGTGAGATTATTGGTAGCAAGGTCATTATATATAATCAACAATATCCTGAAGGAAGAGAGTTAGTAGAGGATTATATTTCAGATCAAAATAAAGCAAGAATGGAGCAGACGAAATACTATTTTCCTAAAACTACAGTAGCATCCGATAATTATTTTGTGATGGGGGACAATAGAACTAATAGTTCTGACTCAAGGGAAAAAGGTACATTTCCTACCTACGCTTTATTCGGGCAAGAATCTGTAAAGTTTTGGCCTCTTAATCAAGTACATGTTTTCAAATTGCCGGAATATAAATATAAAAATTTATCTGAAGAAATTAAAGCAGAAATAGTAAAAGCTAGAGAATCTAGTCAAAATCAAACTTTTCTTTACGAATAATCTATGACGACGCTAGTTATCGACACTTCATACCTCATATATAGGTCTTTTTTTGCATATCCTACTCTGGTTAGTCAAGATATTCCGACGGGTGCATTCTTTGGTTTTGCCAAAACTATACTAGCCTTAGTCCACGAATATAAACCCGATGATCTGGTCTTTACCAACGATACTCCTAAGCCTACTTGGAGACACAAAATTTTACTGGACTACAAAGCCAATAGACCACCAATCCAAGATGATATGTTGGTTCAAATCCCTTTGATTAAAGATTGGACAAAGAAAATCAGTAAAAATAATTTTTCTGAGGAGGGGTATGAGGCTGACGATTATATTTTCACGGTCTGTAAAAAAATTTTGAAAGAAAATGTTCTAGAAGCTGAGGTTAAAGTAGATGGTGATTTGTTTAATGTGGTTAATTCAAGCACTCCTAAAAATATAAATACTGAGTCAAGTGAAAAAATCCTGATTTTGTCTTCAGATAGAGATTTGTACCAGTTATTAAATCACCCGCAAATTTACTTTGTGCAATCAAAAGCACTTAAAGACGGCTGGGTTTTGTTTGGGAAAGATGATTTTATAAAAAAATATGAATTGATGCCGGAACAGTGGCTGGATTACAAAGCTTTGGTAGGTGATACTTCAGATAATTTGAAAGGTATTCCAGGTGTTGGCCCCAAAACCGCCACTAAAATTCTTCAGGAAGTCGGTTGCTTGTATAATTTATTTACAGTACTTGATATTGAAAGTATAGGATTTTGCAATCTAAATATTGGTCTTGATGGAGCAAAAAAATACATAGCCAATCCCAAAAATACTCCACTGATTGAAAAAATAAAGGACAATTTCGAATTGCTAAAACAAACTTATTATTTAGGTACCTTGCAGATGGTTCCAGATACCGACTATAGCCATTTAGGCTATGACTTAAATGCCGGATCGGATGATTTTCAAAGATTTAATTTCAAATCACTACTAAACTCAGTTTCCAAAATTGCTATTGAAAGTAACGAACCTGAAGCTTTGTTTTAATAAGTATTTTAAATATTATAGGTTACAATTATCTCATTTTTATTGAGTTACCAGGTTGTATTTACCATTAAGATTCAAATGTACCTAGCAAATCCTTCAAATTCCTGTATTCGATTTCCAACCAACCATTATCAGGCGTTTTGACTTTGAGGTAGTTCGATAAAAGACAATACTCAGTTTGTCCAAAGATTACCTTCTTGATGTATTCAAATTCTTGCAAATTCTTGTTAATTATGCTATAGTTAGGGATTATGTGAGTTGTACTTTGGTTGAGTTCAGTTGGTTTTATCATTTGATTGTAAACCCTATCATTAACCAGTCCAAAGCCCAGAGCCTCGCATTGAAGCCTAATTTGGTGCATCCTTCCGGTTTTTATCTCTACTTCAATCAAGCTTTGACCAGTTGCCTGACAGATTATTCTTGGTCTGATGACAGATTTAGCTAGGCGTGAGTTGGAGTCGTATTCCATGGCCTTAGTCTCACTCCAAAAAAGTTTTTGTCTCAGGGGATTAGACCTATCACGTGATTGCCAGTTTTCAATAGTCCACAAGTTATCCACAGGTTTTCCCACGACAGCGAAGTATTTTTTTACAACTTCTCTATTTCTAAACTGATCTTGGTAAAAATTTAGAGTTTTTTCGTTTTTAGCAATCAGCATGACTCCCTGTGTATCCTTGTCTAATCTGTGGATCAAGAAAAAGCTAGATTTATACTGGGTTTCTAACCAATTTAAGAGGTTATCTTTTTGATGTCCGGCCCCACTTTCAACAACTACTCCCATTGGTTTGTAAATAGCTAAATAATCCTCAGTTTCACTCAATATTTTTACCTCATCGAAATTTCCGGATTGTCTTTTGGGCCAATGATGTATATCTAACGTATTTTCCAAATACACCCAAGATAAGCGGTTATTTACTAAAACTCCATCTACATAAACACCATAATTTTCAATATTCCTTTGAATTTCCGGATTTGTGTAATCAAGTTCATCAAGTTGTTTCAAATTGTCTGTTATTTGTTTGTGTAACCTGATTTTATGATTCATGTAATATATTTAAAATTGACTGCTTAATACTAGCCTTGCTGTATTTGAAAGAACTGTCTACTTGATAATCCAGCTCAAACTTAATATTTAGTCCAATTGACTTAACTTGGTCTATTTCCTCTACAGATTTAAAGTTCAAGACTTTATTTTCGAGGTTATAATGATTTAAAATTTCTGTAGGTACTTCAGGAGGTAGTTTTTTAGGAGCTAGTATGCTAGGGTTTAAGCCTAGGGATGCAGTATATTCCAAATATTTAGAAATATTAAGTTCATTTTGAGTGTGAAAAAGATTCAAAATCCAAATAAGTTTTTTGTGTTTTATAATATCCAAAATTTCAGTATTATTTAGAAGTGGTATCCAGTTAGCTACTGACCCGTTTGGTATAATAACACAATCTGCAGATCTTAATTTTGATAATAAATTTTCTTCTAGCTCAGATTTTTGTTCATCAAGATTTACTAAATTTAAGCTTTCAGGTAAGATAGGAACCTCACTCACATCAATAATTTCTTCTCCTATAATTTTTGAACTATCACTAGTTTGGGCAGTTAAAACCTGTCTTTGATCTGCTGTAAAATTTAAATGCAGATTTTGTGGAAGGATATTTTTGTAGCGATAAAACTCATTCCAACTTTCTATATTATCCAATTGCCAAAATAGATATTGTTGCCAAAGATTGCCTAGACATGGCGCTTTAATCAGATCAATTTTATGTTGATATTCTCCAAATAAATTATAAAACTCATGTAAATATTCTTCAAAATGCTTGATTACACTGTGTTCTAAAGCCAAAAAATCGCTTAAAATCTCAAACTCCTGTAAAACTTCGTAAATGTGGAAGCTCCTAAAATTTAAAGTTTGGCCGACATTTGTACCGAATCTCAAGCTAGTATAAAAAGTGATAATTTTATTTAGATCCCCCCAAGGTAAAATAGGAAGAATTTTTTTATGCAATTTTTGATTTACTATACCATTATCGACCTCCATCAATCTACCAAAAGTGCCTGTAAAGCCACCCCAGTCCGATGTAAGTGTATATAAATCTATTTGGTTATTGTTAGAGTCAAAGAATTCAGATAAACTTTCCCAACCATGTCCTCCGGAGCCTAGTATTAGTACTTTTTTCATCCTAATATAATTTAAGTTCTGGCGTAGTCATCTTCATATCTGACAATGTCATCTTCCCCGGTATATTCCCCTACTTGGACTTCAACAAAAACTAGAGGAATTTTACCATGGTTAGCAACCCTGTGGATGTTATCTACTTTAATATAGCAACTTTCGTTTGGATGTAGGTCAAAATTCCAATCAGTTTCAGGTTTGGTGTTGTCTCTAATTTCTACGCTAGCAGTTCCTGTAACAACAACCCAGTGCTCCGAGCGGTGTTTATGGCTCTGTAAACTTAGTCTATGACCTGGATTTACCAAGATTTTCTTGACTTTATAGCTTGGCTTATCCTCCAAAACATAATAAACCCCCCAAGGTCTCACCCCGACTTCCAAATAATTTTCTTCTATGGCCGCAGCAGGCATTTTTTCTAGAGTAGATGCCAATGTTTTGGCTACATCTTCTTTGGTTTGGTCCGGAAAAGCGGCTAGTTTGTCTAAATCTACAGTTTGGTTTGTCATATGCTTATATTTAGAAATGGCTTAAATGTTAGCATCATATGGGCTTTTGTCAAGGGCTCAGAAATTTTAGTGTGGAGATGAAGTTCTACTATAATATATTACAACATTTGTAAGTTAAGCTTATATAACATGTCTAAGATATAATATTATAGGTACCTTGGGTAAATTAATAGCGTCCCAAAATTTGACAAACCATGATTAAAGAGAATGAATTGCTCTAATATTAAGAGGAAGAACTTTAGAAAAAACTAAGATTGGAAGCAAAAAAACATAGATATTAATAATATTAAATAACAATCAAATGTGAATAAATAGAGGGTTTGGAGCGAACCGCAACAATGTTAACGAATAAACTTTATGAATGATTTGTATAATAGCGTAATTAATACCAGACTGGATCAATTAACAATAGGGCATGTCATCTTATTAATTTTCTTAGCCCTACTTAGTATTTTTGCTTTTAAAATCAGCATTACCTTTGATTGGAACAAATATCTGGAAAGGCGTGATCAAAAACTGAAATTGAAAATTCAAAATTACTGTGCTCATATGATTTTGTCTTATGAAAAAGATAATTTTTGGTTCAAATCTCTTTTTGAATCACCTCCAGGTATGCTACCATGGTATTGTACGAGGTGTGGTTATATAAAAAACACTGTGAATATTGAAGAAGAACAAAAGAATGCAGCTAAGTATTTTGCAAATATAGACCAATATATTAAACGGGAGAAGAAATTTGAAAGTTTGTTGAAGAAAACAGGAATGCTTTGACAAGTGATCCAGCTACTAAAAAATCCATTAAAGCAAAGCTCAATAATTACCAAAAACTGGTAGCAATTATTTGCTATGGCCCCCTAGCTTATACTATCAACTAATAATAATTTTTGATTGAGATTATAAAAAACTACAAAACATTGTAGGGTTTCCACAAAATATAATTCAGTAAATTTATTACTGGGTAAAACCCGTTTGCTGCACTAAATCTCGGTACGTAAATGGTTGAAATGATGGACACATAAAGAGAAGACTACCAAAATTCTTGTTATTAAAAAAATAGTCTGATCAACTTTACAGAAAAAGCACCCTTCGCAAAAAAACAAAAGGTGCAACCGATAACAAATGTCTGTGTATTATCTATGGCGGTTTCGCTCAGAAACAAATCCCATAGCTAATATGCAGTATGCAAAAAGGACTAACCCTGCAATTACCATGAAACTACAATCTTCTTTTAGTGTCTCCATGATTATTCCATGGCTATTTCCATCAATAATACCATTTGGTATTAAGAATAGAGAGTACACGAGGCCTAGCATAAAAACCGCATAGGAAATCATTGCCAGGCGGAAGTAACCTTGAATACCCATCTTTTTACCTCTTATTTGTCGGTTATTTATTTATAGCATATTTTTTTACTCTTTACAAGAGCTTTTGTTGAAAAGAAAATAAACAGATACAAATTTGAAAAACTTAGAAAAACCAATAAAATAAGGTTTGACAATTGATACTTAAAAAAGCTTAATTACTGCAACATGAGTATAAAAACTTATTATCCTATGGCTGTAATTCTCAAACATAGTTTAAAAGATTGTAAGAAACTATTTAAATAGAATAAACAATTTTTATGTCTAATTTGGATGTATATAAAAAAGATTTGGAAGAGTTAATATTAAAAGGTAAAAAATTACAAAATGCTCTACTCTACGAAATTGTACCAAAAGTAGATTTTTTACAAGCACTTAAACTAAAAAATAAAAAAGAGGAGGATAAATTTATTTCTAGTCTACCTGATTTCAAAAGTGAATACCAAGAGTGGTATTCTGAAGCAAAGACAATAATTAAGTTAATGTTACCTGATCGATTAGATGATTTTGTAGAATATTATGAGGTGCCAGCAAAAAGGAGAAGTATGCAAGACATAGATTCAACTAACTATGTAATTGCGGACGCTTTAAGCAACATTACATTATCTAAAACCACAAATGGTGCTGTTGTTGCTGGAAAATCTTCAGCATTTCCAAAATTTCAACAACAATTAGCAATTTTAAAATCTGTTAGAAAAAGATTTGAAAGTTCACTTTTTAATATTCAACAATTTGTTAGAGCTGATTTGTTTGATTCTGAGTTAGATGCTGCAAAATATTTAAATGAAAATGGTTTTTCAAGAGCGGCTGGAGCGTTGGCAGGGGTAGTTTTAGAGAGTCACCTTAATCAAGTTTGTCAAAATCATTTGCTAACTCTCAAAAAAAATCCTACAATCAGTAATTATAATGATATTTTATACAGTAACAAAATTATTGATATTCAAATCTTTAGAAAAATTCAACACTTAGCGGATATTAGAAATAATTGTGATCATAAAAAAATAACAGAGCCAACTGCTGAAGATGCAGAAGATATGATTAATGGTGTAACAAAAATAATTAAGAATCTGTTCTAACAATCTATGTCTTGTAAAATTTCATTTTTAATAGCATTAAGGACTAAATTGGCCCAATCCCAAACTTATACATAATCCCAAACTGATAGCTCTCCACCTCTGTAGTCCGGTGAACTGGGGTCCATTTCTGCTTGAGTGAAATAATTTGGAATTTCAGGTTTGCTGATAAAAGTTGGATTAGATAAAGCTCTTTCTTCTAACTTCATTTCTCCAGTGATTTCTACTACAAAATAGACTACTCTCCACAAATTTCCTTTAAATATACTGTCAAATTCAATTGGAAGATGTCTTATTTTTACAACATCTAAATTTAACTCTTCCTTTGTTTCTCTAACTAAAGCATCAACTACATTCTCACCTTCCTCTACTTTTCCACCAGGTAAAAGCCAACCATTTGGTCTATTTGGACTAGTGGCAGGCCTCTGAAATATCAATACTTTGTTATCCTTAATAATCACCGGATTTGCACAAAGCTTATAAATATTATCTTTTTTAGCTTTCTCTACTACCCAACTAAATACTTGTTTTGCTTGTTCAACTGTGTAAAAAGTATTTTCAGGATTTTTAGGTATATTATTGAAACTTTCAGACATATCGTTATTATTTGTATAGAAAATTTAATCAAATTAGACAAGATAAAATCCCGGCGATTAACCGAGATAATGAGAATTAAGATAAATTGAGTTTTTGTTTTTGGTTCACCGTTATTGACACACTTCGAACTTATAATTGGTCTGACTTTGAAAAAACTTTTAGCCAAATATTTAATATACTAGAAATGAATTTGGTAGAATAATATCTAATGGTTAAGTTTGCTTAAATTAATAAGCTTTTTCAAAAATAACATCTTCAACTATTTGTAATTTTAGTATATGAATTTTTACTAGATTTTTTATTGCTTTACATAATTGGAAAGTACCCTTAATCTGTAATAATTTAAATCTATGAGCAAAAACATAATATATTCGATAACCAAATATTGGTGGAGAATATCGGTTTCAATAATTTTACTTTTTCTTATACTGGAAAAAATAAATTTTATACCTCTGCTTCATAGATTGTATATAAGCATAACTAAAATTGCCGGTTATCAAATTGATCCCTTTAATCTAATTGCTACATTTGCACTGTCTTTGTTAACGATTAGACTGGCCTGGCAAGCAAATAAGATTTCTGAACAAGCAAAAGACCTAAGTAAAAAATCTCTAGAATTTAGTCGTCCGAAAATTATAATACCTGAAAATATAGAAAGTGGAAATATATTTTTTATTAAAGAGGAATTAAGACAGATAATTGTAAAAAATGTTGGTGAAGTAGATGCGATTAAAATACAAGCTTATGTTTTTGATAATAATAACTGGTATAAAGTAAAAGATTACAGTTTATTACCTATAGATAACGATACTATACTACAAACCAAAGTGAAGGGTAAGTATACCAGCTTGCTTATTTTTTATCAAAGCATTATAACTAAAACTATATATTATAGTTCGTATGATATTAATTTTGAGTCAGAAAGTAAATTAAGCTTTGCCTCTAGTATTGCCTCCAGTGTTACTATTTCTGAAGCTCAATTATTTGCCCATGCTGTTGCACAACAGGATTTTCAGCAGCTAAAAAGGATTTTGCCTCAGTTTGAAGTTGTTTGATTTTTTCGTTAAACAGCATCAAATCAATTATGTTGATGTTATTTCTAGGAATGAGTAAATTTGAATTATCAGATACAAATAATTTAATAAGTAAAATATCTTTAAGTGATGTTTTGCTGGATTCTAATTCACTAATAAAATTTCCTATATTTCCACTATTAAATCTCTGAAATAAAGTTGTTACAAATACTTCTGGAATAAATATTCGAAGTTTTTGTATTGCTAAATCAGCAAGTGATTCATTTAAAGGTGTGATATCACCTAAAAATATTATATCAGTAAAGTTTTTCAATTCTAAATCAGACATATTTTTTTGTTTATATTTATAAATTTGACTAGTTTATATCATAAAATAAGTAATGGCAAACTGAGATTATAATATAAAATACTGCATACAAATGTTTTACAACTGCTTTAATTTGCAAAATAAAAATTTATAGATTGTAATTATCTAAAATGTGATTTTAAAAGCATGTCTGACAACGATAGTATTTCATCTACTAATGCACAAGAGACTTCATTGATTGGACAATCAATATTGGCAAAACAAACAGCTAAAATTGCCACATTACAAGCAAAAAAGGCTTTGAATTCGTTTGATCTAAATAGTTTAAGTAACTTAAATAAGTCTTTAAACTTTATTACTGCAATTAATGCAGACTTTTTGGCTGCAATACCAAAAATGACTGATATAATAAACCCATTCATTCAAGCACAGATACAATTTAGAACAGATTATTTAAAATTAATATCACAATCTATAAACTCCTACTCTGTTTTAGAGCAAATCTCCAAGCAATGGACACAAACACTAGTATCTTTTAAAGCTGATATTTTAGGCCTAAAATTTGATTTTCAATACGCTAGAAAAGATTATAACGAACATAGACAACTTGTAGTTGAATTAGACGAAGGGGTAACTGAAAACGGCCTAGAAGTTTATCAAACATTTGAAAAAGAAGGCAAGAAATACAAACTAGTCGCTGTACCTGAACAAGATTACCAAAGGCTTACTAACACCTATGCTGGTGTGATTCTGGATAAAAATGATATTAAGCTTTCCATAAGCACACAGATGACTACTACTTTACAAACAGACCAAACTGCTTATTTTAGTTATGACTCAAAAATTGCTACTTTATTTGTAGGGAATTATCAAAGAACACTTGCAAGGGGTTTTGTCCATAGGAGTTTAGGCATAATAACCAAAAATAAGAGCAATATGAAAAAGGTTTGGCACTATTCGGAATTGCTAGAAATGGATGATCCTGAAGAACTGAATAAAAAAGATGCCATTAAAAAATGTAAAGACTCATTTTACTATCTTAGAAGAAATTTACCGCCTGAAATTAAAGACTTTTTAACAGTAAAATCTGATCACGTTTATATAAATGAAAAATACATAAAATAAAGCCTCATAGATAGCTTTCAGCAAAATTCAGCATTTTTAAGCAAGTTTAAGCACATAATTATTTTATAGTATCCCTAGTTATAAATTCTAGGGATTTTTTAATGTCTGAAAGTCAAGCAAATTTAATCAAGTCAAAATTAGAGCTACAAGCCTCTGATCCTAAGTTATGGGAAAAAGAGGATCAAGACTCTTTGTTAGGTTTATTTAAGTTGCTGATTGAAATAGACATGAGAAATAACCCTGAAAATTATAAACTATAACTTAATCAAGCCAATTCAAAAAGTTATGAATCAAATAAGTATATCCGAAATTCAAATAATACCGGTCAAACCTAAAAACGGTTTAGTGGCCTTTGCCAGCTTTGTTTTAAACGAAAGTCTTTTTGTATCTTCTATAGCTGTGTATACAAGGCTAAATAACCAAAATCTATACAGGCTAGTTTACCCAAGTAAGATAGTTGGAAGTAAAGAAACTAGCATACTTTACCCTATAAATAAGGAGGTAGGTAGCTATATTGAAAATGTGGTGACTAAAGAGCTTAATAAAGTTTATAAAAAATGTGATGGATATGTTAGATACAGTGATATTAACGGTAAAAGAGGCAGAATATAGGATAAACAAACCAGACTTATTTAGTCCAAATGCTGAAAATCTTTACAGACATGGTTTTGTAGGAAAAAGTTTTGTAAATAATTTTAAAACCGTAGATAAATATTATCCTAGACTAACTATTACACCAAGAAGTAAAGGAGTGGATTTTGGTCCAAAAAGAGATTTGAAAATAGAGTTTTCAGTTCCCAAGTTGATTTATGGAAACAATCTAAATGAGCTAAGTATTTTTGATGATAAGTTTGTTTACAAGTTTGTTTATCAAAGGCTTTTAGAAATGGGTGTTGAGTTAAAAGAAAATCCAGCCAAATTTGAAGTTTCAGGATTTGATACAGCCAAAAACATATTTCTAAGCAAAGGCTACTTCAGTTTTCAAATTATCCAAGAATTGAATAAGTGTACCTTAGATAGAAGATTAGATCTTGATAATAAAGAATATAGAGAAGGTACGGGTACAACTCTACAGTTTTATTCAAAAGCCCATAGTTTTGTAATTTATGACAAACTGGCGGACCTAAACAAACCAAACAAAAGAGCTGTAGACAATGACCGAAATGACCTACAAAAAGATTTGTTTCAAGAATACAATGACAATCAAAAACAAGAAATAATCAGATTTGAAATAAGGTTAAGAAATAAGGCAAAGATGAGGCAAGTATTAGGCAAGCTAGGATTCCAAATAGATATTTTATATTTTGAAGATTTATTTAGTGAATTACTTTGGAAAAAACTCATAAACCACTACTGGCAAAATTTGATTGTAGATAAAAATAGATTTTTATTTAATAAAATTAACAAATCTGATTTACTTATTGATAGGCTGCTAACAAGCTACTCAAAAATCAAAGCTAACGAACTTTTTAGACTAATTGGTGTAAATACTCTAGCAAAAGAGAAAGGGCTGTCAGAGCTTAGAAAAATTTATGAAAAAAAGCTGAATGGTAAAAACTGGTCCAGATTTGTCAAAGAACTTGAAAAAATCAATCAAGCTACAGATATACAAGATTGTTTTGGTTGGTTTGAGGATATTGACAAAGAGCTGAGATTTGACAAATAATTGATAGATGTTGATATATATTGATATATAATTATTTTTATGAACATAAATTATTATACAGTTGGTGAAGTTGCAAAACAGCTTAATTTAAGTGATTTAACCATAAGAAGATATATTAAGTCGAAAAAAATACAGGCTTATAAAATAGGTAGAGAATACCGTATCGATACAAGCAATCTTCAAAATTTCATTTATACACTAAAAGAGCAAAGTCTGTTTTA
Source organism: uncultured bacterium (assembly GCA_963784355.1). Taxonomy (GTDB): domain Bacteria; phylum Patescibacteriota; class JACMRA01; order JACMRA01; family JACMRA01; genus JBCDGH01. The sequence continues at coordinate 7,560 of CAWAQU010000009.1, read as the reverse complement.
TAACCCTGTAAAAGAGATAAGAGAAACAAAATTTAAGTTTATTGACTTGTTTGCTGGAATAGGAGGTTTCCACATTGCTTTTAAAAACCTAGGAGGACAGTGCGTATTTGCAAGTGAAATTAATGAGTCTGCAAGACTTACATACATGGCAAATTTTTATGAAGACGAAAAAGAACTGTTTGAGTCTGGCAATTTTAACCAGGATATTACAAAACAAGATCCTAAGCTAATTCCTGATTTCGATATTCTTTGTGCAGGTTTTCCGTGTCAACCTTTCAGCAATGCAGGATTTAAAAAGGGTTTTGGAGATACTAGAGGTACGCTCTTCTTTGATATAGCAAAAATAATTAAGGAAAAGCAGCCAAAAGCAATTTTTCTTGAAAATGTTAGGGGTTTGTTTAACCATGATAATGGCAAAACATTTGAGGTAATAAAAAAAGTTGTAACTGAAGATTTAGGTTACTCATTTTATTATAAAGTTATAAAAGCTGATAATTATGGTGTACCCCAGCACAGGCCAAGATTATTTATGGTTGGATTTAAAAATGAACTAAAACCTTTTAAATGGCCAGATCCTACACCATTAAAAAAAACTATGTCAGATATTTTAGGGGGAGAATGTAAGAAAAATGTTGGTTACACACTAAGAGTTGGGGGGCGAGGTTCTGGGGTAAATGACAGAAGAAATTGGGATTGTTATATTGTTGATGGCGTGGAAGTAAGGCTTAATCCTAAACAAGGTTTGGAAATGCAAGGCTTTCCTAAAGGATTTATAATGCCAGTTTCAGAAACACAAGCAATGAAGCAATTGGGAAACAGTGTAGCAGTTCCTGCAATTCAAGCCACTGCAAAACAAATTTTAAGCAGTTTGGATTTAATTTAATTATGAATAAAATAATTTCAGCAAACAGAGGCGAATGGAGCGAGTTTTATACATTAGTAAAATTACTTGCAGATGGTAAGGTACATGGTGCAGACGAAAACCTTAAAGCTTTAGAGGATATAGTTTATCCAATTTTTCAAATTTTAAGGTCTGAAGCACAAAAACCTGATACTATTTATACAATTGAAGAAACAGAAGTAATTATTAAAAATTCTACTAATACTTTTAAAGATTACATTTCTAGGAGCAAGTTAAAAAATACTGCATTAAATGTGCTGAAAAGTATAAAAGAGTCCGAAAACGGAACTATATCAATAGATAATATTGAAGATGCATTTAAAAATCTAAACTGCACTACTGTAAAATCTGCTTCACAAAACAAATCCGATATTACCCTTGTTATTCACGATATAACAGTAAACACAAATCAAACTGTGGGATTTAGTATTAAATCACAATTAGGGGGTAATGCAACCTTATTAAACGCCTCTGACCATACCAGGATAGTTTATGAAGTTAAAGGAATTAGTGAAAGTACAGCTGAAGAAATTAATCAGATACAAACAAAAGCTAAGGTCCTTGATAGAGTAAAATCACTATATGATAAAGGCGGAAGTCTGGAATTTGAAAAAGTAGAATCCGATACTTTCAGGAAGAATTTGAGACGTATTGACACTGCTATGGATAAAATAACGGCTGAACTTCTAAAATACTCTTATATTTCAAATAAACGCACTATTTCAGACATTACCATAGACCCTAAATTTTGTAAGCTACTTTCAGATCTAGATCTTGAAAAGGAAGACTATGAGTTTAAAATAAAGAACCTACTTTGGGCTTCAGCTCTTGGAATGAGTCCAGGCAAAGTTTGGACAGGCTATGATGAGGTTTATGGCGGATATTTAATAGTTAAAGAAGATGGTGAGATAGTCTGTTATCATGTTTATAATCAAGATCAGTTTAAAGACTATCTTTTAAAATCGGTATACTTTGAAAGTCCGTCATCTTCAAGGCATAAATACGGCTCATTTAGATTTACAAACAATAAAATTTATTTTGATTTATCACTCCAAATAAGATTTAAGTAATGGATAGAATTACCCCGGCTCAAAGAAGCAAAAACATGTCAAAAGTGAAAAGTAAAAACACTTCTTTAGAGTTGGCGGTAAGAAAGCGACTATATGCAGAAGGTTTTAGATATAGAATCCATTATAAAATAAAGGGAAGTCCAGATATAGTTTTTCTTAAAAAGAAAATAGCAGTTTTTATAAACGGATGTTTCTGGCACGGGCATGGTTGTGAGAAATCAAAGTTGCCAAGTACTAAAATTGATTTTTGGGAAAATAAAATTATGTCCAATATTAAAAGGGATGCACAAACAAAAGAGTGGCTTAAAAGCAGTACCTGGAAAGTAATAACTTTATGGGAATGTGAATTAAAAAAGGACTTTGATAAAGAAATTAAGCATTTAGTAGACCAAATATGAAATCAATAATTTTATCCAGGGTATCAAGCGAGGACCAAATCAAGGGCAAATCTTTGGACGCTCAAAAGCGGGAATGTGGTAAGTATGTTAAAGAAAACAGGCTCGAACTACTTAAATTATTTGAATTTCAGGAGTCAGCAACTATAGATGAAAGAGATGAGTTGAATAAGTGTTTGGAGTTTATTCACAAACAAAAAGAAACTATAGCTTTAGTGGTCCATTGTGTTGATAGGCTTCAAAGAGGTTTTAAAGAAAGTACAATTCTGGAAAAAATGATAATGAATAAAAATTTAGAAGTTCATTTTATTAAAGAATCTTTGGTTGTCAGGGAAGATAACTTTTTAGAAGTTTCTTTGCAGTGGGACATGTATATTTTAGGCGCTAAAATATACGTTAATAGTCTAAAAAAGCATGTCAGAAAAGGAATGAAAGAAAGTCGTGCACAAGGTATTGTATATAAATTTCCTGAAGGCTATTTCAGACAAAATGGACAAGTAGATACAACAGACTCATCAGAGCTAATTTCCGAGGCTTTTAACTTGTTTAGGACAGGAAACTACAATCAAGCTGAATTATGTGATTATTTGAATAAGAAGGGCTTTAAAACAAACAAGGGTAAGAAACTAACCAGACAGACTTTAAATAAGACTTTAAACAACTCCTTTTACTATGGCTTAGCTAAAAGTAAATACGGAAATTACCGGCATATCTATAAGCCGCTTACCACCAAAATTATTTTTGATAAATGTCAGGCTATTTTAAATCAAAACCAGAACTCAGGCAAAAAACAAAAAAGAGGTTTTAAACCTTATCCTTTCAGAAATCTTTTGACTTGCTCTAAATGCAATAGAACCATAAATCCCTATACTGCAAAACAAACTTATAATTACCATAGATGTATAAATAAAGATTGTATATATTACCAGCAGGTAATAAAGGAAGAAGTACTGCTAAAGCAGGCTGAAAATATTTTAACGAATCTTGTTTTTCCAAGTGAAGCCGTAGAATTTATAGTTGAAAAACTGAAAAATGATTTCAATAATGAAAGCCTGTATCAGAAACAACAACGGATTAAATTAAATAATGAAATAGAGAAGTTTGAGGATAGACGGTCCAGACTTACAGACTTATTTGTAGATGGTAGTATTACCAAAGATGATTATACTAAAAAGCAACAGGAGTATGAATCAAAAATATATGAATTAAATCTTGAACTGAGCCATGAAACCAGAGAATCAACTGACCTTCATTTAACCGTTTCTAGCCTATTTAATCTAATAAATCGTTTACCTGAAGTATTTAAAAGTTCGAATTCACATGAAAAAAATCAAATTCTGAAATATCTTATTTCGAACTCACTTCAAACAGGCCAAAAAGCTGAATTTAATCTGAAAAAACCGTTTTTGTTTTTGTATAAAAATGCTGATAAGCAACATTGGTTCGGGGACAGAGATTCGAACTCCGGTTAACGGGACCAAAACCCGTCGTCCTACCACTAGACGATCCCCGAATATGTATAGTTTAATTTTTACCAAAAATATATAAAATGTCAACTGAAGACTAAATTTGGTGCGCAAGAAGGGATTTGAACCCTTACAGGACTAGGTCCCGCTGGCACCTGAAGCCAGTGTGTCTACCGTTCCACCACTCACGCTAATATCTAGTATTTAAATTAAAATCTGCAATTTGTAAAGAGACCAGAACGGAAAGTGCATATAAAAATTGACGCAAAATAATTTATATGTAAGATTAAAGTGTGGTTTTAGCGAACAACAAAAAAGCTTTTTTTGATTATCATATCCTGGAATCTTTTCAGGCTGGGCTTTCGTTGTCCGGAAGGATGGTAAAAGAGTTGAGGCAAAAAAGGGTGCAAATCACCGGAAGTTATATTATTTATCAGAAAGGAAAATTGCAAATAATTGGCTTTGGTAACGATAAAACCAGGGAAAATGTGCCACTACTTTTGCAACAACGCGAAGTAAATGAGATTCATGGGGCTTTAAAAGAAAAAGGTGTCAGTTGTACTGTATTAAATATCAAAACTGTAGGTAGATGGATAAAAGCGGAGGTTGCTCTAGTTAAAGGAAAGAAAAATTTTGACAAAAGAGATGATATTAAAAAACGAGACCTGGATAGAGAAGAGGCTAGAGGGCTGGCTTAAAAACATTTTAATCAAAAGATTTAATTGACAAGAAACCATCCATATCTTATGTCTTGGTTGGTAAGCAATAGCAAACAATAAACAACAATATTATGAATAAAAATTTTTTTGCAGGAATAGAAGAGGTAATTTCAAGGCTTTTGGCTGCGGTTATCAGCATGGTTTTCTTTTTAATCTACATTTATGCAAGACCGGATCAAGAAGTAACTTTAAATTGGTCAGGACTTTTAGCAATGTTAGGTATATTTTGGTTGGTATATGAATTTATAGGCTACGTTTTATATTTAATTTTCGTATACTTTTCTAGACAAAATAATAATTTAAACTCACAGTCTAAGGACATAGACACAAACATTTAATTTAATATAAAGTATGAATAAAGTAATTTTAATCGGAAATTTAACTAAAGATCCTGAAATCAGATCAACTTCTAGTGGAAAAAAAGTTGCTAGTTTTAGCATCGCTGTTAATGAGGGTAAAGATTCAAACGGGCAGGAACTTGTGCAGTACTTCAATATGTCAGCCTGGGAGAAACTAGCTGATATTCTGGAGCAATATGTCAAAAAAGGTACTAAAGTAGCTGTAGTAGGAAGATTGCAGAACCGAAGCTGGGACAAACCTGATGGTACAAAAGGCTATGCAACTGATGTAGTTGTAAGAGAATTAGAAATCTTGTCTTCTAAAAGTGATGTAGAAAAGATGCAAGCACAGCAAAGTCAAGACGGAGCAGGCTCAGCTAGTGGAAGTGCAGGAGGTAGCGCAAAAAAAGCTAAACCAGCCGATGACGAAGATGATAATATTCCGGAAATTGACGTGGACAGCATAAACGTACAAATGCCATTTTAATCCTTCAGTTGACTGAATCTATAGCATCAAAAAGCTTGATAAATCAGAATTTAAGGCAGTTTAACCACTGCTTTTTTTGTTCCAAGTGTATATTTTACCTTTACTATGTTGTTATAATTATCGTACAGACAAATTCTATAAAAGTATGTTTTTAGAGTAAACTACAAATCTGCCTAAAATCTGTGTAGAAAACTGTTCTTAATATCAAAAGCTGATTTTGTCAAGCAACCGAAATTTTGGATTTGACTAAAGTGAAAAAAAGCATCTGTAGTATATATGTGAAGCAATTTAAACTAGATATAGTATTACCTTCCAACAATTTGTACGAAGGCGACGCTGAATCTCTGAGAATTATCACTCATGGAGGTCCTATAGAAGTTTTGGCTAAGCATCAAGCTATAGTTACTGCACTACAAGCAGGTATTGCAAGGGTAGAGATTGGCTCATTGAGTAAACAATTTTTTTTAAATGGTGGCATCTTAGAGGTTGATAATCACGGAAATACCAGTATTACGAGTGTACAAGGTTTTGAGATTCCGGGAGATAGCTTTGATTTTAAAAATTTGTGGGATCAATACAAAAATAGAAAAGAAGACCTACAAAAAGCCATAGCTGAAGCACTTACGGGAGCTATAGAATTTCAACCTACTGAAAATATGTCTTATTTATTTTTGGAAGAGCGATTGGCAAAGTTTGAGGTTTTTAGAGAGATGATGAGTGGAAAATAATTATTTAGAGTGTTTAATTTTAAAATTTGTAAATATGGAAACTAAACCATTAGGTAAAATTATAAAGATTGTAGGCCCTGTTGTAGATATCGAATTTTCGGAGTCTCATCTGCCTGCACTATTTAATAATCTGAAGGTAAAAAAAGCTGATACGGAATATAATTTTGAAGTTCAGCAGCATATTGGCGACTTCAAAGTACGTGCTCTTGCTTTAAATAACACTGAAGGATTGTCACGTGGGGATATGGTAGAAGACACTCAAGGTCCTATTATGGTACCTGTAGGTGATGAGGTTTTGGGAAGGATTTTAAATGTTTTTGGTGAGGAGATTGATGGTAAAGAAGCTATTAGTAAGGATGTAAAAAGATTGCCTATCCACCGCACCGCTCCTGCTCTTAGTGAACAGGCTAGCAATATTGAAATTTTGGAAACAGGTATCAAAGTTATTGATTTGATGTGCCCTTTTATTAAAGGTGGAAAAATTGGAGTTTTTGGTGGTGCCGGTGTTGGTAAAACTGTTGTAATTCAGGAATTAATTTACAATATTGCCAGATTTCACTCAGGTAGATCAGTGTTTGTAGGTGTAGGCGAGCGTACCCGTGAAGGTAATGATTTGTATCAAGAAATGATTGAATCTGGGGTAATTAACCAAACTGCACTTGTTTTCGGGCAAATGAATGAGCCACCTGGAGCAAGATTAAGAGTAGCTATGACAGGCCTGACAATTGCGGAGAATTTTAGAGATGAGAGTGGAAAAGATGTTTTGTTATTTATTGATAATATTTTTAGGTATATCCAGGCAGGTAGTGAAGTATCAGCTTTACTTGGCCGCCTTCCTTCTGCTGTAGGCTATCAACCTAATTTAGCTGAGGAAATGGGTAAATTACAGGAAAGAATCACTTCTACCAATAAAGGCTCAATTACTTCAGTACAGGCAGTTTATGTACCAGCTGATGATTATACTGACCCTGCTCCAGCCACCACATTTACTCATTTGGACTCTACACTAGTTTTGGAGCGATCTTTAGCTGAGCAAGGTTTGTACCCGGCTATTGACCCATTAAGTTCCAACTCTACAGGTCTTTCACCGGAAGTTGTAGGTCAAGAACATTATGAAGTTGCTTCTCAAGTTCGCCAGGTTTTACAACGATACAAGGAATTAAAAGACATAATCGCAATTCTTGGTATTGATGAGTTGAGTGAAGAAGATAAACAAATAGTTTCTAGAAGCCGTAAAATCCAAAGATACCTAACACAGCCATTTTTTGTAGCGGAACAATTTACAGGTGCGGCCGGTGTGTATGTAAAATTGCAAGACACTATTTCAGGATTCAAGAGAATCTTAAGTGGTGAATTGGATGATCATAGTGAATCTGATTTTTATATGAAAGGTTCTATGGATTCTATTTTAAACAAATAAAAAAGCTATGAGTGATATTCATATTTCAATTAATAA
>CAWAQU010000008.1:0-62266 GCA_963784355.1 uncultured bacterium | reverse complement strand
TTGGATTACCGGAGGGTTTACATTTAAAGTTTTTCCATTTATGGATACTTTACTTATAACTAAATAATCACCGTTATCATTTTCAAATTTCCAACCACTGTTAGGATTTTCAGGAAAATAAGCTCTATAGTCGTTGCCACTGTTTACAAATTTGTAGCCAGCCTTTCTAGCTTCAGAATTAGTCGGTAATTCCTTTAATTTGTTATCAATCGGGACAATTTTTTTACTGTTTTTATCTTGGTAATTAATCTTTGCAGTATAACTACAGCTCATCCAGTAAAAGTCATCCGGATTTTTATCGGGTGTATTGCCAACCGGCAAATTCGTTTTATTCGGAAAATAGTAGGTCCTTGTAGTCAGTGTTTTTTTGGTCTCATCTTCTTTCCAACCCTTCAAATCTTCACAAGTAGCATCTTTAGGTGGGTCCTGTTTTACACTTACTGGTGTAGAAGAAGTTTGCGTACTTGCTACTTGGTTTTCAGTTTTAGCTAAATTTTGTAGCTTGGACTGTCTTTGGACATCTAGAGTAGCGATTTTCAGCGGATCAGACTGGGCAATAGCCACTAGATTGAAAAAACCAAAAATATTTATTAAAAGCAAAAATGCAGTAAAACAAGCAATAAACACTCTTTTACTCGTATTGGCAAAGTGAAACATATTGGGAAGCTGTAGATATTAAAGGCAATATTGGAAGTATGACAAAATAAATATCTTCAAAAATTGAATAATAGTTTAGTTATAACACATCACAATATTATTCCTGTCCCATAGCACACAAAAATACAGCTGTCAAACATATAGTATGCTACATTTAAGTAGCAAATAGGACTATTCCATCTCTAAAATAAGCAGTGCTATCTCGAATTTGATTGCCAATATAATACCTAAGAATTTATACCAAGAAATTAATTCAAATATCAATTAAGCTAGAAAATAATATTTGAGCTGTAAAAAAACTCTCCCTTAATAAATTAATATCTGGGGAGAGTGTTGGGGTGTAAGGAGGAGTAATCAAACTCAACCCCTATTTAATTTTAGTAGCCTGGTGCTGGGGGCTGGCCCTCCAAGCAACCTGAAAGCGTATGTTGATATTTCCTAGCCTTTTCACAGCTTTCCTTTGTAGGGAAGGCTTTAGCCTGCGTTTTCAAACCATTTGGTACTTTGAAATACCAAGTTGTTTCACTATTATTGGGTTGATTTTCACAACCACTAACTAATATTAAAAATATAGCTGTCAGAAAGAACTTTCTCATTTTAATGCACCAAATAAACCCATTATTAATCCTATAACAGAAGTATTTATAAATGTCAAAATAAATCTTAAGAGCTCTAGGATTATGCTCTATTTAATTAGTCTTCAAGTAACCAAATACTAAACTAAATCAAGCTTTTACTACTCCTTGCTAATCAATTTCTCACCTGTGATTTCTCTTGTATGAGTTACTTCCTGATTGTTAAGATCCTTGTATTTGATTTCTACAGAGTACTTTTTCAAAGGGTTTAAACCGTTTTGATTGATTACTACAACATTTTCCAAATCCTTACTGCTAAATTTATATTCTTTATCTTCATCAAATACTCTCACATCAATTATACTATTAACCGGGGTAAAGACTTGAATCATACAATTTTTCTTTTCCAAAGTACACCATATAATATTTTGAGGATCAGTAATTGTTGAATAATTAAACTCACCTAAATCGAAACCGTCTTTTTTGAATACTATTTTGTTATCTCGACTTGCTGAGGTAGCTTCCACATAACATATTCCACCTTGTAAATGAGTTTTCAATAACTGTGTAGAGTTTGTAGTAATCAATTCTCCACTGCAAGCATCTGTTTTGAATGCAAAAATAGTGTTGTTTTGATTAGAAATTTGGGAGCTGGCTCTAACTACTTCAAAGCTAGAAACTTTGTTACTAATATCGTAATTACCGGTGTAAATTTGTAGATTATTCGTTTTACTAATAGAAGTAATCCCTGCTTTTACATCCAGATCTAAATCTAAGTACTTACTGGCATCTGTTACTTTAATATCTCTAGTTTCCAATTTGCTGGCAGGCAAGCTAAGTTGGGAAATGCCTGAGTCAACTGTAGACTGTACAATTTTGCCGTTGTATTGCCATTTGATAGGAGCCTTATCAACTACCTTACCATATTTATCAGTAATTGGAGAGGTGAGTAATTTAAGCTCAAGTTCATTTTGTTTATTTATTCTAATTTGTGGAGCAATAGTAAATAGATTTACAGCTTCACCACTTGTTATACTCACAACCTGATTAAATGCTTTATCACCGATTTCAACATGCACTAAAGCTTTTTCCGCATTTCTATATAAATTTACATCCCAGTCAATCTTACACTTATCTTCTGTATTATCGTAAGCGTATTTATTTTCCAATACTTCATCACTGCTCTTTATAAATTTAACTAAACATTGACTTTGGTTAGTGAGGCTGATTCCTGAAATTTCAAATTGTAAATTTTTATTATTTTTAAGTTCTTTAGGGATCTCAGATAAAGTTGGTTTTCCTTTAGTAGCATCAATTTCGAATGTTCTGTCAGTAATTTTCTTGTCAGCTTCATCTAAAAATTCCAAATTAAGCTTTTCTCCGGCAAAAAATGTAGAAGGCAATACCATTTTAATAAAGCCTGACTGCACATCTATGTTTGTAAATTCTTTGACCTCTTCATCCTCACTACTCAATTTTAATTTATAGTTAAAAGCGTTTACTGCGTTTCCGTATTTATCAGTAATTGGGCCTATGATTACAGTGTTTGCAAAGTCTTGTTTTGCAGGCTCAAATTCCAAATTTATGTTACCATATTTTTCTGGTTTTCCTGCTTCCAAATAAAGTTGCTTGCTTTGATTGATTTTATTAGAAATTTCAGATCCGGTAAAACTTACTAAAATTGGACCTGATTGCTTGATTTTACCTGCAGCTAAAGTAGCACTACAAACACCTTTTTTGATTTGTCCTGGAACTGTAATTGTTGCTGCAGCTTGAGCACTATAGACGTTTGCGCTACACTCGCCTTCTGAAATTTGATTTCCACTTCTGTCTATTAAATTATCAAGTGTAAGAATTATATCTTGACCAATCTTAAGTCCTTTAGTGTCTGTGATTACACCACTTTTACTAAAGCCAACTTGTTTATCCTCAAAGCTAAGTGTTAACCAATCTGATTGTAAACCATCTTCTGTTTTAAAATTAACAATATAGGTACCACCTTTACTTAAAGAATTGGAACTAATACTTGTACTAAATACTCCGTCAACTACTTTTAATGTGTTACCGTTAAGATTATTGATTTCTGTATATTCACCAGTTTGTTGGTGCAAAATAGCAAGAGTAACTTTTTTATCAGTTGCAATATTGCCCGTTGGATCTGTAATTCCGGTAGCTTCTATGTCTGCATTTTTACCTTTAATTAAAGCTCCAGTTTTGTTTGTCAGAGCAAATAATTTATCTGGTTTGTTTGTATAAAAAATATCTTTCTCAATGCTTGTATTAGCAAGTTTAATTACATATGTATTATTTCCGCGATTCAAATACTCGGAGTTAAAAGTAAATCTGCAACTTCTATCACTATCAACAGCCGCTTTTGCTGTGTTTACCAACTGTTTATTTAAATATATTTCAAAAGTACAAATATTTTCAGTAGATACAATCTGATTTAAAGATAAAACCTTTTTAGCAATCACCGGCAAAATTCCGTTTATACTTGTATTACCTATTGGAAATTCTAAACTAGCCTGTTCATTAGGGATAAAATCATTCTTTTTACCACTTACACTAAACAATTTTATATTACTGAAGTAATTTTCATTTTCATCAATATATAAACTACTATAATTACCGACAGGTAGGGATTTAATATTTATTTCACAAGTTTCTGAAGTTGTTAGATCACAGTCATTATTCAAAACTACTTCTTGTGTGTCTGCATTTGAGACATAAAATTTGCCCTTAGTGGATTCTATTTTATCTTTAGCGAGATTGAAAACAAGAGCCTCACCCAGATTAAACTTTTCTTTACCTGCAACACTTACTAAATGGCCAGTATTATTTCCTGAGCTTGTAAGCTTTGTATAAATTCTATTGGTTTCCAAATCCTGAGGACCCATTTTGTTTAAATATTTAATACGTCCTAGTATATTCAAGTAGTCTAAATTGTTGCTTTGGATATTACCTTGAATGTTGTATTCTGCCCGTTCACCGGAGGACAAAACAGGTAATTTAAAAGATCCTGTTGGACTTATTTCCAAATTTTCATTTGTCTTATCAGATTTTATATCTACCCATTTGATGCTGTTTTGTGTGGAATAAAGATCTACAGCCAAAGCGTTAATTGACTCTACAGTACTAGTATTTTGTAGTGTCATGGTTATCTTCAAAGAATCTCCCAATTTGTAATCTCGCTCTTCAGCAAGTTTTATAGATGCACTAATCAGGGCAGCTTCGCTAGCTTTTGCCGGACCGGACTTACCTCCAAATAAAAATGAGCCTACAGTTATACCCATTAATAGATACACTGCAATTACAGAAAATACCAGGCTTTTCCTACGCCTATTTTTTAGAGATTTCCTGAAAGATACGTTGTTTTTAGGAGCTAAAGCACTTATTTTATAGTTTTTGCTATTTGCCATATTTTTTGTTTTTGTTTTGATTTTGACCTTATTTTTCGGTTTTCTATATATAAGTATAGTTTACATTTCTTTTTTATGCAAATTACTTAAAAAACTAAATGCACAATTAAAACTAAGGGCGTTTATAAGCATTTTAAAATTTGTATGTAATTATTATAAACTCAAGCCTGTTGGAAATTATCTACTACAACAAAAAGTCTCCTGAGTTGGCATCAATAGTATTGGAAGTATCAGGTAATTCCTCCAAAAAATTCTGGATAACTAAAAAGTCTTTTTTCAAAACTTCTTGCATATTTGGATTGTACAAAGCTACTGCTGGATGATACAGCGGTAATATTGCCTGTGAATAATTCTCAAACAATTCCACATTAATTATTTTACCGTGGACCTGACTGATTTTGGCTTCAGGTAGAAAAAATCCTAGTGAATGCCTACCTAAACAAACAAGTACTTTAGGTTTTATAGCTAAAATTTCAGCAAGCAATATAGGACTCCAAGCTTCTTTTTCTTCAGGTAAAGGATCTCGATTATTGGGAGGCCTACATTTTACAATATTGGTAAGGTAAATATTTTTTCTAGTTAAATTCACACTCGGTAAAAGTATATTATTTAAAAGCCTACCTGCTGCACCTACAAATGGCTCTCCAAGCTCATCCTCTTTTGCTCCAGGTGCTTCTCCTACCAGAAATACTCCACTACTACCATCGCCGACAGGGTAGACTACCCTTATACCAGAGTTTTTGAGGGGGTCCAGATCTAATTCATCAATTAATTTGCGAACTTCTTTTAGATCGTATTTGGGTGCAGTTGTAGGCAGTGGAAATTGCATAAAAAACTGTGAATATTTTAATTTTTTTAGGCTCCGGTTTTAAATTCTACTATGTCACCGTCTTGCATTATATATTCTTTGCCTTCACTTCGAATTTTACCTTTTTCAACTACGCCTTTCCAGCCGGAATTGTCAATAAAATCCTGGTAACTTACTGTATCAGCTTTGATAAATGTTTTTTCAAAATCGCTATGAATTTTACCTGCGCACTGTGGAGCAGTCATACCTTGATTAAAAGTCCAAGCTCTTGATTCTGTTTCACCGGTGGTTAAAAATGTGGCTAAATTTAATTTATGATAACAAGCTTTAATCATTCGATCTAATCCTGTTTCGGTATTTACTCCAAGCTCTATTCTTTCTTCTTCAGTTAGCTCACTGACAGTTGATTCTAATAGAATATCCAAATCAAAATCGGAATTATAAGCTTCGTTGACACCTTCTTGATTTACATTAGCTAGTTTTAGGACTTGTTTGTCAGTTAAAAGACTTAGACCTTTTCTCCACTTAATTAAATCTTTGTCAGCTGTTTTTTCAAGTTCAAAATTTTTTGCAGGTTCAGAATTTTTGAGTTTATCAAGAATTTTTTGTAATATTTGGATTTTCTCACCTATAAGTCTGTCTTTATTGCTTTTAGCATCTTTTTCCATTCTTGGAATAGTTTTCTCTATGAGCTGCTGGTCAGATAAAATCAATTCCAGTAATAAAATTTCTTCATCATCTTTGGGATTTACTCTGTTTTCTACGTGCACTACATTTTCATTTTGAAAGCAGCGTACTACCAATAAAATCAAATCAACTTCTTTAATATGAGACAAAAATTGATTACCAAGTCCTGCGCCGCTACTGGCATTTTTCACCAGACCTGCAATGTCTACAAATTCTATTCCGGCGTAGACTTCTTTTTGAGATTTACTAATTTTGGCTAATTCCTTGACTCTATGGTCAGGTACCTCTACAATTCCGGTATTAGGTTCAATTGTACAGAAAGGAAAATTTTCTGCCGGTACTTGTCTTTTGGTCAACAAATTGAATAAAGTTGATTTACCTGCGTTTGGGAGTCCTACTAATCCTACTGAAAGCATAATATTATTAAGCTTAGAATTAGAATTGATTTTTTGTAAAGTTTTGACTATTTTCGGTAGTTCTGTAACTATTCTAAAAATTTATGCACAAATTGAAAAGGCGAGCTAGGATTTTGATGATTACTATTTGGGTTGGATTGCTGCTTTTGAGTGGATATATCATGTTTAAAAATGAAATCACACTACCGGAACTTTCAAATATATTAGAAAAACTTTTGTTGCAACTACATCAGAGTAATTGGAGATATTTTTTGCCAATCAGTTTTGTGCTTGTGTTCATTTTGCGCCCGCTATTCCTGCTCCCTACCTGGATAATGAATGTGGTGGCTTACATACTTTTTGGTCCCTGGTGGGGCTATTTTTGGGTTATTTTGGCAGAGCAATTGTCAGCAGGTATTTTTTATTTTGTAGTAAAATATTTAGCTGGTGATATATTTAAGCAGAAGATTTTGAAGCTTGCTCATAAAGTGGGAATTGATGTAGATAGCTCACTTGAAAAGGAATTTAGTGCAGTATTAGTGCTTAGGCTAGCCAGCCTACCTTTTGATTTTGTGACCGCGTTTTCGGCTCTAATCGGCATTCCGTTTAAGCAATTTATACTGGCTACTTTTTTGGTCAGCCTTCCTTGGGTAGGTCTGTTTTTCCTCACTTTTGAGTCGTTTAGTAAGAGATCAATAGAAAGCGGACTTATGCATACGGTGATATTTTTATTGTTTGGTTTATGTAGTTATATTGTAGCTCGAAGGAGTGGTATAATAAGGGGAAAGATATTTATAACCAAGTAAAACATGTATGAGTCAACTTCAAGCGGAAAATATTAATTTGCTTACAGATTCACAACGCCAATTAATTACTTCTTTAGGCTATGAAATCGGAGAAAATTACAAAACTCACTCTTCAGTGTTTTATAAGCTGACTAAGGACAGTAAACAATATCTCTTAAAAATTGATCGAACTAATTCCGGTAGCCTGCTCCATCAGCAACTGTATTCCACAGTTCAAGTAGATTTAGGTTTACCTCATCTAAAATGTGAGTATTTAGCAGAAGACAACAGTTTTTTAATTATGGAAAAGCTGGAAAATGCGGTAATGTTGAAAGAAGTGATTTCTACGGAGCTTTTAAAGGAGAGAGGGCGGCAGATGAGGAAAATACATGATAATGGTCCAATATCAGAATATTGCAAAATGTGGGACACTAAATTCAATGAGTTTGAGACATTAAGCAAGCAGGAAATCATTGAAGACTATTTATATGAAACTGAATTTAAGCTGAACAAGCTAAGTTTAGAAGATGAGATGGTGATTAGAAGTATTGTAGAATTTATTGAAAATAATATGGAAAAGTTTGATGATTCAATATCATTTATACATGGAGATTCTCATTGGAATAACGTTATTGTTGATGAAAATAAGCCTATCATTATAGATCCCAACGGAACTGTTTTATATGGTTCAAGATATCTGGACTTGACTATTGTAGCAATTGATTTTCCTGGTTATTTTGATAAAACTCTTGAAAAAACGTCCAATGATTTTGATTACTTTTCGGCTTTCTTAGAGGGCTACGGCGATATTGATTTCCAGCAGCTGTATTATTTTATCTGTTTGAGAGGAGCTGAGCGATTTTCACTTTCCAAGACTATTTTGAATGTAGATTTACTGACTAAGTGTATTTTTTCAAAGTTAACGAGTTAATTACAACACCTGCTTTACAACTTATACAAAATCCATTCTATTTTCTGCTTATGGCAGATTTATTTGCTCAGTTACAAGAAGAAGTGGTCCTCCACAAAACGGACTCAGGATTTGATGATGATTTTTTGGATGTAAAAAATAAAGCCAAAGACCTTTTACCCCAGATAAATTGGGTGATTACTCAGAGAAAAATAGATTATATCGAAAAGCTGATTTTACTTAGAAACCACTCAAGTATCCAAATTCGTCGGAAAGTGGCGACAGGTTTGGGTTTTTTGGCTACAAAAGCGAATATTGAAGATTTACAAAAGTGGCAATTAGCTGAATCTGATAGGCAAACTTGGTTAATACTAGAGAGTACTATTGATAAATTACAACGAGGAATAGATGGTTACAATACAGAGAAAAGTGTAAAAATTTTAAGTGTAAGTGAAGCTCTTTCCGTAGTCAAGAATCTGTTGGGGCAGGGGACTTATGTGATTGAAGGCGAGATTGCTGAAGTGCGTCCCGTGAGACAAATGTATTACTTTGGTGTAAAAGACAAGCAAGATAGTAGAATTGACTGTATGAGCTTTGTAGGGGTAGTCTTGAAGGCCGGTTTTCCTCTAAATGATGGCCTTACTGTGCGGGTTACCGGAAAATTTAAACTGAGCAAAAGTTCTAGAATTTATTTTGATATTGAAAAGTTGGAGCTTACAGGAGAAGGGGAATTACTTAGAAATCTTAAACTGCTGGAGGAAAAACTAACTAGAGAAGGGCTATTTGATGAAGCTCGTAAAAGACCAATACCTGTTTTACCTAAAAATATCTTGTTACTTGCAAGTAGTAGTAGTGCAGCCCTGACTGATTTTCAAAAAGTACTTGGTGAGCGTAGAAAAGGAATAAATATTTATCATCTACCAATTAAAACTCAGGGAGTGGGTGCGGAATATGAGATTTTGACTAGACTTGAGCTGGTAAATGAATTTACGGAACAATATGATATTGATACGGTAGTACTTACTAGGGGAGGTGGAAGTAATGATGATTTAGTAGTGTTTAATTCAGAAAAGGTTGTCAGAGCCCTGCATGGAATAAATCGTCCTACAATCGTGGCTATCGGTCATGAGAGAGATACTACTCTGGCTGAGCTTGTAGCGGATTTAAGGGCTTCTACGCCAAGTAATGCAGCGGAATTGGCTAGTTTGTCTAATGATCAAGTATTTCGTCAGTTAGATAGCTACAAAGTATACTTTAGTCACTACTTCAAACAAAGGCAGCGAAATTACATGGAAGTTACTGATCAGCTTACAAAATACATGGCAAATTATTGTCTTAAACAAATTCAGACTAATAAAATAGTTTGTGAAAAAACTGGACAACTAGTCACTTCATTTATAGGTAGAACTAAATTGGAAACTGAGAGACTTTGGCATAAAACTATTATGGGAGTAAAAATGGAGACTAATCAAATCCTTTTCAAACTCGAATCCATGAAAAATTTTTCAACTTATGTAGCGACTGATATAATGAGTATGAAAAATGAAGTAGCTAGTCTAAAGCTAGGAATTTACAGGGAAATTCAAGAAAATTTTAATGTTATACGAAATCAATTCCAATTAGTTTCCAGCCAAATTTTACTTCAGGATCCGAAAAATATTTTAGAAAAAGGATATGCAATTATTAAACAAGATCAGAAAGTAGTAGAAAAAATATCTGATTTAAAAACAGGTGAAATTACAATTCAGTTACAAGACGGACAGAAAACTTTGCCAAACTTGAGTTAACTTCGGGTTGAATTTTTTGATTGTTTCTATGAGCTCAGGACTTTCTTTGGAAATAATATGTTTGACTTCCAGTAAATGCTCATAAGTTTTGGTATTTAGCGGGGTATCGGGAATATCAAATTTATTAAAAGCTTCACCAAGTAAAAAACTCAATCCTTGGACATAGGCCATCTGTTCATCATGCTCTTCAGGAGATTTCTCAAGTACTTCTAGTTTTAATTTATTTTGTAGAAAATTTAAAATTGTGCTATAATTAGATTTTGGTATTCTTACGGGCCAGGTGACTACTTTCAGTCCACTCAAACCATTTTTGCCGCTAATTGGTCCAAATAAAGGGTGAGTTGCTAAAATTTCACACGAATCTGGTAGATATTTTTGCATGAGTTCCACCGGAATCATTTTTACTGAAGATACATCAATTACTATAGCGGAAGGGTTGAACTTAGCTTGATTTTCTTTTAAAAACTGCTCTAAAAATTGTACCGGAATAGCTAAAATTATTATTTGCTGGTTTAAAGCTTTATCTAAGCTTGTGTATTCGATATTTTGTTCAGTGCTTATTTGGTTTAAATCTATTCTTGGATCATAAACTAAAACATTTGTAAATTTGGCTAGGTGAGGAGCAATAAATTTACCAAAGTTTCCGTAACCAATCAGGCCTATTTCTTGGGGCATACTAAGTTTTAAGAATTAATTTAAATATTACTTTGTAACTTAAAGATTTACTCAAAAATAGGCAAACAAAAATTTCACCTTTAGAGTTGGAAATAAATGGAAATGAGAAGAAAAAGCAAATATGGGGTTGTTATACAAAGTTAAATAGTTTTTTGATCTCAAATATATTTTGTAAATACAACAAATTCTTGTCTGCTATTTATGTCTAAATCTTGAGAAACTCACAATATTATTGCTTGAAGTAAAGTTTTTATTAAATGCAGGATTTTCAGGATCAATTTTATATTTTTGACATAAACGGACATAATTACCGTGTAAATCAAATTTTGGATCGTTGATTTCTAATCCTGATTTTCCGGCCAATTCAATCAATTTTGCTAAAATTTTTGCTCTAATAGTTCCAAATGATTCGGGTTGGGATGTTCGAAAAGGCTCTTGACCAAAACCAATGCCCGTTGAAAACTCCTTAGTAAATTTCGGGATATCATGTCTCAAACTACCACCCATTTTCTGCTTAACTGAAGCTAAAATACTTGTAATTTTTTCTGAATTTTTATAATCAAAATAAATCACACAATTATCACTTCTATTAAGTGCGTTGACATAAGTTCTTGGGTATTTAATATCTACACTAATATTTGCATTTTTAAGTTCTTCTATAACTAATTTTATATTTTTAACTAACTCGTTTGGGCTAAAATTTATATAGATTCTACCTAGATTCTCTGGACTGTAATTGATATTGTAATTTCCGAACTTGTCAGTAATCCTAAAGTAGTTAAAAGATACTATTCTTTCATCATTAAAAACTTGACCTGATGTGGAAAATTTACTAATCAGAAATTTGCTATCTTTTTCAAATTCTTTTTCTTTACTGGCCAATTCATCAACAGCTAAAATGGGTGCATTATATTTGTTGTAAAAATTGAGATAGATGAAATAATCAACTCCTATTCCACTACCCAGTTCAACTTTGTTAGCTTTAAAAAACTCTAAGAACTCTCCCATAACTTTTTTTGACTCGGGAGTGGAGAATTTTTCTAGTGGATCCGGGGTTGATTGAAGTATTTGGTTAGGCAGATTAACTTGATTTTTATTGCCGGAACGAGTAAAATTTTGAATCGTCTGCTTAGGTTGAATTGCCTTGGAAGTAAATTTTTCGTAAGTTGTGCCATTGGTAGAAGTGTCTTTGATTATAAGGTAAAATTTGCCGTTGTTTTCTGTAAATTGTACTTGTAAATGTTGTCTGGAAAGTGTCAAATCATTTGGATTTCCTATTTTAAATGCTGAATCTCTACCGATTGTAGTGTAGTTTCCAGGCAATAATTTTAGGTTGACCGGATTTTGCGGGTCGGCATATGTCAGGCTAATTTCATCAGTATTCGGATTCTTAAAAATATTTACCTTATTGCTACCTAAATTTATTGTAATCGGAAGTTCATTTAATTCTAAATTTCTAATATCTCCATTTGCTGTTTTTTCACCAAAGTTAAGCTTTTCACCAAGATTTATAGCTTGATTCAATCCCACAGTTTGTTTTAAGTTTGGAACTATAGGATTGATTTGTACAGATTGATTTGCCACAGGTGGCAGGGGTAGTTTTGGTTGTGCTTGAATGGGTTGATTAAGGGGTGGTGTATAAATGGTAGTATTTGGTTCAACATAGTTAATATTACTTCTTGAAATACCTATAATGTCGGGATCTACTATTTTAATTTTCCCATCAGGTAGAATGCGAACTGTTGGAGATAGTCGTATTTGAAATTTGTTTTCTAAATACTCAGTCCAGCTTCTTAGATATTCCCAATTTTCATACACGGCTGGAAATTTGATTTCGGGTCCGCTTGTACATTCAAAATAAGATTCGTTTTTGTTAAGCGTTAAATCAAGTTCGTTTGTGATTTTGATATCATGACTAAGAGGGTTTGTAATTACTAAGCCAACCTTAGGTACTAGCTTAAATCTCAAATATGGAAAAGCTTCATTTCCAAAATGACCATTGTTTTTAATCTCTTGAGGTGTTGCATATTGGGATGCTGCTTTTTTATCAACTGCTTCAAAATAAAACTTTCCGTTTTTAGCAGTCAGTCTCATCTCAATCGGTTTATGGGATGCTAAATCAACAGTTAGGATCTGTGGTTGTTTCTCAAGGTTTTCATAGCTTAGAAGTTTAAAATTCTTAATTTCTTTAGAAGGTGGTAATGCTTGCTCAAGTTTGTTGATTGCCTGTTTGGCTATGTTACCTATAAGATTTTTCATGTTTTGCTCAAATTAAGTATAATGCTATACCAATAACACATCTTTTAAGTTTTGTAAATAAGGTGCCAGCTACCACATCAAATTAAAGCCTACTTACTGTTAAGAGCTATTATTAACTCAATAGCTGTCTGGCAAATTGCCTCTATTTCTGGGTTTTGTATTTTATCTTTATAATCAGTTAGGTTTGGAATATCACATTCACTATATAAATACCAACCTTCTATTTGCTCAAATAGGTCCGAAATACTAATCTTGCTCAAATCTTTTTCAAGTAATTCACCTGGCCGGTAAGTTTTTTCATGATTGATTAAAGTACTGTATAATTTTGTAGCTAAAGTGTATAATTCTTGATGAGCTTTCTCTAATTCATTTATTTTAAGATTGGTCAATTTTAAATTCTTATTGCTTACTGGCATATTGTAGCTTAATTAATTATAAATTAAAATATTGGCATTTGATTGTGGTTTATATTTCTCTACCCAACGCTCCTGCCCAGTTTTCCACATATCAACAGATTCCTTCGACATTGGTTTTAGTTTGTATTCTTCAGTATTTCTTCTAACTGCCTTTTCTATGCTTATTTCTGGATTAGATTCTATCCAAATAGCTAAATCAAGATACGGCAGCAGCTCTGGATTTATAACCGAAAACCCTTCAATAATGATAATCTTACACTCGCTAATAGTTATCCACTCATCAAGTCCGTCATAATCTAAACCTTTAGCATCACCAAAATTATATCTTTGATATTTAATTGGAAAGTTTTGTTTCTTAAAAGGTGCTATAACTTCCTTTATTAATCTGTTATAATCGTAATGTTTACTGCTATCACTCTCAACCTTTGGAAAATGAAATTCATCTAAACCAATTTGAGTTACGTTATTTAATTTCTCTATTAATTTTTCGGTAAAGTAAGTTTTCCCGCTTCCTGCTCTACCTCCAATGCCAATAATTCTTAATTTTTCTTGTTCCAGCATTTTTGGTATTTCAGTAAGTGCGACTTGAAAATTTTTGTATATTACTTGTGTAAAATTCATAATTTACCTTACTTAAAAACCCTATTTTAAGCCTTTCTTAGTCTTTTCCCAGCCAACCTTTTCTAAAATTAGTTTTGCTGTTTTTTCATCGGCTTTTTTGGCTAATTTTCCGGAGTTATCCGTAGGGATTATATCATATATGATATTAAATTTAGGTTTTTGTAATTTTAATTCCCTAGCTTTTTCCAGGCAATTGTCCTTAAATTTTTTGCAGCTTTCTGAAAAAATGGTCCATTGCTGCATATTTAAATCATTTTCAAAACTAAAGTTGAGATTTGCTCCTATAGCTTGAGTAACTTGCGCTCCTCTTTGCTGGTCAAAAATAAAGTTGCCGAGTGAATAAACTATTAATTTACCTTTATAGGCTTCCGTATCTTGAACGGAGTGTACATGGTCGGCAATTACTGCATCAGCTCCCAGGTCAATCATTTTTTTGTAAAAACTCCTCTGTAATTCATCAGCGGTATATGTATATTCTTTACCTTGATGCGGCATAACAATTGTAGGCAAGTATTTTGAATAATCGCTAATCACTTTTAGCTCGTCTTCAGTAGGCAACTTGAATACATTGTGGTACCCGCACATAGCTAGTGGGACATAATATTCCATGCTTTCTTTCTCGCCCGGAGTGGATGAAAATACCCCTTTTGCTTTAAAACTAACTACTTCACAAATATCATTTTTTACAGAGTTATCAAAATGTCCGAAATACTGAATTTTATTGGCTTCCAGGTTTTCTCTAGTTTGCTTAAAACCCTGCACTTCTTCCATATTGTCCGTGTGATTATTTGCTAAAGTAAAAGCATTAAACCACTTAGCAGCCTCAGAAGTATATTCAGTAGGGCAGCTAAATTTCAACTTGCTATCTTGAGTTTTGGAATCCAGGTAAGTACTAGTAATGGGGCATTCCATATCAGCAATCCAAGCATCATATTTTTCACGCTGCAAAGTATTCAATCCCGAAAAAGGGTAGGAGTATTTTAACGGGCTGGCTTTGGCCCAATCATCAACGTATCTACCCCAGAAAACGTCTCCAAAAAACATGGTGTTTAAAGCTATTTTCTCTGGTTTGCTAAACTCTTTTACTGCAATTGTTTCTGGTGTTACCGGATTAGTTGTGCTTGTATTAGAATCTGTAAAATTATTTTTTGAATTGCTTTTTGTCTGACCAGTCTTATTGTTTTGCAGAAAAATAAAAATTCCGCCAGCGATCAAAATAATAATTGTACTGATAACTAAAAAATACTTACTATGAGTATTGCCTGAAGAGCCTGGATGCATATTTGTATTAAAAAATTTTAAAGAACACCAAAATGAGTCTTAAGTTTTTGGGTGATGTTTTTGCCCACCAGTTCGTAGACTAATTCGGGGTTTTTATAAAGATTGTCAACTATATTATCCACTGAACTAAAGGCGGTTAAAAGTTTTTCTTTAGTGATCTGGCCTATACCACTTATCTCTTCTAATTGGCTTTTTTTGGCTGTTTTCAACCTAGCATTTCGATTGTTTGTGATAGCAAATCTATGTGCCTCATCTCGAATTCGCTGTACTAAAAATTTTGTTTGATTTTCTACTAAAACTGGAGTGGGGTTGTATGGTAAAAATATTTCTTCTTCACGCTTAGCTAGAGCGCAAATATCTACTTTAAATTCAATATCGTTTTCCAAAAATTTAGCTCTAAATTCCTCCAAAATTGTTAAATCTGCAGATAATTGGCCTTTTCCACCGTCAACAATAATTAAATCAGCTAATTTCCAAGGATTCTCCGTATTTTTTACATTGACCTTATTTTCTAATTCCCAATCTAAAGTGCGCTGAAATCTACGTCTTAAAACTTCTTGGTGATTTTCAAAATCGTTATTTTGCTCCTTGGTTTTGAATAGTTTATAAAATTTTTTTGCAGGCTTGCCATCTATAAAAGTAACCATTGAGCCATACACAAATTTACCTGAAAGGTGTGAAATGTCATAGCATTCAATTCTTCTTGGAGTATTTGTAATACCAATCTTTTTACCTAAATCCACAACGGCAGTAAATAGGTTGTTTTCTTCAAATATACTCAATTTTTGACCCAGCCGGTTGCGCTGAAGATATATAAATGCATTTTGTTTGCCTTGATCTAAAAGTACTGAAATAGCATCTTGATTTTGCCCAAAATTGTTTCTTAGGTAAATTTCTGCATTTGCGAGCTTTTTCAAAACCTCTTTATTTTCTGCATTAAGATTGACTCTTTTGAGACCTGACACAGGTTATTTTTGGCAATGTTTTTTCTTTAAGTCAACCTAGAGTGAATATTGCTTAGCTACGGCATTTATGTTGGTTTGCAGTTGAGTAATATTATCAATAAAGTCTTTACTTTTCAAATCGGTTATTAAAATCTTCGGAAACATGTGATTTTCAACCGGCCAAGCATCTTTATAGATGTTTTTAATACTATCAATTTGCTGAGCTGATAAATTGTCTGTACTTATTGGGTCCAACAAAGTTTTAACTTGGCTCAGCTTTTCCAAATCCTCTTTTGCATTTTTTAAAATGTTTGCCTGAGTTTTTGAGTCTTGAGATAGGGTTGCGTATTTTGATTCAAAATTGATTGTTTTTGTACCGCTTTCTACTGAATTTAAAACGTCCTTTTTTAAGCCACTTGATACATTAGTTTTCAATTGACCATAAACTGTATAATCAGTTAGAAGTGTTTTTTCTGTAGTGTATTTTTCAATGTATTTTTCAATTATTTTTGATTTGGTATTTAGGTAAAAGTCTTTCAAAGATTTTTCTAGCTTAAGGCTGCTTGAATCAGTATTTTTGTTTGGCACAGTGGCCGCATAGTTTTGTAACTTTTTAGAAAGCACATCTAACTTACCGGTCAATTTATCATAATTCTCAGGACTGGCCTGCCCCACTAGGCTGGTACTATTTATTTCTGTAAAATTTTGATCTATTTCCTCTACACTAGTTTTTGCAAAATCTATCAAAGTTCTTGCATTTTCTCCACCTTGATTGCTATTATGGTAGATCGAATAGCCAAAAAATATTATCACTGAGAAAAACAGGATTATTGAAAGATTTGATTTTAGGATGTTTTGGATTTTAGAAAACATATTTACTTAGGCTTGGTTTGTGGCTGGAGTATAAACTACTTTTCCAAATCTGACAAATACATTTTTTTGACAAGTAGCCTACCTTAAAATATAGGTATTCTCAGTCAAAATTTGATATTATACGAAGTCATAACTACTGTTACTGTTCTATATTATTTAACCATACGCAAAGTAACAACCTTGACTTTTTTCTAAAAAATGGGTTTTCAAGAGATATTGTGCAATTTGAAGAGTTTTATAACCAAAGTTTTAAAGCTTGCTTTCGTTTCTATTTTTATAAATCTGTGGAATTTGGCCAGATTGAGGATTTGGTGCAGGAGGCCTACTTCAGGTTTTACAAAAATTATGAGTATAAACTTTCTGGTGATAGTTCTGAATGTAAGAGAATTTTACTTGGGATTTGTTTAAATATTTACAGAGAATGGGTAAGATCGCGTGTGGAAAGTAGCTCAGTAGAGTATGTTGATGAATATGACTATGAAAATGAGGTAAGCTATTTTGAGGCTTATGAGAATGATAATTTTGATGAGGAAAATGAAAAAAGAAAATCAATGCTTAGGGAGGCAATAAACACATTAAATTCGAACGTAAAACAGGTTTTGGAGCTAAGATTTATTCAACAAAAAACACGAAAAGAGGTTGCACGGATTATGAATATTACTGAAGATCAGGTGCATACCTACCAAAAGCGAGGTGTAAAATACCTAAAAGAAATTTTAAATAAAGAAAATATTGTACCCCCACAAACATTAAATTAGTGAGATATGGATAAGAGATACACTGAAAATGAAATCGAAGAGATGTTAACCCATCTAAAAGATGAAAAGCTAAATACCGAGCTACTCGAGGGCTCTAAAAAGCAAGTGTGGTCAAAACTATCCGCTCAATTATCTGTAACCACTAATAATATGGAACCATCAAATACAACAAACTTGCAAAAGCAAAAAGTCTCTTGGCAGCAATTCTTTACTTACAAAAATTTTATTTATTTAGGTAGTGGCTTAAGTATATTTTTGATACTTTTTAGTGCCGGTTTTCTATATTATAATAAAAATAATCCTACCAAAAATTCAACAAACAAAGATAATATTGCAGCAAACAGTCCTACAAAAAGCGTAGGAGAAATCAAGCAATTAGCTGCAGTTAGATTGAAAGAAATTTCCGGCTTAACTCCTGAAGATCTGAATAAAATATCTGCTTCAGTTAATAAATTGGATGTACATGCCGCAGAAAATGGAAGTGCAGGTAAAGTGTCTTCAAGTAATGTAAATACCGACACATCAAAAGAAATTTCGCAAGAAAAAAAAGTAAATGATGATAAAATTTACTATGTTGAGCTTGAGACTATGAATTATGCTCCTGACGTACGTTCGATGGCATTATCAGGTGTCTCCAATAGCGTTGACTTTAAAAAACCTGCAACCTCAAAAACTTGGATAAGTGCAAACTACAATAAAAACTTACTTATTCAAGACCAAAAAGTTGTAGCTGCCAATATATTTACACCAAACTACAGTCTAGATTATTATGGGGGTAAATATGCCATAAAAGAAACATTTCAAGAGGGTAGGTATTTAAACGGCATGTCTTTTAATGCCGAAGGAAATTTTGAATTGGAGTTTTTAAAATACATTTTGCAAAATGAAACTGTTAAAAATCTTGGTAAGCAAACTAAAGATGGAAGGGAATATACTGTTTTAGAGATTAAAAATCAACAAGACGGATTTTATTCAGCTGGTACGGCTATGAACACAACTGATGCAACTAAGTTTTATGTTGATCTTGATAAGTTTGAGTTGTATTTGACTGAAGAATATAGAGGTGATCAGCTTGTATCTACTACCAAAAAAATCCAAAGCAAACTGATAGAAAATTCCGACCCGGCGAAAATCTTTAATAACGATGAATTAAATAATATTGAAATAAAACAGGTTACAAGTAGAGATTATAATACAGTATACGATCAAAATACAGTGTCTAATTTTATAAAAAAGTATAAATATTTGTATGTAGACACCCCAGATTCTAATGTATACGCAAGTGATAGTGCTTTGTATAACGATAAAGAAATAAATGATCTTAGGAATAGTAAAGATTTTAATCCTAATCTGGATGATAACATAATTGAAAGTAGTAAGAATGTGCCGGTTGGCAATTATAGTACCGAAAAATACTCAGTTGATATATTTGAGACTAAGCCAAGACCCGAAGCTGTTTATAAAATAGAGAATGTGCAACAAACTACTGTAATAGTAGATGGAAAAAGCATCCCTGCTGAGTATTATGTTTCTACTTATGAAGTTACAACACCTGGCCCTGATGATTGTAAAAAAGGTACTGTATGTGCACAAGGAGCACCTGCACCTAATTCAACCAAATATCTGGGTTTTAATTTAGATAAATATTATTATAGACTTTCTTCACAACAAGAAAATATTAATATTCAACCCGGTAAGCCAGCATTTACGTTCAAAAGTTTAAGCGCAGTTGAAGCGGAGAAATATGATAAAATTAATAAAGAGAGATCCGATGCTTACCCGATGACTACCATCAACAATAGTTTTGAAGGTATTGACCCGCAGAAAAGTTTACTTCCAGGTGATCTATCCAAAAAATATAAAATTTTCGCTATAAGCATATCTAAATCCCAAAAAAAGACTGAAACAACTTGTTTGAATTATCTGGAGAGCTCATACATGCTACCAGATTGTCTCATTGAAAAGTATAATGGATTTGGAATTATGTATAGTCAGAAATATGATAACAATAACGGTATGTCCAGCCCAAGTAGTTCAAGTACTTTCAGTACTATTAATTTAAGTGTTTTGGATACTGAATTGAAAAATCTTGATATAAATAAGCTTGCCTCTGACTTAAAAGCTAAGAAACAGGATGTTAATGTAGAAAATTATAAGGATACAACAAAAATAAATGATACTCAGGCAAATATGAGTTTGGTATTTTTGGAGGTAAAAGGTAAAACTGTAATAATTAATACGGCTAGCCAATACAACGGCTTAAGTCTAGACGATCAGATTGAAATTGTAAAAAATATGGATTTTGGAAAAGACGGGGAGATACTTAAAAAGCAAATGGAGGAAAATAAAATTACTTCCGGTCCTGGAGTATCATATCCATCCGGTCCCACTGCCTCAAGCCCTACTATAAGTAGGTAGTGCCCAATCAGTTTGTAAATTATTAGATCGAATTTTTTATAAACCAGCTATACCCTGCTAACCATGCGGGGTATATTGTTTGCCCTAAATTAACAAAATCTAAGTTTAAATTTTTAAATCTATTTATTTCTTCCTGGCTCCAGCCACCCTCCGGACCTACTAAAATACTGCTGTGATCTTTCTCTATATTTTTGCTTTTTGTGTCTTGTGTGTGCAATACAAGGGGTTTATGTTGCTCAATTAAATTCAACAATTCATCCTTAGCTTTAAGTATCTCAATTTCCGGTAAAAACAGTCTTTCACCTTGCTCAGATGATCGTATTATAATTTTTTGGAGCCTTTCCAAGTTTATATTGTAATTTAAAGAATAATCAGAATGAAATAAAACTAACTTGTGTATATTAGCTAAAGGGATTACTTCACAGAGCTTCTCCAAATACTGTTTGTCAGGAATGGCTTGAAATAAAACATTTTCAACTTCCGGCCTCCCGAAATTATTTTTTTCTAAAGTTTTGTATCTTATTGATTTAGTTTTTTTATCTACAATAACTATCTCGGCAATAGCTAGATTACCTTTAAAATCACTAAAATTGAGCTTGTCACCGGGTTTCACCCTGCAGCTAAATAAATGTTCAGCGTTGTAGCCGGAAATAAGGCTTCTGTTTAAATCTTGTACATAGAAGTACATACTACCTGTAGTGGTATAGTTATTTTTATTTTAGGCAAGTTATTAATTGTTTAGACTCATCAAAGGAGTATTTAAAATACCACCTAAAGTAGCCTCAACCTGCTCCTGTTCGTCTTTGGCCTGAATAGTTTCTGCGTTAGCTACTTCTTTAGTGTATCTCTTTAAAGTATATTCAATTACTTCATTCCAGTGATTTTTACCCAGATTTTGCCAAAGTAAAATTTTCTCTTTAGCCTCAAGATTGTTTGCAATGAAAATATTGCTGTATAGATTATGTAGAATTGATTGTGAATAAGTTTGGCTGCCGATATTGATTAATGTGTAGTTATTCCATTTTAAAGTGTGAAAATAGCCAATGTCACCTAAGTTGAAAACCTCTTTCAATTTCTCTTTAGTTCCAAGGACTACTCTAGAGTTAGAATCAGTTATAATTTCTAAATTTTTCTGTTTAATAAGGCTTAAATTTTCAGTAGGTTTTTCTTTATAATCTAAATAAGTTTTTTCCAATTTGATATATTTTGGCAATATTTTTATAACTTCTCTAAGATCCAAAATCCCAGGTCTAATAACTTTAACTTTCTTTTCTTCTGTACAATCAAGAACTGTAGCTTCCAATGAATTTTTTGCTGCTTGTTCGAAATTCAGAATTAATTCCACATCTTTTTCAAAGTAAAATTTGGCTGACTGTAGATTTGTAGCAGGGGGAAAGCCGGTTGGATTGGCGGACGTAGCTATTAAGGGGTCTTTGAATTTTGCTAAAAGTTCTTGAACCTCAGGTTGAGAGGGTATTGTACAGGCCAAATCTCTTGATAAACCGAAAAAACCTTTAGATTTTAAAATTAAGGTAATTGGTCCGGGTGCTAGAGTATGAAGTAAAAAATTTATATCAGAAGATACCTCATGCACATTTTGGAGTAAACTTTCTACACTTCGGAAAAAATACGTAGGGTTTAAGTCTGTGGAAGATTGCTTAAGTTGGTTAAATTTTTTGTAATTTTCCGGACTGGCTTTAGCAACTAGATAGTAAATATTTTTTGTAGGCAGCACAATAATTTTATTTTGGTGTAAAAACTTGGCAGCCGTTTCTAGCAGGTCAGGAGTGTTTTTCATAAAAAGGTCTAAATGGATGGATGAGAATTATTTAGCACAAAATACACGTTTTGACAAGCTCTGAAGAAAGTGGATTAATTCAGCCAAACAAGATTAGATGTAAGATAAAATGATAGTTGATTCAAATAAAAAAAATGCAATAAATCGAATTGTAATCGGTGATGTAGGTAGTGGTAAAACTATTGTAGCTTTTTTGTTGGCTTTAAATTATCTTAAAACTTTACCTGAGTCTACTGTAGTAATGTTAGCTCCTACGGAAGTTTTAGCCTTTCAGCACTATCAGAAATTTTTGGAGTACAAAAACATGTGGCAGGATGATTTTGTAAGTGGTGTTAGATGCATATTTTTATCAAACAAACAAAGTTTAGTTGAAAGTGAGAAATTAACTAAAAAGAAATTGGAACTTGAACTCACAAACACAGATATTAAGCATAGATTTATCATTGGTACCCATGCCGTTTTATTTCAGACTTTAATCGTTCCGGATTTGATTTTAGTGGACGAGCAGCATCGTTTTGGTGTAGAGCAAAGGAAGAGTCTGACTCAAAAGCATAATTTGGACGATAAAATACAGACCACCCCTCATTTTGTATCTTTTACAGCTACTCCCATTCCCCGCACCCTTGCACTAACTGTTTATAAATCGCTTCAGCCACATTTTCTGGAGCCACTTAAAGAGCGTAATCCAATTAGAACTAACATTGAAATTTTTGATAATTTGGAGAAAAATGCAGTTCCCTTGATTCAAAATGAACTAGATAAACAAAGAAAAGTATATATAATTTGTCCCAAAATAGAAGAAAAAGATGAGGAAGACGAACTCTGGTCAGTGGCTAAGGCTGAGAAGTTTTTTAATAAATTTTTTCAAGGTAATATTTTGACTGTACATGGTAAATTGACTGAAAAAAAAGATATTTTAGCTAAATTTAAGAATTCATGGGACCAAAACGTTTTAATTGCAACCACAGTTGTGGAAGTGGGTGTGGACGTGCCGGAAGCTAGTCTAGTTTTGATTTTAAATGCCGAAAGGTTCGGTTTGTCAGCTTTGCATCAAATACGCGGTAGGGTAGGTAGAAATAGCTTTAGTGACAATCGCTGCTTGCTTATAACATCTAAGGAATTTACCAGAGCTAAACGATTAAAATATATTTGCCAATTGCAAGACGGTTTCCAAATTGCCGAAAAAGATTTGGAATTAAGAGGGAGTGGGGATATTTTGGGAAAAGTACAGAGTGGATTTGGAGATGAAATTGAAAATTTGCTAGGTTTAAATCCTGAGTTATATTATCAAATATCTGATCTAGTAGACGAGTTAAACTTCGAAAAATTGGACTCGGATATACCTAGATTACAAAATTATTTACAAAAAGAAGCTAAAAAAGTCTGGGAAGAGTAATTTTACAATTTAATAAATATAGAGTATAATTATGTTATATTAACTCAAGCTATCTTGAATTAAACATTTTAAACTTACATATCTGATTTATCTAATATTTTTTAGGTAATATTTTAAGTACACCTTAATTGTATACACATTATATGAAACTCAAAGCCATTGACTCATCTTCTAATTTACAGACTTTAGACGAGTCCCAGTTTAACTTGCTAGATATTATAAACAAAGAATATGAGAGAGGTTTCTTGGCGTTAAATTCACTGGGTGCGTATTCAGTAACTTTTTATGGTGGGGCAATGGTGC
The DNA here is from genome assembly GCA_963784355.1 of uncultured bacterium. GTDB lineage: Bacteria > Patescibacteriota > JACMRA01 > JACMRA01 > JACMRA01 > JBCDGH01. Next base: position 38,501 of record CAWAQU010000008.1, on the reverse strand, counting down.
AGCCAAATTCTGAAGCTTATGGGGGAGTTTTGCAGATTGCATCTAATTTTGCCGAAAGGGGCTGGGGTGTAGTTTCAGGCGGCGGTCCAGGTATCATGGAAGCAGCTCTCAAAGGAGCACAACAAAGTAAAGGGAAGGCCATAGCTTTTAAAATTGACATAGCTGGAGAACCTTCAACTTTGAATCCTGATTTAGTACTGATGTTTACCCAATTTTCAGTAAGGAAATATCTTTTGAGACAATCGGACGTGTTTATATTTGCTCCCGGTGGGCTTGGCACTTTGGATGAGTTGATGGAAATTTTGACTTTGATTAAAACTAAAAAATACCCTGCAAAACCAATATTTTTATATGATTCAAAGTTTTGGAAAGGTTATGTAGACTGGTTTAAAGAAGTATTACTTGAAGATAGAAAAGTTGTGGCCCCTGATTTTATGAACCTTTTTAAATTAGTTGATTCCCCTGAAGAGATTATGAAAGGGTTGTTTTAAATTAAGAGATCACTTCCAAAATTGCCTTTTCAATTTCGCCGATTTTAATTTTAGAATTGTATTTGAAGCCTAAGCTTTTGGCTGTTTTTTCTCTTAATTCGGAGTTTGTTGCATTTCTTAACCCTCCACTAAAAGTCAATCTGCCGGCAAATGCCAACTTGTCTTTTTCAGTAAACTTAAGTATTTGGGTAAGTTTTTGTTCTTTCATTGAAGACAAAATTGCTAGTAAAATAGGTAAATCAAGACTATCATCTTGCAGATTTTTCGGCATGCCTACGACTTGTATATAAATATCACGATTTTTTAAATCTATATCCAGGTATTTTTCTGCAATTGCAAGTATGCTGTTTAACTTGGCTACTTTTAGGCCAATCGTTTCGCGTCTACCAAAAAAATTTCCACTAAAATTAGCTTTAGATACTAGTGCTTGAATTTCGATAATTAAAGGTAAATCCTTATCAATTGCCAAGCCATAACAAATACCCACACCATTTTCCAAGTTTTCAAGCAGAGCCAGACTTGGGTCGGTGACTATTTCCAATCCGGTTTCTTCCATTTTAAGTAAAAGTAGGCTGCTTGTGGTGCCAAATCTGTTTTTGGTAAAATTTAATGTACGATATTGAGGGCTGTCGGAAGATTCTAGTAAAAGTACTGCGTCAACAAGATGCTCTAGTGTCTTAGGTCCCGCAATTTGACCTTCTTTAGTCACATGACCGATTAGTATTATACTAATATTTTCTGATTTGGAAATTGCTAGTAGCTGCGAGGCGAGTGTAGAAACTTGGCTAATACTTCCAGGATTGGATTGGACTTGGCTACTAAAAATTGTTTGTATTGAGTCGATTATGACTATGTTGGGCTTATTATTGTACAGAACTTGCTCGATTTGCTCAAAATTATTGGCTTGCAAAACCATGATTTCTTTCGGGATTTTTAACCTTTCACTTCTTCTAGCTAGTTCAAAAGCCGATTCCTCCGCTGTGATATAAAGTAAGTTTAACTTATCTTTGGTACTTCCTAAATGTAGCGATCTTAGGAGCTGTAAGCCAAGAGTGGATTTTCCTAATCCCGGTTCACCAGCTAAAAGAGTAATACTTCCTGCAACCAAACCATTGCCAAAAAAATTATTTAAAATATCTGCAGAGAAATTATAAAGCCTTTTTTGATTTTGTGTTTTTACTTTATTTAAAACTTCTTCCAGGCTTTCAGGTACTAGAGTAAAATTGTCTCCTGAAATACTTTTGAGGTTTGATTCGGGATTGCTTTTGCTTGATAAAACTTCTTGAAAAGAGTTCCAGGCCGCGCAATTTGGACACTTTCCCTGCCATTTACCTATTTCAAAATTGCAATTTGAGCATTTAAACACTGTTTTTGTTTTCATACTTTAAAATTTAACGAAAATTCATTTTTAATCAAATCTTGACAAATAACGGAAATTGTTAGTTAATTATGCTCAGATTACTGATCAAGCCGAGGTGGTGGAATGGTAGACACGAAGGACTTAAAATCCTTTATCAGTGATGATGTAAGGGTTCGAGTCCCTTCCTCGGCACCATAGATTATCCGTATATAAGCGGGTATTTTTTATTGGGGAAATATAGTAATAGCAATTTAAACTAAGATCAATTTCAATTTAATTGGTAAAACAAAAAACCCGCTACGATGCGGGTAAAATAATGGGAATATGTTTAATAAGCAAGGTTTTAGCCCCAACTTATTTTTTAGATTTTTTTCCTCCGGAGATTAAATCGCGGACCTTTTTACCGAATTTAAATGTACCGACTTTTTTAGCTGCAATTTTAAGTGCATCTCCTGTTTTTGGATTTCTACCACTTCTTGCTTTTCTTTCTTTAGAACCAAAGATTCCAAGGTCAGGTAAAGCAACAGTGTGTCCACCTGAAATTGCATCTGTAATGTTTTTAACAAGCCCGTTATAAATTTTTTCTACTTGTTTTCTTGACATTTCCATTTCCTTAGAAACGTTGTCAATTACGTTGTTTTTAGTATATCTAGCCATAATAATGTTTTCAAAATTTATATGAAAAATATTTTGCTTTGTGTCAACAGGAAATACTGGTTAATACGCTGATAGCGATAAATTTAAAGGATGAAAACAATTTATTATGTATCTCCTAAAAAGTGGTAGATTTGTCAAAAATATTTCTTGTACATAAAAAAGTAGGATTTTTTAAATCAAAAGTTAAATAAAGATAGAGCAAAAAATTAGTCTGAACTTGGATAATAATTAAATATCATATTTAAAGCAAAACTTACTCTTGACACATATTTACACTTAAAGCATAGAATTATATAATTATGATGGTTTTCTTAAGCCTCTTGCTTGCCATAGCTTTCGGATTTTTAGCTATATTGACTCTTAATTATACAGTTTATTTATGGGAAAATAAAAAGGTTAATGATTTGACAAGTAAAATTAGACCAAGGCCTGATACTTTTTCTCAAAAATCATCCTTTTCTGAAAATTTTTCTAGCTTAGATTTGGGCAGTTCTCTTAATAAAAACAAAGCACTCCAAGTTGCGACTGATATATACAATAGGACGGTAGTAAGTATCACCAAGCAAGAATATCCTGGCTGGATAAACAAAATTATTGAAGAATTTAACCTATTCCGTAAAAATGCTTTTGCTTACATTGCTAGATTTTTCAAGTACTTACTTACCCTTACAAAGCCTGTTGATGAAACTAAAATCGAACCTGAAGTAATTAGAAGCGAAAATGATACTACCACTAATCCCGCAAAAGCAGAGTATGTAGATCCTAGTGAAGCTTTGCCTGTAAGTAATAATAAAGAATATTATTCAGATGTACCGGAAAAAGAAGTAAAAGATGTAGATTACCAAACTCCAAGCCAATCCGTGAAAAAAGAGGAGGGATTTGCAACAATTGGTTTTGCTGCTTCAAATTCCACCGGAAAAAAGAAGAGTGATAAAGATATGAGCGTGTTTGAAAAATTGGAAGCTCGTATACTTGAAAAATTGAAGACTTCGGGACTAAATCATTACGATATTTGGCTTGAATTAGGTAGTCTTTATGAAAAATATGATGAAAAAGAAAAAGCTGTAGAGATTTATGCTTTAATTTTAAAACACAGTGAGGGCAGAGAAAAAGACATTGCAAGAGATAAATTAATCGGGTTAAGTTAATATATGATAGGTTATTTAAGCGGTAGGATTGTTGCCTTTTTGGAAAGTCAAATGATTTTAAAAATACCTAGCGGGGTAGGGTACATTTTATCTAAATCTCCATACAGAAGTTACATGGTTAATGAAAACCTGGATTTGTTTATATGGGAGGTGAAAAGAGAAGACAAAGATGAACTTTTTGCTTTTGAAAATATGGATGATAGGATTTGGGCTGAAAAACTGACTAAAGTATCAGGGGTAGGTCCAAAAATGGCAGCTAATATTTTATATACAATCGGATATCAAAAAGTAATTGATGCAGTGCAGCAAGCGGATATTGAAATTTTGTCAGATATCAAAGGGCTCGGGCAAAAAACTGCTAAAAAAATCATTTTAGAGCTGAAAGGTGCCACTACTGATTTAGAAAATTTACAAACCTCGGAAAGTAGTAGTCAAATGTCAATAGATTTTACAGACACACTAAGCAATTTAGGTTATAAACGTGGAGAAATAGTTGCAACCATCTCAAAATTAAAAAAACAAGGTTCTTGGCAAGAGGGTAATTTGGTAGATACTGTAAAAAAGGGCTTGGAAATTTTGAATAAAAGATAAACAGTTAAAAAAGTTAATATCTAAAAAATCCTATAATTTAGGGTTTATTTTGTTACGAGGCTCTTTATTTTACAAAGCTCCAATATTAGAGTAAAATATAGTATTGAGTGTATTTATCCAAAAACAGAAATAAAAAAGTGTTTGTAAAAACAATCATAGCTTCAATCTACAAATAAAAAGTTTTTAAAGGGGCTTGAAATTCTGTTATTTGGATACCTTAAATCTTGTTAATCCATAAATATTATGTTATGGTTAGGTTTAGTTCTAATTTAATACAATTTTATGTCTGATAAAATACCTGGCAATAATAAGCCCAATAAACAAGATATTGATTCTCACGGTAAAAGCTCCGAGCAGAAAAATCCTAGCTTAAACAAGTCATTACTCATGCGTTTAGCCACTCTTGCTGTAACCTTGGTTCCCACTGTATTACCTGCAAATATTGCCAACGCCTTTAGTCCGAATAATGATGAACAAACACAAAAAATAGAAGAGTATGTAAATGATACCCAATATAATATTGTGGATCAAAATTCAACCATCAAAGCAGAAAAATATTATGAAGAGTTTGCTAAACGTTTAAATTTTAAATCTGTTGAGTCTGTTATATTTTATAATGGAGGTTGGGATAAAAATAGAGAAGATATGATTGCATTTGGTTCAGCAGTAAAAATAGATCTACCAAGCGGAATTAAAGGTTATATTACGGCTGTGCATAATGCAGGAAATATGTATGACTTCAAAAAATATAAAAATCCTATTGTGTTAAAACTTGGAGATTTAATGCAAGATAAACAAATAGTTGGAAACACTTTCTCGAAACAAGGAAATAATACTAGAATTTTAAGTAACAGTAAAGTTTTTGGAGAAGCAAATACAAATTTAAATATTATTGAGGGTATCAAAGCAGGAATGAATTCTCAGGATGCTGTTCGAAATTTTTCTAAAATTATTTTAAATCCTAACTTTGTTGTTGTACTTATGCAAAATGATATTGCGATAATTGCTAAAAATAACCACGAATTAAAAGAAATTCTTACTCATTTAGATAAGCTATCTAACCTGGCAACAATATCCCAAATTGTAGAAAAAACACAAAAATTCAATTCTGCAGAGGTATTTGGCAAGCGTATTAATCCTACTGATAACCCTTTTCATCGCGTTTATCTAAATTCAAATGGTATGGGAGCATCAAATATTGCTGTTCCTTTAGGTAAAACAAGTATTATACAAAAATTTGGGGCAAATAATTTTTTTGGTGAGACAAATTTCACAGCGGTAACTGATAATGTATTTTTAACATTAGGCTACAATAACTCTATACAGGGAAAGAAAGGAGAAGTGATTAGGAGAGGAGGGAGGATTTTAAGGGATGGAAATTCCGGGCAAGTTAATTTTTACACAACAAATTTTGAAACTAATATTTTAGGAGTTCATCATGGCCAGGTTAATTTGCAAAATAAAACTATCCCTGAAATTATAAATTATTTAGAACAGAATCCTGTTTTTACAGAGAAAGTATGGGAAACGCTATTACTCGAGAAAATAATTAAACTGGATAAAAATATTATGAATTACCTTGAACACGCAACACCTGATGAAGTAAGAGAATATCAAAAAACAAAAATAGCTATAGAAATAAAAGCAGGGAATGCAACTGTGTATATGCAAAGAGTTTTAAGTAAGGAAATTGTTCAAGACACTTTAAAAATTTTAAATTCCCAAGAACCTAAACGAGCACCCGAAATTGGTATTCCTAAATCTAATCAGACTGGTGCTGTAAAGTAATAATTTAAAGTTCTGAAAATCTAAATATTCACCCAGAAATAAGGAGCTCTTCTCTGTCTTACTTTAATCGGTAAATCTGAATTGTCTATTGAAAAAATATTTTCGTCTTCAGGGTTTATTGCTTTCATCTCTATTCTCTGGATTGATTTAGCAGGATCACCTGCATTGTAAAGGTGTTTTGGGATAGTAGTAAAAAATTTTGCATCTCGAAGTCTGTTTTTATCCGGTGAGTTAAAAATTATTTTGCCTGTGTTTTCGTAATCAAAATCCAACCCATCAGATGTTTTAGTAGCTAGAGCAATGTTTAATTCGGTTGGTATAGCCTTTTCTTTGTTGTCACTACTTTTTACGGCTAAAGGTACGCTTTGTAAATTTATTAAAATTTGAGTAGTGTTGCCTTCTTCTTGAATAAAAAGTAATTCACCAAATATTTGTGGTTTTTTATTGTCCACTATACCAAAAATAGATCTACGTTCAATTTGAGTCAGAAAGTTCTTTTTTGAGCCGTTATAGTTAGTTACATCAACTCTATCCTCTACAAAGTTCAGTTGTTCTCTTACACTAAATAAGTAGCCTAAATAAAAAGCTATAGCCAGTAAACAGCAAGTCGCGACAATATATCCTAATCTCTTTATAAACATTTTAAAATAAATCTAGAATATTTCGATTTTCACTTACTCTGACAGCTATGTCAATTATTTTTTTATGCCATTTGTTTATTGTCTCATCGCTAACAGATCTAAAGTTTCCGAATAAATATAATTTATTTTGTATTCCACAATAGTCTAAAACGCCTTTTTGCCAAAAATTTCTAAGTACATTGCCGTAAATGTAGTTTATTTGCCAGTTAGGCTTTTCACTTGCAGCAAAGACAATAACTTTTTTATCATTTAGTAGACCTTTAGTAATTTTATTTATGGTTCTATAACCGAAACCGGAGACAAAAACCTTATCTATAAATCCTTTTAAAATTGCCGGAACTGTAAGCCACCAAACAATGTGGAAAAATACAATAACTTGAGATTTTTTAATTCTGATTTGGTATTCGATAACCTTTGTATCTTTTTCTTCGGTACTAATGGGGTTAAACTCTTTGTCATTATATAAATCTAATACATCAACTTCTACACCTGAGTTTTGGCAGGATTCAATAAAATCTTTGCAAGCATTATTTATGAAATTACCTCTTTGATCCAGATCATTGTATGGATTTGCTAATACAACCAGGATGCGGCTAACTTTCTCTGCCATTACAGATATTAATGCCTTTATGATGGTCTTTTGTCAAATATTTAGAGTCCAAGTAAAAATAAACCTGAATACCATAAATGTAGAGAAGGTTTTGGAATTGAATCTTTAGTAAGCCAAGTATTTTCATCACTTAGATCTGTATTGTTTTTTTGACTCAAGGCCTGCATGACTAGCTCCGGATCAAAGTTTAAATTGGGGTCAACCTTTTTGATATTATGTAAATTTTCTACAAAATTAGCTTTATTAAAATTATTGGAGACTATAATACATGGTACAGCATTTGCGTTGTGCTCAGTATCTACAGTTATTTTGCCGGAAGAGGTTTCATATTCACCAACTACTTCAACATTGCCGTGATCAGCAGTAATCAACATTTGATGGCCTTCTTTCTCGCAAATATCTATTATTTTGCCTAGTTGCTCATCTAAAAATTCTACTGACTGTATACTTGCTTTTAGATCTCCTGTGTGGCCCACCATATCAGCATTTGCAAAATTTGCAATAATATAGTCATATTTACCAACTCCACTTGATACGATGTAGTCTGCAATCTCTCTGGCCTTCATTTCAGGCATTTCTCCGTGACTATGGACTTTGTTGCTTGGAATCAAATACCAGTCTTCTCCAGGCCATTTTTTATCCTGCCCTCCATTAAGAAAATAAGTGACATGATTATACTTTTCCGTCTCCGCAACGTGTAGTTGAGTTTGCCCCATTTTACTTATGGTTTCGGCTAGTGTGTTTTCTACGGGTTTATTTTTAAAAATCGGATAATAGTTATCAGACTTCAATTCAAATTCTGAATCTTGATTTAAAATAGTCTCTTTACCGATGCTATAATCATTGTTTGCTAAAATTAATAAATTTAAATCCAATGCCTCGTTTAATTCTGTAAGTACAGTGCCAATTTGTTTCATTCTGTCAGAACGGAAATTGATCAACCAGACCGTTTCATTTTTTTGGATGTTGCAGTCTTGTTGGTACGTTTTTTTTGGTACTAAATGCTCGTCATAAATCACTTTATAATACTGCAAATTAGCGTAGCCTTCTAAAACTCTCCTAATTTTTTCTAAGCCTTCATAGTCTTGAATTCTGTCATCAATTGCCCAAGACTCCCAAAAATCGCTGGTTCCTCCTTCTTCTGTATGCGCAAAAAATGAGATTTCTGACTCCTGATTACGATGATAGGTAGGAACAAAATGAGTGAATTTGTTTTGTACTGAAAAAACTTTGTCTAGTTCTACCTCGTGTTTATTGAGGAATTCTACCAATTTTTGGTTTAAAATAATTAATTCAGAATAATTTACATTAGTAACTTCAAAAAGTTCTTTATCATGAATCATCGCAAGCACTCCTCGAGAAGTCCTATCAAAATTTTTATCTCTGTCCATGGCATAAAATCTACCCCCAATGCTACCTAATTTGATTTTGGATTCGTAAGGCTCCAGGCGTTCTTGATAAGTGCTGACAAAATGATTCCAGGTAGAAACTAAGCTCTCTCTATCTGAATCTCTACCATCTGAAATAATGTGCATCACAATTTGACTAGCTCCTGACTTTCCTGCTGCTTCAATTGCGCCTACCCAATGTCTCAAGTCTGAGTGAATAGTGCCGGTAGAAAAAAGCCCGACCAAATGTATAATTTTCTGATCAATTTCTCTATTTTTCCAATTTGCCTGTAAAATTTTTTTAGGATCAAAAAGCTGATTCGGAGCAAGTTCTAAATCCATGTCATAACTACTTTGGCTGGTTTTAGTAATCTGATAACTGAGCTGAGGAATAAGTTTTAAGCCTCCAATATTCATATGTCCAACTTCACTATTTCCTACCAATCCTGTTTCTTGACCAACCATTTCACCATCAGCATCGAGGGTAGTCCAGTAGTGATCTTTTAAAATTCGCCTTAAATTAGGCATGCGAGCTAAACTGACTGCATTGTTAGGAGTTTTTTCAGCTAATCCAAAGCCATCTAAGATACACAATATCTTGGTTTTTTTATCCATATTATAATACTAAATTGTTTTAAGTTTGTTCAAAGTAAATATATCAATAAAATCTCATTTATGGCAAGGGTTTGTTTGATTTTCAGAGGGACTTGGAACTTTGGGAGTGTTTGACCATAGATAAAATATATGGTATATAGTGTACGTAAATTATGAATGAACAAAGAAGTAAGTTAGAACAAAATATTAAAGCTGTTACTGTTGGAGCATTGACTACCTTAATCTTAACTTCAGTAAATACACCTTCTGCAATGGCGGGTTATTCCAACGATAGTTATAATTCAAGACATAATAGAGACGAACGCAGGGAAGATAGGAGTGAGCAGTACAGAAGAGACAGAAACAATAATCGAGATAGAAATAATCCAGGTGACTTTTTTGAAAATCGACGTAAAGTACAAGTTTTTTGTTATAGGCCTGTGCGTGGGGATCATTATAATAATCATTTAAGAATGGACTTGGAATTTAGAAATTTTAGATTATTGCAAAGGTCAGACTATCTTTATGAAGAGTTTAGACAAGAAATTAGAGCACTTAAAGAAGTTGCAGAAAATTTGGATTGCATTGGGAATAATTCATACAACTTAATTGAACATCCAGCCACAGTAGTTTTAAGAGATGGTTATGCTCTTATTTTTACTATAGTAAATGGGAATATTTATTTGGAGGTATATAAAATAGCATTTTAATACTTATAGAATTAAACATTGTCAGTATTGACCAAAACACATAAAGGATACTAATCTAAGGACATGTCATCAGAACGATTTAAACCATTTTTGGCAGTGTATTTAATTTTCAGAGATCAAGATAAAGTTCTTTTGTCTAGGAGATTTAATACTGGTTATATGGATGGCTATTATTCATTAGTTGCTGGTCATGTGGATGAAGGTGAGTCAATTACGGGTGCTGTTATACGTGAAGCCAAAGAAGAGGCTAATGTAGATATTAAATCGGAAGGCTTGAAACTAGTTTATACACTGCACAGGAAATATCCAGGTAGAGTATACGTTGATTTATTTTTTGAAGTGAGAAAATGGTCCGGTGATCTACTCAATGCCGAGCCGGAAAAATGTGATGATTTATCCTGGTTTGATTCAACTAATTTACCGGAGAATACAATTGAATATGTTAGATTTGCTCTTGAAGAAATTCAGGAAAACAGAAACTTTGGTGTATTGGGTTGGGAGTAGAATATTTAGTTTAAGCTAATTCCCGGCTACAGCCACGCCATATATTTTAACAAAAGGAAAATTCTGTTTTAAAACTTTTGCACACTCTACTAAAGTAGTTCCAGTCGTAGATAAATCGTCCACTAAAAAAATATTTGTGTAATTTGCTAAATTTACAGCTAAATTTTGATTGAGTTTGAATTTTCCTTTCAAATTAACCAGACGTTTTTGTTTGTCCAGCAGACTTTGCTGCAAAGTGTTTTCAGTTTTAAAAAGTAAATCCACTGTTGGTGTATCCAATATTTTTTCAAGTTCGTAGCAGATACTGTGGGGTAAATGGTAACCTCTTTCTAAAAATCTCTTTGGATCAGTTGGGACAGGTATAAACAAATCAGGACTGAGTTGCTCAGTTTTTAATTTATACAAAATCAACCTTGCGAAATCTTTACTGATTGCTGTTTCACCAAAAAACTTGGACCTATCAATCAAATCCTTTATTAGGCTATTACTAAAATCACTGCAAACTAGTACTTTTTCAATATATTTAGCCTGCTCTTTTTCAAGCACTTTGTACTTATAATTTAAGCCAACAATTTCAGCATCAGTTAAATACGAGGAAATATCTGAAAAATTGATATTTTGCCTGGGAAAAAATAAATCTAAAACAAAACTAAAATAGCTCACCTTATTTTTCGGGCTTAATTGTACAGCTACTACTGTCTCCAACAAGCTTAGGTTCGGTTTCAAAACTGTGTGGGCTTGTAATTAGCTGTAAAAAGGTTTGCATGGTTTCACTAGCTACCTCGGGATGTTGCTTTTCCCTACCTTTCATTTGCACTTGCAATTTTACCTTAATACCTTTTCCCAAAAATTCATCTGCTTTTCTTGCTTGCACCTGTAAATCATGCACACTTATACGCACAGATACCCTTAAAGTTTTAATGTCATCAGCGGCTTTTGGCTTGTTTTTCTCAGATTTATCAAGTTGGTATTTAAATTTGCTAAATTCAATTAGTTTTACAACAGGAGGTTGAGCTTTTGGGTTGATTTCTACTAAATCCAGCTCTCTAGCCTCAGCCATTTTAAGAGCGGATACTATGTCATACACTCCAACCATGTTACCTTCTTCATCAATAATTCGAATCTCAGGGGCTGTAATTTGATTATTTACAAGGTTTCTCTTGCCTAAATTTTTGGCAGGCGGTTTTTTTCTACGATAATTTGTCATTCTACTCGAATTTTTACCTATTTTATGTATAATTGTCAAATATGTAGCAAAAGCTTTTAGTGCATTATTGAAAACTTAAAGTACAATAATTTGACCACTACAAAAAAATTGCCAAGATTGAAATACTCTGTTACAATTTTACTAAAATAAATACAGAGATACAGAAATGGATCTATGCAAGAGAAAATTGGCAATCTGCTTTATCTGGGGGAAAGATGTGAATTGTGGGTAAACCGTAATCAAACGGTTGATTTTAAGTATGCCAAAGGTAAATTTTGGGTAAGCGGGAATCTAGCTAACAATCCGGCAAAATTAAATGAAGTTTATGAGAATTTTTGTCGAAGCCAGCTTTCTGCAATTATTGATAATATTATAGCTAAATTTAGGACAAGAAAAGTCTCAGTGGAGCTTGATTATACAAATGGTGCTAAAGTCTTCAAAAGAAAAGTGAAAACTAGTGTAAATGAGTATTTAAAGATGGTTGGCTTTTCCCAGGACATTCAATATAAAATTGGATCTTTTAAAAAAGAATGGGGCATAAACCAAACTGATCCTACAAACAAGCACTTTGTGTTGTATTTTAGCTCGGATTTGATTAAATTTGACGATGGAGAAAATGCTACATTTATCGTAGTACACCAACTTACCCATATTTTTCATAAAGACCACGATGAGTCATTCAACAGAACATTTGAGCAATTGTACCCTACAAAACAATCAAATACAGGCATTTTCAATTTTCAGTTTGGACAATTAATTGGCATACGTAAATCGGGAGGGCTTAATTTATTAGTATTATTTATAGTGTCACTATTGGTCGTATTTTCCTTTTTTAATTTTCTGCAGGATATCAGACAGATTATATTTGGCTAATAATAAATTTTTAATTTACTCCTCAAGTTTGAACTTGCAATTAATCCAAATTAAAGAATTTTTCGGTGAGTCTGTATTGCCAGATAATTTTTAGAGTAATAAACCAAATTACAAAAGTGATTAAAATTATGCCTGCTTCCAATGTAGAAGGTACTGTAAGGTCCCAAAATGCTCTAAAATCAGCAGAAGTGAAGACTAAAATCAAAAATCCTATGGCAGTAACAACAGCTAGACAAAAATTTCTGTAGCTTGTAATTTTTTTAGTTGTTTGAGTATAAATGCTTATTGTAAGGCCGGCAAGAATAATGAAAATAGTTAAAATACTTTGAATTTTGTCCCTGTTTTCCACAATCACAGTATTTAATGCATAGTCGTTATTTAAGTTACCTAGAGTTTGAGGCTGGATGGATAAAAAATAACCGTAACCTAAAAACAGGGTAATTGCAAAAATAGATAGTGTAATACTTGCGGAAATAATAAACCCTAAACTGGATCTTAGAAGTTTGTCTTTATCGGGAATGCCTGCAGTAGCCCAAATAGTGAGGCCGATACCGGGAATACCTGTAGTAATTAAAGATATTAAGGAATTTTGTTTGATGGTAAAGGGGAAGGGAAGGTTAATTATACTTATAGCCAGCATGGTTAAAAATAGATACCCAACTCTAGTAATGTAGATTTTGAATGTATTTTTTATTGAATTTTTGATTCGCTGTCCTTCAAATATACCATCAGTAAGGCCGGCAAATGAGTTATTTAATAAAAGTATATCTGCAACGCTGCGAGTGACTTGGGTACCACTTTCCATTGCGATACCTAAATTGGCTTTTTTAAGAGATAACGCATCATTTATACCATCACCTACCATTGCTACATAATATCCTTCAGTTTTTAAAATATCAACTATAGATTCTTTTTGGGATGGGGTAATTCGACCAAAAATTGAATTGTTTATGGCAATATCACGAAACTTGCTTGGAGGTAAATTTTCTAAATCTAATCCGGAAATAGGGACAGAATTTGTGTGAAATCCTGCTTGTTTAGCAAGAGCTGAGACAGTACTAGGATTATCTCCAGAAATAATTTTGATTTTTACGCCTGCTTCTTGGAATTGTCTAATTGTTGATTCAGCATCAGGCCTAAGCTCATTTTTGAATATAGCAATACAATAGGGTAGGGTTTCTTGAGGAATAGTGGGGGTATTATTCTTGTATAAATTTAAGATTTTGTCGGATTTGAGTAGTAAAAGTACTCTGTAGCCGCGATCTTGATATGCTTGAATAGTTTGGTCCAAATCCTTATTATTATAAATAATTTCCGGAGCACCAAGGATGTAAGTTCCTTCGTTTTGGTCTTGCTTAAAACTAAAACCGCTCCATTTGTACATTGAAGAAAACTGAACTTCATCAATAACGGAGAGTTTTTTAGCGGATAGGCTATCTATAATTGCTTGTGTAGTTTGCGTAGATTGATTTGTTGTAGCTGCAAAATCGGCCAGTTCTTGCAAGGTTTCTTGTTTGGAATTTTTTAGGGGAATTATGTTTTCAAATAAAATCTGATTTGTGGTAAGTGTACCAGTTTTATCAAGACATAGTATTTCTACATGACTCAATGATTCTATGGCATTTAGTTGCTGGACCAAAACGCCTTTTTTTAAAATTCTGACACTGCCAAGAGCATAAGCCAGGTTTATCATTACAAAAAGACTATTAGGTATGATTCCGGCGATTACGGCTGCAATGGGCAGACTCTCGACAAAAGGAATGTTGGAAAAAAATTGTCCTAAAAAAATCAATACAGCAAAAACTGAAGAAATGACAAATAAAATCCTTACTGTTAAATTAACTTCATTTTGAATAGGTGTTTGGTTATGTTTGTACCTTTTTACTCCTATCGAAATCTGGTTAATTGTAGTATTTATACCGACTTTTGTGGCTTGAAAATAACAATTTCCTTTATTTACATATGTACCGGATTTTAGCTCATCTTGAACTTTTTTATCAATCAAATCTGACTCTCCGGTGAGTAATGATTCATCAATTTGGGCATGTCCTTCCAAAATTTTACCGTCCACAGGAATTAAATCACCGGTTTTAATCAATAAAATGTCATCCAAAACAATTTCAGATAAATTTATACTTTGCTCGTTTCCGTCTCTGATTACTTTAGCCTTTGGAGTGGTGAGTAGGGTAATTTTGTCTAAAGTGATTTTAGCTTTTACTTCTTGAAATATACTAATAACTGAGTTTAATAAAACTACCCCAATATAAATTATTGCATCAGAGGCCCTGCCTATAAATACAAGCATTATGGCTATTACAAACAAAACTATATTTATAAAATTAAATAGGTTTTCTTGAATTATACTTGCGTAAGATCTACTGCTTGGTGGTTTATAACTATTGATTAGACCGGAATTTTTTCTATCTTGTATTTGAGCTTGTGTTAGTCCGGAAATGGGCATCTTTTTTAATAATTTATCGGTTACAGTATATTTATATCCTCAAGTTTTGGTAAAATTTCACGACAAATATCTAAGGCCTCAGCGGGATTTTTAGTCTCCATAAGCCTTGAACGCAGCTCACTACTTCCGGCAAAACCCTGAATATAAATCTTAAAATATTTTTTCAATACAGCATAATTTTTGTTCTCCCCCCAAGTTTTGTCCCATAAATCTAGATGTGATAGAAGTAGCTCTAATCTGTCTTTTGGAATAATTGCTAAACCAGTAACAGTATTAACAAGCTGACCGTCTGCAGTCGGTGCAATTTGTGGATTGAATATCCAAGGGTTTTTAAATACACCTCTACCTATCATAATGCCGTCTAGATTGTATTGTGCGGCTTTTTCTTGAGCTTCTTGGTATGTCTGGATATCCCCGTTACCTATAATTAAAGGTTTATTTTCGGGTTGGTTTTGGTATATTTGGTTGTTTAAAATGACTACCTTTTCAATTTCGTCCCAATGACATGGTACTTTTGATTCTTCTTTGACTGTTCTACCATGAATAGTAAGCGCTGCGGGTCTACATTGTTCTAAAATAAAGCCGATCCACTCTTCAGTTTGTATTTGATTAAAGCCAATTCTAGTTTTTATGGATACAGGTAAGTCTCCGGCACCTTTTTTGCAGGCTTCTACAATTTCTTTGGCTAATGACGGATTTTTGATTAATGCAGAGCAGGCACCCATTTTAATCACTTTTTTTACTGGGCAGCCCATATTTATATCAATTCCGCTAAAACCTAATTCCTTTATTAATTTTGCAGTTTTATAGTAATCCTCCGGAGTGACACCCCAAATTTGAGCTACAATAGGGTATTCTTTTTTATCAAATTTTAATCTATGAATTACTCTGGCTTGGCCTACGGATTGTGCACCTTCACAACTTGTAAATTCACTAAAAATTACATCAGGCCTACCGCACTTAGCAATGATTTGCCGAAACACAGTATCGGTAACGTCTTCCATAGGAGCCAAAATTAAGAAAGGCTTTTTAAGTGTTTGCCAAAAATTATTCATTTTATATTATTTTCAAAGTTGAGTTGTCTAAATAGTTTATAGACCAGCGTATGTCAGGCTGGGTAGCTAATCGATTAAGTGGCATTGGATAGTCTATTTCAATATTTTTCTCTGTGCCGGGATAAAAGCTTTCAAAAGTATATTCTCCAATTCCCACTACACTTTGTCTAGAATCTCTAATGATGTATAGTACATCTACCAAATTAATGTACAACTGATCGTCATTTTTAAATATAGCTTTTACCTTGAGTGTGTTGCTTTTTTCATCTTTTACAACAGTTTGATCTTTTATCACGATTTTCGGTTCTCTATAAATACCGATTTGATTTGGATTATAACTAACAGCCTTTGTTTCGGGTTCTCTGATTATTTTTAATTTCTCTCCGGTTGTATTAGGTAAAACTATGTATTTTGTTTGCCCCGGTAAAATGTAGGTCTGTGCTCTTTTTTGAAAAATAACTTTATCATCTTTATCTAGAGACTGTATACTGTAAATAAATGGCCAATAGCCAATTTCAGAATTTGCTTTGTTATTGATTGTGGTATATAAAGTATTTTCTCCACCTATAAGCCTTACAATTTGGGTATCACTGAAAATCAAAGGTTCTTCACTTAAGTTTTTAGGATTTACTATATTGCTTGAATCAAACTTGTTCGGGTTTGCCGAAGTATTAAACCATAAATTTGAACTTAGCTGACCCAAGAAATAAATCGGGGCCAGTAGAGCAATGGAAACACCTGTGAAAATAAGTATTGATCGCCTGATTCCGCCTTGAAAATAAAGAGATAAATTTTCAATTTTATACTGTAGGTTGTCGCCTAATCCCATATTGGAAACCTGCTTGATTTCTAAAAGCTTGTCAATTTTACAGTGCAGCTGGCGAATTAAGATTTAATGTCTGTGTATCTCAGGTCCTGTAAAGAATAATTTGGTTGTTTAATTTTGGTTATAATATAGGTAAAAACCGGGAAATAATAGGTATTTAAATTTATTCTGTCATGATGCTTGGCGTGAAAATATCTGCTGATATCAATTGGTAAGACTAAAATTTTAGTGATGAGACTAGGGTTTTTTCTCCAGTAATTTTCAAATTTGGTCGTATAGTGGGGAAAATAAAATAAAAATAAGCCATTTAAAAAGCCGACAAAATATATAGGTAATAGCCAGAAATATAGCCAAATAGAAAGTTTACCTGAAAAATAAAATCCTGAAACAATTAAAACTTGAGCAACTCTATCAACTAAATATCCAATCCATGATCTATCTTGCCTCCACAAATCATTTTGCCAGAAAAATCTATCGTGGTACCAAATTTTGAAAGGTATTAAAAAAAAGTTTGTATTTACAGTGATGTCATAATCAGGGTCTTTATGCGGGTCAGAGACAAATCTATGATGTTCTTTGTGAGTGCTGCTAAAGTCTGCAAAAGTAACCCCACCGAAGATCGCCGCTAGATTACCTAAAATGCTGTTGAGACTTTTATTTTTACTTAAAATTCGATGAGAAGCGATATGGACCAGATTGAGATGATAGTGCAAAATCAAAATATTCCAACATACAAATAAAGCATATTGCCACAAACTAAATTCAAAATTCCAGAGCAACCAGAAACTCAGAAATAGGTTAAGTTGAGAAAAAACAAATAAAAGTTGATTGAAAGTGTATTTAGTGAGGTTTATTTGCCTGAACATTTTAATTCTATTTCTTGGAGTTCGGAGATGATATTTTTAGATTTTAATTTTGATTCAAAAACCTTACTTATATTATAGCACTCAGTTTTTAGCCAAGTCATAAAAGCAAAGTTGGTGGATCTTAATTTAATTTCAACTAGGTATTTGTGCTCTCTAAAAAATACTTCAGTTTGTTGAAAATCTTCTGTAAAATCAGGATAAATTGTAGGTAGTTCTTTAGACAGTACTTCTTTTAATTGGTGGTACAGAAGAGCGTCTCTTAAAAGTTTGGTTTTATTGGTCTTTTGAAAACTGTTTTTAAGGGACTGCAACATGGTTCTTAAATTGTCTTAAAAATAAATTCATGTCAATTTAAACTGAATTAACTCAACTTTTGACATGAGTAAAAATATGGCTGATAATTAATCTATACGTCTTGAATTTGCTGCGCATTTTTTCCACTTTTTTTGTAGATATAACGATTGTGTCACACCCCAGTACTATATTAGTAGCATAGTAACCAATTAATTATTATCCATTAAAACAAAACATCTTTATTCACTCCATATGTCCAAAATATTTATATTCATCATTGCAGCAGCAATGTTACTAGTCTCTGCCCCAACAACACTAGTTTCAGCAGAAAGTTATAGTTATTTGGCTCCATTCATTGTAACTTCAAAATCGGGTGTAAATCTTAGAGATAAAAATTGTAATATAATTGATAAAGCTCTCTATCAAACTGTGGTCAATATCGGAGCTAACAGTAAAGTAGACTATATAACTTGTAAAGTTGGCGGTATTAGTATAGAATTTGTTGATATTACTATTTATAAAACTACACCAGAAATGCCTGTGAGTGGTTATGTAGCAAAAAAATACCTAACAGAAATTGTTACTACCCCGCTACCAGCAGTTGAAATGCTTAAGGTAAATACCAAAAATGGGTTAAATCTTAGAGGTGACGGAAATTGTAAAAAAATTACAACTTTGCCAAATAATGCAATGTTAAAAATGTCTCCAGTTGATTCTGCTACTGCTCCTTGTAAAGTTGGAGGGGTATACTATGGAATGATTCTCGTAAGCTATAATGGCAAACTTGGTGTAGTTGCATCAAAATATGTAGCTACAATCTAATATAATTCAAATTTAGTCTCAACCCTCCACGTGAGGGTATTTTTTAATTTGAAATAGAATAATTTTTGCTTTAATATACTCTTGACTAAATATAGCTAAACAACAAAATTGAAAGCATATTATGTCATCATCCAAACCCAAAATAGCCATTTTCCACGCTTTTTTTAAATCTGACTGCAAAGGGGGAGGAGAGAAACTGATCTTACAAATGCGAAAACATTATAATGCGGATTTATTTACCGGAGCAATTGGCATGGATGGTTGGGGAAAACATCTAGTAGGTACTGACAATTTTGCCAGAGAGGTGTGGGACCCGACATCAAAGTTTACTTATCTTCATGAAGAGAGTAAAATACCAATTTGGAGAAAAATTAAGAGGCAATTATTCTTTTTGTTTAGTCCGAAAGTTAAAGAACTAGATAATTACGATATTATTATTTTTAGTGGGAATGTGAGCTATGTGCCAGATAGAGTAAGCAAGCACGTAAAAAAGATAATGTACTGTCATACCACCCCAAGGCCTTTTACTGATCAATTTCAGGCTTTGTTGGACTCTAAACCTACTTGGATGCATCCTTTGATTAAGCTATTTCAGAAATGGGTTATTTTGCAATATAGAGAGGACTGCAAAAAAATGGATGTAATTATTACAAATTCTGAAAATATCAAAAACAGACTGTATGAATATATTGGTATCGAAGCTGACAAAGTAATATTTCCGGCAGTTAATACTAATAGATTTAAGTATTTGGGTCAGAGTGATTATTATTTATCTTACACTAGACTGGAGCCATTAAAAAGGACAAAGCTAATTGTAGAAGCTTTTGCTAAAATGCCAGACAAAAAGCTGGTTGTAGCTTCCTCAGGACCTCTAGCAGGTTGGGTAAAAGAGCAAATAGAAACTCGGAACTTGAAAAATATAACTTACAAAGGAATTGTGTCTGATGAGAAGTTAGCTGATTTGGTAGGTAATTGTGTAGCCGGAATTATGATCCCGGTAAATGAGGATGCAGGAATTACTCAAGTGGAGATTATGGCTGCAGGTAAGCCTGTAATTGGCGTGAATGAAGGGGGTTTGATCGAAACTGTTGTAGATGGCAAATCAGGAGTACTTATAAAAGCAAACCCTGATGAGCAAGATTTAATAAAAGCAGTAGAAGAAATGACTCCTGAAAAAGCTATTGCTATGAAAGATTTTTGCACAGAACACGCAAAGCAATTTGATTCCAGCGTATTTTTTGAGAAAATGGATAAAGTTATTGGCGAGGTTGGCAAATAGTAAAATTGCGATTATAAATAAAAATTGTTAACTCTAAAAAATTTACAGCTAAACTAAACTACTTTAAACACCAATAAAACCACAATTACTACAGCTAGTAAAACTCTGTAAATAATAAAATTTTTAAATGTATTTGAACTTAAATATTTTAAGAGCCACTTAAGTACTGCAATTCCTACAAAATAAGCTACTCCAAAAGCAATAATAAGGCTAATTAATGATAAATTGATCTCTAAACCGGCCCATTGAGAGTTTTGTGGAATAAAAACTAATCCGTTTCTACCAATATTCAATATTAATTTGAGTAAATCAAGTATGCCTAAAATCGCTAGGGCAGGGATGGACAATAAAAACGAAAATTTTACTGATTCTGCTCTATTTCTACCAAGCATCAAAGCACCACTGATGGTAGCACCGCTTCTGGAAATACCCGGAAAAGCAGCTAAACTTTGGAATAAACCAACTAAAATAACCTCACTTGGCATCATTATAGCAGGTTTTTGTTTGTCTTTGGCTCTCGTATAGATTTGCTCGGCAATGTACATCAAAAGCGAACCCACAATTAAAAATAAGGCTATTTCGCGCAAACTTCTGTTATTTTCAGCTAATGCCTTAAGCACAAAACCTAAAATTAGGATAGGCAATGTACCAATAAAAATCTGAGATAAAACTAAATCAGTCTGATTGCTAATAGTAGGCTCGTGATAATCAATTTTTTTAGCTATAGAAAGATTTTTGGACTCAGGAAAAGACCACCAAGTTTTAAAATTGGTCACAAACTCATTTCGAGCAGTTTCTAAGGTTAAAATTTGCTTGATTCTATTGTAATATTCTTGTAAATCCTTTTTAAAATAGACTAGGATAGACAACAAGGTACCAAATTGGATTATATTACTAGCAGTTAAACCAATGTCTTTACCTTGGATCAAAAGTGCTGCTACGAGACGCAGGTGAGCTGTAGATGATATTGGTAAAAACTCACTGATACCCTGAACTATCCCTAGTATGATAGCTAAAATAATTTCATTAATTACAGAAAAATCCATACTTACATTTTTAAGATTTCATCCTGTTTAGCTTCAGCCATGGATTCTAGCTCCTTATTTAAGGTGTCAACTTCTTTTTGAAGGTCCAGTTCAAACCTTTTTAGCTCATCTTCACTAATATCACCATTTTCTTTTTGGGCCTTTTGGGATTTTAAAACATCTTGCCTGGTGGATCTAACTATGATTTTGGATTCCTCAAGTAATTTATTTATTTCTTTAACTCTGAGCTTTCTATTTTCTTCCGTAAGAGGGGGAAAAACTAAGCGAATTCCGGCACCGTCATTTACGGGATTTACGCCTAAATTTGAATCTCTAATAGCTTTTTCAATAACATTTAGTAAACTTTTATCAAATGGAGTAATCATTAATTGACTAGGCTCGGGGACATTAATTGTAGCTACTTCAGGGATATGCATTTTTGAACCGTAAGCATCAACCACTACATTTTCAAGTACAGATGAATTGACTCTACCAGTGCGGATTGAAGACAAAACTTTTTTAAAGCTATCTGTTATTTTTTGTGCCGGGAGGATTTTATAAGACATGTAAATAATATTAAATTAAGCTTAGTTTGAATATAAATCTGGAGAATTGTCAATTTGACCTAAATTTGTTTTTCTGAAATACTCAGGCATGTTTTCTTATTTAGAGGCTGTGCAGAAAACAACTGCCAGGGAGGTGTATGGTAGAGGAGTTAAATATTATTTAGAAGGTAAGGTTCTTAGACATCAAGCTTTAACTTTAGATTTTTGGAGAGAATATGTGGTATTGGGAGACGAGGAGTATAAAATAAAATTTCCTTTAATACATTTAGCTTTAAGTCCAGAAAAACATGATTTAGCCAATAAAGTGATTTTGGAAAATGTCACCTGTGAGTGCTATTATTTTCGTGATTATGGAGTTTGCAAGCATATTGTTGCAGTCACTGCTAGTTTGGAACAGGAATTTAACCCCGTTACAAAAGTAGCTGTGAAAACTAAAGATAAAGCCAACGTTGATTCTTTGCTGGACTCTATTTTTGAGGCTGAGACTGAAAAGAAATCCAGGAAATTTTTAGATCAGTTTGATCAATATATTAATAGCTCCAATAACTATTATCCTTTTTGGTTTGATGAACTTGTTAGGGAGGTGGCAAAAAATCCTGTAGAGTATAAAAGTTTTTTAGAAAAACTAGATTTAAAAATATCAGAAGCATTAAAAATGTTTGAAACAGAGGTGAGGGTAGTGACTTTAATTAAAGAATCATTGTATGTTGGAAGAAAATTTTGGTGGGAGTTTTGGTCAAAATACTTTTCACTTCTTGAAGATTATAATCAAAGTAAGTTGTATGTGTCATTGTGGAAGATGCATTTGACTGGAGTCTTTTCCGATTTCAAAGGGGAATTTTTAGAGTTTTTGAGATCAGAAGATGCATACAAAAAGACAGAAATGTTTGAACTTTTGAAAAAAGAGTTTCCGAACCAGACAAAAATATGGATTACCTTTGCTATTGATAGTCAATTTACTAGCTGGCTAGAAGCTAATTTACAAAGTTTAGATTCTGAAAATCTATTAAAAGTCTATGATTTTTTGCCTCAAGAGCAGTACCAAATAGAACGAATTCTCTTGAATCAAGTGAAAGTTTGGAGTGATTTTTTGCAACCTGGAAACTACAAAGATATTGTGAAAACTTTTAAACTATGGGAAGAAAAAATTGGTAGATCAGAAGTTTATGAAATGGCTATCACATACATTAAAGAAAGTCATGGAAAGAAAAAAAAGCTCTTAAAAGACCTCGGCAGTTTTTTATGATTTGCAAAATATTCAAAAATAATTTATTTTAAAATTAAATAGTTTATTAGCAATTAGCCTACTTAAATTTACTAAGTAGTTACAAGCATACAAATAATAGATTCAATCTAGATCAAAATGTTTTCAGCTTCATACTCGAAAAAAATTTGGAAAACAGCACTTTTACCTATAGTTGATTTTATATCAATTTTATTTGGAGCTGGTTTAATTTATATTATTCGTTATTGGTGGTTAAAAGAAAGTGTGTTTGGTTTTGCCTTAGGGGCTAAGCAGATTTATGGCAACGAGTACTTGAATGGAGCTATACTGTTTTCATTTACAATTGTTTTAGTCTATTCATTTTTAGGATTATACGAAGTCAATAGAAGAGAATCTTTTTGGAGAAACTTCATCAATTTAGCTATTGGAGTACTTGGAGTAATGTTGGCTCTAATAACATATTTCTTTTTCTACGAGTATGATCGTGAAACTTTGCCTGGAGGTGTACCGGTCAGTCGTTTTATTTTAGGTGCCGGAGGATTTTTAATTTTGTATTCTGTGCTACTTGGTAGAGGAGTGATTTGGGCTATAGAAAATCTTTTATATAGATTTGGTTTAGGTAAGGTTGGGATTGTTATTATTGCAGATAAAACAAATTATTTACTGAAGCAATTACATAATAGAAGACAAGATATAAATAAAATATACTCCTACACTGAGCTAACTGCTGAAAATTATGCTGAGCTTGAGCAAGCAATTAAAAATGGTGAAGTGGGTGAAATTTACCTATATAGCTCACTAAATGAATTTGAACCCAAGCTGGCTTTGCTTTCTGAACGCTATAAAATTAGTTTTGTCTTTTCACCTCAAGGTCTAAAGGATTATCAAGCCTACGATCTTCGGGCAGTGAATATTGGGCAAAAAGTATTTTTAGAATTGAGGCATACAAAATTGGATGGCTGGCAGATTGTACTAAAAAGAGTCTTTGATTTAATTTTTTCTTTAAGTTTTATAGTTTTATTTAGCTGGTTGTATATTTTAATTGCGATTTTAATTAAACTGGATTCAAGAGGGCCGATTTTTTATGGAAATAAGAGGGTTGGTCCAAATGGAAAAGAATTTGTATTGTGGAAATTTAGGCGATTAAAAAAAGAATACTGCACAACTGATGACAATCAAACGGCTCTTCAGTTTGAACAGGAACTAATTGCTAAAAATGATATTAGAGGGGGGGTTTTGTATAAAATTAAAGATGATCCTAGAGCCACAAAGATGGGTAAATTTCTAGAAAAAACAAGTTTGGATGAGCTACCACAATTTTTCAATGTATTAATAGGCAATTTATCTGTAGTTGGTCCTAGACCTCACCAATTAAGAGAAGTTGCAAAGTATGCCACACACCATTTTAAAGTTTTGAATATTAAACCAGGTATTACAGGGCTAGCTCAAATTAATGGTCGGAGTGATTTGGATTTTGAAGATGAGGTTACTTTTGATACATATTATGTTGAAAACTGGAACTTTTTTTTGGATTTGTGGATTATAATTAAGACTCCTATAATACTACTTTTTAAGCGGCATAGAGGTTAATTTGATCTACTTGGTTCTTGACTTAATTTGAAATTAAGTTCTTCTTTAAATCGTTTGTTTGTCTAAATTGAACTTATGCCAACCTCTCTAAAAAATCAATTCACCCCTGAAGAAAATTCTAATAGACCAACTTCTACCTTATTGAATAACCATCCAAATACGGAAAACAGTTTTGCAGATATAACAACAAATAGTTTTGGATCCAGTAATACAAATATTAATCCCGCCAAACCTAAGAAAAAAATTGCTCTTGGTAAAATTTTTACATTATTCATAATACTAATTAGTTTGGTGTTGTTGAGTTTCGGTTCCTATTTTGCTTATACATTAGCTTCGATAAACAGTAAATCTCTTGGTCAAGGTGAAGACGGTAATCTTTTAGATCAAACTAAGGAACTTTTTGGATCCCTGATGAATGCTAACAAAAGAACTGAGCTTAAAGGTGAGAGGGATGGGAGAACTAATTTTTTGTTACTTGGTTTAGCCCCGCAGGGTGGAACGGATACAATCATACTTACCAGTTTGTACTATAGTGAAAAAAAAGTAGTGACTGTAAACATACCCAGGGATACTTTAGCCTTTGACGGCTACGAAACACAAAAAATTAATGGAGTGTATGTTACTGCGGAGGGGAGAAATAATGGCAAGAAAAATGGTTTAAAAAAAGGTGTTGCAGGATCTGAGGCTTTAGTAAGTTTAGTTAGTAAAGAATTTAGTATACCTATACACTATTGGGCAAAAGTCAGTTTTAATGGGGCTAAACAAGTTGTAGATGAAATCGGGGGAGTAGAAATAGATGTGGAAAATAATTTTACCGACTATCAATACCCTACTGATGATTATAACGGATATATGAGGCCCGCTCCATCTTTTAAGGCTGGAAAACAAAAAATGAACGGTAAAACTGCACTAATTTACTCTAGAAGCAGGCATAGTGGGGATAATGGAGAGGGGTCAGATTTTGCACGTTCAAAAAGGCAAAGCAAATTGGTTCAGGGAATTGTTGAAACAGCTAAGAGTAAAAATTTATTTGAAAACATTACTAAAATCAATAATTACTTTAATATCATCGGAGATAATTTACAAACAAGTTTAACTGCTCCTGAAATTTACAGTCTTTACCAATTTTCAAAAGAATTAGATTTAAAATCTAATTATTACACCACAGTGTGGTCCACCGGAAATGGTTTCTTGTGTACAGGGCCAAATCCTGAGATCAATTATGTGATCACTTATTGTGGTGGTGCGGTTTTTGGAAAGAATCAAGTTTCCACTAGTAGAACTAAAGCTAAAAATCAAATACAAAATCTTTTACAATCTGCTCAAGAGGGTGAGCTATATTCTGCAGACGTACTTTTACTAGGTAATCAAAGCACTGATATTTACAAAGTACAACGTGAATTTGAGAAAGTAGGTTTTACAAATGTGAAATTGAATAATGCTTATAAGCCAGCAATACAAGCTAAAAAGGGCACTTCAGAAACTACAACTCTATATATTTTGGATCCAAAACTTGAAGGTTTATATAAAAATGCCAAAACTAAACCGGGAGTAAACTTGGAGATAAAAACGATTTTACCGGCTGATAAAAGCTTGCCTAAAGGAAGTGAAAACTATAAAATAGTAGCATGGAATGAGTAAATCTTTAAAAGTGCAAATTTTATTATTAGATTGATTTTACCTATTTTGTAGTATAATGTACAAAGGCTAGTAGATAAAACTTTTCCCTACCTAACCCTAACCTGAAAACTAACACTTCCACTATTTCCACTTCCTCCTCCACTACCTCCAGTACTACTTCCACTTCCAGCAAGGCTAGGTATATTCCATTTAACACTCCTATCATTTCCATAACCTGTAGTATCGCAGCTAACACCTCCAGTTCCACTACAAGAATTTAAAACAAAGTCAGCATTAATATTAACAATATCTGTAATCACTACATTACTTAAACTATTTGTTGTAGTATTAGTATACTGAATAGTAAAAGTAATAATATCATCTTTCACTACAGTACTACCACTTGCTAAACTAACTCCATTTCTAGTAGCTGATTTTACAAGTATAACATTACCTCCTCCTGTACCTGAGGTAGAACCTGAAGTAGAAGAAGAACCAGTAGTACTACCAGTTGAAGAGCTTGAGGTTCCAGATGTTGAGCTAGATGTTGAAGTTCCAGACGTGCTTGTTGATGTAGTACCTGAAGTAGCTGTACTTGTTGAAGTAGAGGTATTTGTATTAGTTCCGGTAGTTGTGCTTGTTGAAGTCCCAGATGTACCTGAAGTAGAACCAGCTGTTCCACTCGTTGTAGTCGTTCCACTCGCTGTATTAGTTGTACTTGAAGCAGTACTTGTACCTGCAGTAGAACTAGTAGTATTAGTTCCAGTTCCCGGATCACCTCCAGGTGGAGTAGTAATAGTTACACCAGGACAACCAAAAGCACAAGGATTAGTTCCACCACCAGGAGGGGTAGTAGGATTCCCACCAGGATTTGGATTAGGGTTTGGAGTACCACCATCAGTACAAGTACCCATTTGAGCACAATCACCACTAGGCTTTCCACCAGGAGGAGTTGTCAAGCCCCCGAAAAACTAGACACTTAATTCTAAACTTTTAAACTGATTTTCTTGATCTTTTTTAAACTGATTTTGTACTTGACTTAGCTCCTCATATTTCCTCCTAAAATTAGCAGGTATTTCTCTAATTGAAGTATGAATCCTTTTATTGTTGTAATAGTAAATCTGCTTGTAAATAGCTTCACCTGCAAGTTCCACAGATTTGAATCTGTTTAATCTACCCAGTTCAAATTTAAATTTACCGTAAAAACTCTCCTGATACCCGTTTTCCCAAGGACTGGCTTTTTTAGATAATGAAATACCAATACCTAGATCGTTTAACAATTCCTGATAATCATACGAGGTATATTCACTACCCTGATCAGAGTGAAATATGCTAGGTGCTCCAAATCTTTTAATCGCCATACCCAAAGCTTTTGTCACTAAAGCAGTATTATGCCTGTTACTAATTTCAAACCCTACAACTTCTTTAGAAAAAGTATCAATAACTGTAGCTAAGTAAAGAAATGAGTTGTTGTAGCTAAGATATGTAAAATCAGCTGACCATGCTTGATTAGGTTTTGTTAACTGTTTTTCTGTAATAATTGGTTTAAGCAGATTTGGTATTTCTAATTCAACCCTACCTAAATCACACTTTTTAACTAAATATTTTGGCTTCCTGTAATGTGGATAGATACTAAATTTCCTCATAATCCGTCTTGCCCTATTATTACTCCACTTAAAGTAAATAGCTACCCTACGGTAGCCATAACAAGGATTGTCCTCAAGTAACGATAATATTTCTTGTTTATGATGATTATCTGACAGATTTCGTTTAGAAGTCAGATAAAGTGATGTTCTATTGAGCTTAAGAATATTAGCCAGTAGCGATTTGTTTGTACTTGGATACTCAATTAAGCAGACTCTAGCCAGTTTTAACCTTTCAGATTTAGGCAGTTTGTTGATTTCAAAACAGTTTATCTTTTTTTTTATTCAGCTTATCAACATCAATTGTAAGTCTACCTATTAAATCAATTAATTGTTGTTTTTCTCTTTTCAGTCTTGCTACTTCTAGAGTTAAGTTTTGTTGATGACCTGATTCTAGCATCTTGTTTTTAGTCCAACCATATACTGTTTTTTCGTTTAATCCGTTCTCACGACATATTTCTACAATACTTTTACCTGATGTTTTAATTTGCTCAAGGATTTGATCTTTGAGTTCTTGAGGGAAACGCCTGCCTTTCATAACATAAATTATGTAACTGTTTTAAAATGTAACTGTTTTAAATCATTTCTGAATAGTTCAGAAACTTATGTCTAGTTTAGCAGATGCGGGTCAAGTAGTAGTACCATCATCAGTACAAGTACCTGTTGTACAACTAGGAGGCTTAGGACAAGTACCTGTTGTTGTGCAATTAGGGTTAGGATCAGGAGTATCAGCCTCAGCCTGAGTCTTAGGACAATATATTTTTCCAATAGTCTGGTCTAAATTGTTTTCTGTTCTACTTCCATTCTTGTAGTAGATAACTTGATTCTCTAGATCAAAGACTACTTTATCCATATATCCTGTATTAGAAGAGATAAAATCTTTATCTACTGGGTGGTTGTTAGAATAAGTAATGGTATTATCTTTGTTTACTCTTCCAAGACTTGGTCTTATCTGACTTCCATATCCAATAGTATAGTAAGCAAAGTTATTACCTTGTAAGTCTAGTCCATTTCCAGTTCCACCAGTCCCGTTCTGTCCTCCTTCATACGTAGTATCAGCTTTAGCTACTTCCAGGTCTCCTCCATCATAAGGATGCATTAAAGACAAGTTCATGAACTGAGCGCTACCACTTCCATCAATAGAATAGATATCTGTTCCATAGTTTTGAATACTATTTGGCCCTACAAAGGAAAGACTCTTTCCATCATCTCTTGAAGCGATATCTAAAAAGGTATTCTCAGGTAAGGTAGAAAAACTAGGATTAGGAGTAAGAGCAGAAGCTGGAGTGGGGGCGCTACTAGCTCCCTTTTGAATATACTTGTAAGTATTAGGAGTAAAGGCAGAGGAGCCACTGGTACTATCTTGCACCTGTCCTCCGGCTTGATGTCTTGTATCGTCAATGAATACTTCACCATTTTGATTTACTGAAATATCACCAAAGTCTTTAGCAAACCCTGCTGCTTTAAATCCTCCTTGAGTACCTATCACATTACCAGTGGCAATATCAATTTTAGTAACAAAGCCTTCTACTTGACCTGTAATATCTGCGTCGTGGGGAATAGCATCATTATTAGGATCAGAGTCAGCTAAGGAAACAGTAAGAGAAGACTCTAAGTCAGAACCTGGTTTTACTCTTAACCCAAAGGTATACAAAGTATTGTTAGAGACAAGACTCTTAAATCCAGGAGTATCTAAATCCATTGGTCTTCCCCAATTAGAAATAGTTTTCCAGTTAGGAGTAATACTAGAAGGAATCTTAGGGGTAGCAGTTACAGAAGGAGCAAGTTTAGTAATAGAAAGATCAGAAGAATAAAGAGCTGGGTTAGACCGGGAATCAGCATCAGGGTAGTAAATAGATCTACCTGTTGAAGAAGAGTCGCGAGGTGCTTTAAGTACATACAAGTTAGAATCTTTATCTAGAGTAAGACCAAAAATATCATGATTTACTTTAGCATACTCAGGAACAATGATTGGAGCTACTGGTTTAGGAGTAGAAGCTGGGTCAAGTGGGTTTGAAGGTAACCTGCAGTCTAGGATGCGGGAGGGGGTTGTGGAGGTTGTTGCGAAGGTGGAAGCATTGTAGCCATTAGAGTAGACACTACTTATATTTTCTAAATTATCGTTTATGCTCTGAGGAGATTTTACTTTGATTGGAGCTGAGTACATTTTTGTGTTATTCCAGGCTTCTTGACCTTGTCCAATTTGACCTACGTTATCTTCACCCCAAGCCCAAACTTCCCCATCTTCATCGAGTACTGTATAGTTACTGCTTCCATTGGCAATACTTTTAATTTTTTTACCTCCAAAATATGAAGTAGGGATACTTATAGGAGTATTAACCTTTGATTTGTAGTTAGAAAGAGTTTGTGTGGTCGGAACAACGATATCTACTCCCCACATCCAAACCTTACCAACTTCGTCAAGAGCTACACAGCTAGTACCCTTGCATTTGAATTCTTGTATTTTTTCCCCACCAAAATTAATTTGAACAGGAGAGGTGACAGTACTAGCACCAGTACCAAGGTATGCACCTGCAGAATAGCTACTGGAATCGTGTCCGGCTAAAGTCCAAAGCGTTCCGTCAGATTTTAAAGCTACAATGCCGTTGAACCCCACCCCTGCGATTTCGGTCATGTTATTGACGTTCTCAATTTTAATTATAGGTGGAGCTTGGGTATTACCGCTTGATCCCCCATAGTCAGTGCTGCTGAGGTTAATTTGGCCGTTTGCAACGCACCAATAACATGTTGTCCAGACTTCTCCTTTATCGTTTAGCATCAATTCATTGCTATAGTTTCTACTAACCTTAACTACCGTTCCAGCCATACTTATGCCGCCGGATTTAACTAAAAGCTCTCTTGGCACGCTGCTATTAACACCATCGCATTGACCACCGCTATTTTTTTGGCCTACACCCATAGCACAAAATCCACCTTGTCCCCAATACAAAACTCTGCCAAAATTAGTTGAAGCCAGGGCTATCGTCTCTTCAAGCTCAATGTCGGTAATAGATTCCCCATCTAAAAAGTTGACTTTAGAAATTTCTTCGGGCACTCCGGAATATGATAAATATTGGCCTGGTGAAAGGGTGTGATCTGGTGCTGTTGCACCGTTAGAGTTAAAACTACTATAAAGAACTCCTCTTCCTAATATTCCTGCTCGGTTATCCCCGCAGCCGTATACTTTTCCATTTTTGGTTAGTATTAATGAACGACTTCCAAAACGACTGTTTCCAACTATTTTTTTAATATTATTTCCGTTAAGATCGCTATTGCTTTCACTGAGTGAAGTGACTTGAGTGGGCTGGAATACATTTGGTTCAAGACCCACGCCTCCCATGCATAATTGTTGAGCAGTTAGCGAACTGTCTGAGTTAGCGCCCCAGCCAAATACCGCACCGTCTTCATACTTCAAATTAAGATTAAAGCTATCAGGGTTATTAGGATCTTTCAGATTTGCAAAATTCGAATCGCCAGTCTTGCCAATAGAGTTAGATACGATAACTTTAAACGCATAATTACCTACTGGAAAATTAGTGGAATCGTCTATAGTTAGATTTGTAGTGTTGACTGTAGAATGAGTACTCCAAATAGTTCCATCAGTTGTGTATTTAACTTCATACCCAGTAATAGGTGATGAATTGTCAGCAGGAGCACTCCAAGTAAGATTAATTTTAGTACCATCCCAACTAGCTGCCAAATTAGTTACTTTATTAGGCCTACTTTTAAAAGTGGCTGAAGCAATGTTAGAAGGTTTGCTCAAACCAATGGTATTATCTGCGAATACTCTAAAATAATTGGTTCCAGACTTTAACCCATTACTTATTTTTAAAGATAAAATATCATTAACAGTTGTGTAGCCGCATCCAAACCAACTTTGCTGATCTGGAGAGCATTGTAGGGCAAATGACAGGACCCCCCCAATATTATTATTTCCCGGATTGCTCCAATTAACCGTAATACTTCCGTCAGAATTAGTAGTAGTGCTTACACCATTTACTTGTTCTGGGGCACAGACGTAACCTTCAGTAACAACATTTCCGTTAAAAGTAGAAACATCTTCAGCGATTCCGAGTGAATAGATTCTATACATTGTGTAATTAGTATCCACATCCCTGCTTAGTGAGGCGTTAATTTTAACGGTAACTTTTTTATTATCTTCGTCACGGTTAGTGATTTCAATACTATTATACTGAAACACTTTGTACCGAGCTGCTAAATTTTTGTTAAAAGAAGTAGCGTTTAATGGGTCGTTGTTATAATATGATTGTGAACCTATTGCTGATGCTCCGTTTGTTCTAAAATCAGTATACACCCTCCTAAATTCTGCATTACTTGTCCGTTACTAAATTCAATAATATCCAATCTAAACGCACACTCCTTATCCACCGCCGGCACATTATAACTAGCCCTTGCATCCTTTCTTACTTGCAACTTATCATTTAACACAAACAATCCAGCTCCAAGTACTAAAGAAAAAAGTAAAGTAGTAATTAGAGTAAAAACTGCAGGTCTCTTTACTAACCATTTATACTTTCCAGTAAACTTATCTTCAAACTTACTTTTTAATTTTAATTTACCTTCTAGTCTACTTTTTATTTTAACTATTAGTTTTGAAACTTTAAAAAAAGGATTTGTTTTCTTCATATGCGTTATTTGTTTTTGTGTTTGTTTTTGTATGTATTTTTATTTTTATTTAAGCTGGGCTTGTATTTTATTTAATTTTTTACTTTTCCTACTTTAAATCTACTTTTTGCTTATGTTTTTTACGATAAAGTACAAAGACTGATATTAGTCCTACTAGAGATACAATTTTTACTATAGACTCTCCTCCAGTTCTAATTACATTACTAATTGGATCCATGGTTGTGTTGGATGAGTTTGAGGTGTTAGTATTTTTGCTTGTATTAGTTGTGTTAGTGGCTGTGTTAGTTGCAGTATTGCTTGTATTTGTAGCCGTATTGGTCGTGTTAGAGGTATTACTCGTGTTAGTACCTGTGTTAGTTGCAGTATTGCTTGTATTAGAAGTGTTCGTTGCTGTATTAGAAGTAGTACCTGTATTAGAACCTGTATTAGTTGTGTTACTTGTGTTGTTACTTGTATTACTCGTATTAGAAGTATTAGTACCTGAGGTTGAAGTAGCAGTTCCACTTGTACTTGTAGCTGTATTACTCGTGTTAGAACCTGTATTAGTTGCAGTATTACTTGTATTAGAAGTGTTAGTTGCTGTATTTGTACCTGAAGTATTAGTACCTGAGGTTGAAGTAGCAGTGCTCGTAGTATTAGAACCTGTATTTGTGCTTGTTCCACTTGTACTTGTAGCTGTATTACTCGTGTTAGAACCTGTATTAGTACCTGAGGTTGAAGTAGCAGTGCTCGTAGTATTAGTACCTGTTCCACTTGTACTTGTAGATGTTGTTCCTGAAGTCGTACCTGAGGTTGAAGTAGCAGTTCCACTTGTACTTGTAGCTGTATTACTCGTGTTAGAACCTGTATTAGTTGCAGTATTGCTTGTGTTAGAAGTGTTTGTAGTATTACTTGTGTTAGTACCTGAGGTTGAAGTAGCAG
Organism: uncultured bacterium; assembly: GCA_963784355.1. Taxonomy (GTDB): domain Bacteria; phylum Patescibacteriota; class JACMRA01; order JACMRA01; family JACMRA01; genus JBCDGH01. The sequence continues at coordinate 5,099 of CAWAQU010000008.1, read as the reverse complement.
TGCTCGTAGTGTTAGTACCTGTTCCACTTGTACTTGTAGCTGTATCAGTCGTATTACTGGTCGTATTAGTAGTACCAGCCGTGCCTGAAGTATTAGTACCTGAGGTTGAAGTAGCAGTTCCACTTGTACTTGTAGCTGTATTACTCGTGTTAGAACCTGTATTAGTTGCAGTATTGCTTGTGTTAGAAGTGTTTGTTGCTGTATTAGTACCTGAGGTTGAAGTACTTGTATTAGTTGCAGTATTTGTTGTATCAGTGGTGTTACTTGTATTACTAGTTGTTGAAGTATTAGTACCTGAAGTTGAAGTACTCGTACTACTACTACTACTACTACCTGTTCCAGAAGTTGAAGTACTATTAGTTACTACACACTCCATCGGATAAGCTAATTCATTAGAATAAATAGTATCAACTGCCCCATCATAAGTTATTGTAGCTACATTATTTAAACTACAATCAAGATTAGCTAATGCTACCCGTGGTTGTTTTGAAAACAGATTACTATTTACACTAAGAATGCCTAATGCAAAAATACAAATAGCAAAAGAAGCAGAAGCAATTATATACCAGCTTTTTTTACTATAATTTAAACGGAATTGAATCTTCCGAAAATCTACCATAATATATGTTTTTTATTTTTATTTTTATTAATTTACCTCAATAAGTGTAAATACTAAATACACTGAATACAAGGTTTCACTACTTATTTATGTAAGTATATCGAATATATTTCTTTTTGTAAAATCGTAATATCCAGCTCACTTTGGTGGCTTATTTTATCAACTATTTGCATTGATTATGGCTTACTTTATCTTACCTCAATAATTTTTTGTTTATAAAGTTTTGAATCTAAGTAATACTCACCTTGCTTTACCCTAATTAGTCGTAGTACTTTTTGCCCAAAAGCCTCACACATATTGCGGATTTGGTTATTCTTTCCTTCTGATAAAGTAAATTTATACCACCAAAAATTCCTCTGCAAGCTCAAAAAATTGTACTCATCGTGCCTAGATTCTACATCGGCAGCTTTGTACAGATTTACCATTACAGGGTTTAACTTTACGCCTTCAAGCGTCATACCACTTTTCATTTCACCCACCTCTTCTTTTTTCAAAGCGTATTTCAATCCCACAAGATACTCTTTGTCTGATTCATTGCTTGGGTGAGTCAGGGTTTGGATTAATTCGCCACTGGTTGTGAGGACAAGTAGCCCCTCGCTCATATAGTCTAGCCTCCCTGCATACTTTAAATTTTGGTAAGCTTTTGGTAGTAGATCATAAACAGTCTTTTTGCCAAACTCCGGCTTTTTTGAAACTAAACTAAATATTGGCTTGTAAAACAATATAGTTCTATCTTCGCCATTACTATTGATATCAACCCACTCACGATTATTATAGTATCTGACCGAATCACTTTGGCTAATTTGATCAAAAAGCTGACCTATTTCACCGTTGACTTCAACTAGACCTTGAGTAATGTACTTATCTCCTGCTCTCCTGGAGATACCCAAATTTTGGGCTAAAAATTGATTTAAACGCATAAATATAATTGACAAACAATAATATCTTAACCTTAAAACAATTATGCAAATTAATCAAATTTTGAGATTTAGTTTTTTGCTTGTGGTATTTGTAATTACCTTTTTTTCCATAATTTTGGTAGTTAACAATATGTCTAGTTTAAATAAATATAAAAATGATTTGAAAAATAACATCTACAAACAACAAGTTCAAAGGGTTAGTTACAGAAGTGAGATTGAAAGAAAAATTGATGATGAACTTAAGGTGGATGCAGAATCAAAAAAATTGGAAATTGTTAAATCTAGCGAATTGGGTAGAATAAATGATGCAATTATAAAAGAGGATAAAACAAAAGAGTCAAATACAACTACAGTAACTACACAAAAAGTACTTGTCGGGTATTAGCTTGACAATAATTTTCAACTCAGACAGATTTGGAATAATTCTATGAGTAAAGAAACAGAAGCCAAAGTACTAAAAGTAGGTGATAAAGCCCCTGATTTTACAGCAAAAAACCAAGCTGGTATTGAGATTAGTTTAAGTAAATTGCTTAAAGAAGGTAAAAAGGTGTTACTAGTATTTTACCCTGGGGATGATACACCCGGATGTACTTCGCAACTATGCGGAATCAGAGATATTTATAAAGAGTATAAAGATTTAGGTGTTGAAGTTTATGGTGTGAATCATGCTGATGAAAAATCCCATCAAAAATTTATAGAAACAGAATTACCAATTTGATATTCTAGTGGATGAAGGAAAACAAATTAGAGATGCTTACGGGGCCCCTAAAAAGTTTTTTGCTTCATATACTACAAAAAAGAGGGGTATTTTTAATAAATCCGAACGGTAATATAGCTTATACGATTTGGGAGCAATAAGACAATCAGCAAATTATTAATATGTTAAAAAACCATGAAATATAATATATGTCACAAATTAATGTAACTACCCAGCAAGCCTTAGATGCCTCATCAGCTACAGGTGCAAATGCTGCTTGGAAGCCTGAAGAAGTACCTCAATTAACTGTTGATGTATACAGAGATGAAGAAAGTATTTATGTTGTGTCCACAGTTGCCGGGGGAAATCCTAAGGACCTTGACATTTCAGTTGAAAATAATACTTTATCAATTAAAGGTATAAGAAAAAAACCTTATTCTGATGCTAGTGTTACTTTATTACTTGAAGAGTGTTTTTGGGGAGAATTTATCGTGAGCTGACAATAAATGAAAATCTGGACATAGATAAAATCAAAGCCGCAATCAATCAAGGTATTCTTGTGATTCAAATTCCTATACTTAGAATGAGCAGCCACAGAAAAATAAATGTGGATATTAATGGTTAAATGTCACTATTATAATTAGTTGTTGCAACCCCCAACCCCCCCCAACCAGGGGGCTATTTTATTGCTGTTACTTCCTCTTGCAAACCCACAAATACTTCCTACTAAGTTTACTAAGGAGTTTCTACGCTACCACTTCCATCTCCACTACTATTATTCCCAATCTCCACCTGCAACCCAGTAGCAGTAACAGTATAGGTGCCTTGAGGTAAATCAGTAAACTGGAACTTACCATCAACTGCTGTACTTGCTTGTCTATTTATTGTAATACCATTAGGCCCTGTACCGGATAGATTAACTTGTACACCACCTATTGGCTCATCGTTATCTTCTAAAGTATATATATCCTCATCAAGTCCTACAAATATCAAAACTACCATTATTTTCCTTATCCCTAAATACTTTTCCTGTTATGGAAGAGTTGGAAGTGAGTACCGGAGTAAACTGGAAGAAGTTGATTGTTGATTTTTGATATATACTTGTATTTGTGATAGTTAGAGTTACCTCACTAACTGAACCTAAGTTGACAGTGGTTGGATCTTCTCTTTCTCCAGACCTACTTTTAGTTGTATTTGTGTTTAGTTTGCCGGTTAAGTTGTTGAGCTTTTTAATTATGTAAGTACCAGGTTCTAAATATGGGCCTGTATCAAAGTTACCAATAGTACTGTAAACTACTTCACCATTTTGTTTCTTAACTTCAAAGTTACAACCAGCTACCGGCCCATCAGCTGGGTTGTTGGGATAAGTACTAAGCTGTCCGTCACCATTTTTTATCATCAATACACTGCCCCTTTAATTTATTAGTATACACATAAATCAGATTATTTGTGATAACTGTACTATTATCTATATTGACACCAGCTTTAACTATATCAGCATCGCTGTAGTCTACACCTCCAATCATAGTTGTACCCCATACCCACTTTTCACTAAGTATTTTCTTACATTTAATTGTAGTTAAACACTGATCAACTACACCGGAAGCGTACTGAATTGGTATAATAGCGTTAGGAATAGGATTACTCTCCCCCTCGCCATCACTAAACTTATGCAATTTGTAATTACCAGTTGGCAGTCCTGTAATTTCGTAGTCTCCGCTTGAGTTTGCTGTAGCTGTGTAGGTACCAAGAGGCCCTACCACAGAAACTACCGTACCTGCAAGTACCGTTTCCCCAGTATTATATTCATTCTCACCTTGCTCGTCGCGTTGGTTGATAAATACTTTACCCTTAATAATATTGTTAGTGAAAGGACTAAATGGATAGTTCTTTGCTAAATTTTCACTAGCCAAAATACCTATAGGATCAGGGTTAGATAAACCGCCGCCTAAGGTAATTCCGGATGGAATATTGTTAATACTAACTGAGTAATTTCCCGGCATCAAATTTCCAATTCCGGTTCTACTGCAACATGGATTTGGGCCAACGTTTGTAGCTACTACAGAGTTATCAGCTGTAGTTAAAGGATCACCTGTATAAGTCAGGGTAAATCTTATTGGGCCACCTTTTTCAGTTGCTAATTCAGACTCATCCCAGATACCATTGGCAATTGTGTCATGAAAGGCTCCTATAGTAAAGACTGCATTGTAGTCATAAGTAAAGTCTTGAGTAGTGTTGGTGTCTTGGTATACATATGTCCCTTCAGCAATGCACATTAAACAAGTTGTGCCACTTGGCGCCACGTCAGCAACTTGTACTCTGTAATATCCTTCAGCAAGGCCTGGGAAGTTGTACTCACCGTTTTGATTAGTATTTTGGGTAGCAATAAGTATATTATGCATATACAGCTGAATAATTTTTCCACTATATAGCTGTTCATTATCAAAAACAGTTGCCGGATTATTATCTAAACCATTTGCTTCATAATCAGTGCTGCCTCTGTTTAAATATACTTTTCCACTTATGCTACTATTGTTTGTTGGGATAAAGCCGTAAGTAAGACTAAAGTTTTTAGTGATGTTATCAACTGTGAATTGTTTAGTAAGCTCGCTACCGGATAGTGGTGGATAAGGAGACTGCACTTGGGTAAATTCAACTTTGTAATCTTTATTAGGAAGTCTTTTGAATATGAGTGTAGCTGGGTCTGTATAATCTGTTTGTGAGCTTACATTACCCAGAATATTCCCAGTAACTGCATCTTTAAAGACATAGACTCCTGTAGTGATTATAGTTTGATCTCTTCTACCATTGCTTTCATCTCCGTCTTGTTGATTGTTATGATTTTGGTCGATATACAACTGAT